>CAXMND010000091.1:0-52632 GCA_964194675.1 uncultured Coxiellaceae bacterium | reverse complement strand
GCTTGGCCCTACTTCGTGGTCGGGGCTCTTCTCGCTGCGGGTGTAACCTACCTCATAGTTGACAGTCGTCGCACTAACGACCCCGGACCACCCCTGCTAAGATTTAGGCCTGGTGACGAATAGACGAGAACGACCCGGTCTTGGGGCGATTCTGTGTTTGGTCGCGGCCACCCTCTTCGCGACCGTCGCAGCGGCTCAGGGGCCTTTCGAGGCGCCTCTGCCAACGCCGCCGAGTGGCTACGGAACCGAACAAACAGGTCCCGTCACGTGGACTTTTCCGGTCTCCGAGCGAGATCGGGTGGTCCCGTTGATCGAGAGTGTGGCGGAGCACTGGGGCGACGTTGCGAGTGACTTCGGGGTCGTCATCGATGATCACCTGACCATCCGGGTCGCGCGAAACCCACGTGAGATGCGTGCGCTCGCGCCTATTGGGCATCCGCCTCCCGACTACGCGAGCGGTGTCGCGTACCCGCGCTGGGGCCTGATCTTACTCACCATGTCGGCGCCGAACACGTGGCAGCCTCCGGATCTCGAAGTCGTGCTCGTGCACGAGCTCTCTCACATCGCTCTCTACCGCGCCGTCGGCGGGCGCGATGTCCCGCGCTGGTTTAGCGAGGGCGTTGCCATCCACCAATCCGAGGTCCGCCTCCTGCCTCGCATGCAATCGTTGCTGCGCGCCGCCGCCCAGCGCTCGATGTTGCGTCTGTCGGAGCTATCCGCCCGATTCCCGAACCGACCCCACGACGTCAACGTGGCGTACGCACAGAGCGCGGACATCGTCGGGTTCCTGCGCCGCACCGCCAACGACGAGCGGCGCTTTCATCGGTTGATCCAGGCGATCCGCGCGGGCGACACCTTCGACACCGCGCTCTCGAACGCCTATGGCTGGACCAGCATCGGACTCGAGCGCGAGTGGCGCGAAAGCCTGCGCACTCGATACCGCGTCGTTCCGGCTCTACTCGGAGGCACGACGATCTGGGTCCTCGCCGCAATCTTGGTGGTGATCGCGTATCGCCGCAGGCGCCGCTACCATCATCTCAAGCTTCAGCAAATGGGCCATCGCGAGGAGCTCGAGAGGCTGTCGACGCAACCTCCGCCGCCGCCCGAGCCCAAAACCGACAAGACTGACGTCGTAACGGACACCGAGGTGCCGCTGGTCGAGCATGACGGCGAATCCCACACCCTGCATTAAACAGCATCACCTAGCTTCCGATCCATCCCGCGATCCGGCCTCGCTGTCTGCGGTGCCTGCTCACCTACATAGCGTAGGCTCCGCGGGCTCCTCGCCACCGAGACCGCCTCACAGAATGCCTCGAAACCTATCTGACGCTGTTTAGTGTGCGGATCAGTTTTTCTTTGAGTCCGGAGCGGGGTCGAGCGGGAATCTCGGGGTGCTCCCGTCCTTCTCGAGCTTCTTCTTGCGGTCTTGGCCCTGAGCGGCCTTCTTCCGGCGCCGCCGTGCCCTTGTCTTGCTGGTATCCGACATAGGAGATAGTGCGGGGGTGATGGGGCGGGACAAACCGAGGCCGAAGGCCTTCCGGGAAATACGTCGGCTGCCTTTACTGCGCCCGCCCCCAGCGGTCAAACACCCGCCTTGGTCCCGACCGCAACTGCCCGGAGATAGCCCTCGCGGAGCCTCGCGGTCACTGGACCCGGCTTTCCGTCGCCGATCACACGGCCATCCGCACGGACGACCGGCATGACCTCCCGAATGCTGCTCGTGATGAAAGCCTCGTCGGCGTCGTAGAGGTCCTCTGGCAGGAGCTCGGTCTCGTCTACAGGCAGTCCTTCCGATGCGCAGACCTCCAGCACCGTTGCCCGAGTGATGCCAACCAGAATTCCTGGCTCGGGTTCCGGGGTTCGAACGACCCCATCCTTCACGATGAAGAGGTTGCTCGATGCGCCCTCGAGAAGCTGGCCCCGGCGTCCGAGGACGATCGCTTCCTGGGCACCCTTCTGTTTCGCTTCGTGCACCGCGAGCAGGTTGGCAAGGTAGTTCGATGCCTTGGCGCCCGCCGCGCGCGGGTCGTCGGTGGGCCGCGAAGCGTTGAGCAGTACGACGGCCGCGCCATGCTCGTAGAGCTCTTCGGGGTGCGGCGCGATCGGAGCCACGATGATCACCCGCAACGGAGAGCTCGCGGTTGTCGGGTCGTAGGTGAGCGGCCCTGTCCCGCGGGTGACCACGACGCGGATATACCACTCGCCCTCTCCTGCTTCCGCGAGCGTGGCGTGCACCTCGGCCGCAAGCACATCGATCGACGCCGGCATAGGAATCATCAGACGGTCCGCCGACCGGCCCAGCCGCTCGAGATGCTCCTTTTCGGCAAACGGAACACCACTGTAGGTCCGATACACCTCGAACACGCTGTCCCCGTAGAGGAAGCCCCGATCGAGCACCGGCACGCGCGCTTCCGCGCTATCGACGATGTTCCCGTCGATGCAGACCTTGCCTGTCACCATGGTTCAACCCTTCAGCTGAGCGAGTAGCTGCGAAGCCTGGTCGTGGCCCGCATTCTCGGCAAGCGCTCGCTCCAGCATCGCGATCGCTTTGCGCTTGTCGCCTTGGCGAGCGGCAATATCGCCGAGGTAGTAGTAGACGTCAGCCTTCTGAATCCCGGACGACGGCTCGAGCTTTTGAAGAAGGAGAGCCCGGAAGCTCTTTTGGGCACGATCGAGATCGCCCTGGGCGTGTGTCAGCTTCCCGAGGTCGCGCAGGATACTGACGTTGCTCAGGTCGATCTTGAAGGCAGCGTCGTACGCAGCCAAGGCACCTTCAGCGTCGCCCGTGGACTCGAGCGCCTGCCCGAGCCGGTGATGGTGAGCCCCAAGCTCCTTGCTCCGCTGCCGGCCAAAGCTCTCGATGATCTGTTGGAGGATGGGAATCGCATCCTGCTGCCGCCCGGCCGCGATGTAGAGATCGCACAGCGGAACGAGTGCGGCCCGATCCTCGCCGTCGAGGGCCACGGCCTTTTCCAGATAGGTCGCGGCGGTGCCGGGATCGTCGAGCCGGTCTCGATGAACATCGGAGATCAACCGCAGCAGCGCGACCCGTTCTGGGTCGGACGCCGCGGCTCGAAGCTCATCGTCCAGAAGGCCCGCAAGCGATCGGTAGTCGCCCTGCGATTCATAGTGTTTCTTGAGTCGATCGCGTGTGCCGCTGTCACTCGGGAACCGCTCGTACGCCGCCTGGAGCGCCTTGCCGGACTGCTCCACGTCGCCAATTCTTTCGACCCATAGATCCGCCACTCGATGACAGAGCTCGATCGCGGGACGGCCGTCCAGAAGACCGGCTAGGCCTTCGAGGGTTTCTGCGACCTTCGTCCAATTCCCTTCGTCTTCGTACAACGACGCGAGCGCACTGAGCGAGTCCTCGCTGACGCCAATCTCGGCATTGATTCGTTCGTAAGTCTGGATGGCCGACTCCGGATCGCTGCGCTTTTCCTCATGCACCTTGGCAATCCGTTCGAGGAGGCCGCGCTGCTCTTCGTCTGTCGCGTTCCCAAGCCTCGAGAGCAGCAAGGCTACGAGATCATCCCAACCCGCGGCTGCCTCGAACAGGCGCTCCAAGTTGTTTAGCGCAGTCTTGTGAGTGGGATCCGACCGCAACACCTCCCGTAACATCGTAATGGCGGCGGTTTGGTCGCGGAAGGATTGCTCGTAGAGCCTCGCCAGCCGGAGCTGGAGGTCGGCTCGCTCGTCGTCACCGACGAGCTCACAGCGGCGTTGAAGAAGCGAACGAAGCGCCTCGATGCGGTCGTTCTCCTCGTAGAGCTCCTCTAGCGCATCCATGGTCTCGGTGTCGCCGTCGTCGAACTCGAGTGCCGCTTCGTAGGCCTCGATCGCCGCCCTCGAATCGTCCAGGTGCGCCCGGTAGACGGCCCCTACCTGTCGCGCCAGCGAGGCGCGTTCGGTGTCGTTCGAAGCGACGTCGAGATTTCGTTCCAGAAGGCCCACGACTTCGTTCCATCGCGACTGCCCGTGTCGAATCTCGGAAAGGGCGCGTAGGGCGCCGGCGTCGACGCGGTCGATCGCAAGGAGCTCCTGATAGCACTCGGCCGCAAGCTCGGGCTCGGAGAGCGTGTCGAGGGCGATGTTCGCCGCGTCGCGAAGATGCGTGGTCCGTTCCACCACCACGGGCTCGACTTCAGCCCATGCACGAAGCGCCGCCACCAACTCGGTCGACCTTTCTTGCTCTCGCAGTAACAGTACGCGCTGGGCATGCGCCTCGAGAGGCTCGGGATCGAGCTCGAGCGCTTCGACGAGCGCTCGTTCTGCCGCCTTCGCGTCGGAGAGCCGGTCTCGATACCATACCGCGGAGCGCAGCCGAAGCTCATAGAGCTCGCGTCGGTCCAAGTCGCTGCCGGCGGCGATCTCTTCGACCAAGCCCCGGAGGTCGTCCCAGCGGCCCGAGCTCTCGGCAAGACGCTCGAGAGAGGCGATCAACTCACGATCGCGTGGCTCAGTGCGGACGGCTGCCCGCAGCGCCGCGATCGCTTCCTCGGGACGACCAATGTCGTTCTCCCACATCACAGCAGCCTGAGTCAGAAGCGCGACGCGGTCCGCGTCAGTTGGGGCGATCGCGACCCGCTGCTCGTACAGACGAACGACCTCCTCGATGTTGCCTTCGTTGCGGTAGTATTCCTCCAGCAAATCGAGGGCGCTGCCGGCGACCTGAGGCTTCTCGGCCAGGCGCCGGACGGCTGCGATGGCGTCGTCTCGGCCGGGCTCACGCTCCATCACCTTTTGATACGCGCCGAGGGCGCCTTCGAAATCCCCGAGATAGCTCGCGCGGAGTCGGCCTTGACGCAGCAGCAGCGAAGGCCGATCGGCGTCGCGCGTCTCGAGGCGTCGCGATACGACGTCGTGCAGACGATCCCACTGCTCGGTCTTTTCGAACAATCGATCCAAATCCTCGAGGATCAAAGGCTCGTCCCCGAGCAGCGAGAGCGCGCGCTCGTTGGCGTCGATCGCCATGGCGTGGTCGTTGAGCTCGTTTTCGCCGATCCGCGCGACGCGGCGGTACAGAGCCGCCCCGCGCTCGGGCTCGAGGCTCGCATTCGCCTCCGCGAGCACGACTTCCACAACGTCCGACCAGCGCTGAAGGGAGCCGGCCAACGTCTCCGCACGGTCGATGATCGTGTCGTCCTCGGGTCGCTCTCCAACCGACTGTAGCAGTGCGTCGAGTGCGGCGTTGGGATCCCCACGCCCCTGCTCCTGCACGTCTGCAAGCGCCACGAGTTGCTCCGCCTTCTCATGGGGATCGGTCATGGCATCGGCCCGCGATCGAAGCAGGACCACAAGGTCGTTCCACCGTTCCTGGGCACGGAGATACGGCTCGACGACGTCGGCGGCGTCCTCGCGGTAGTCGGCAAGCTTGGTGATCCGCAGGAGGGCTTGCACCGAGGGCTCATGGTGTTCATCGATGCGCAGGACCTGCCCATACACCGCAATCGCGCTCAGCTCGTCATCGAGCTCTCGTTCCATGATGTTGCCGAGCTGGTGGGTCAGCTCAACGCGCTCCGGCTCGTGGAGAGCAGTCTCGGTTCGACGCTGCAGCACGTCTACGAGCTCCTGCCATTGCCCCTGGCGTTCGTAGAGGCGGCTGAGGCTCTCGAGCGCGCCCCTGTGCTCACGGTCGGCATCGAGCACCGCCCTTAGCGCATCACACGCGGCGTCGGGACGAGCCAATTGGGCTTCGTAGAGCTCTGCGAGTCGGAGCCCCACCTCCACACGCACGTCGGGATCCTCTTCGAGGGTCATGCGGTGCTCGAGGACATCCGCAAGCCGGTCACTGTCGTTAGCGGCAGCAAACAGGCGGTCGAGCGCGGCGTACGCCTCGCCATCGTCAGGCTTTTCGCCCGCCGCCTGCTGGTAGTAGGACACGGCGCGTTCCGAATCGGAAAGCTGCTCCTCGAAGAGCGCCCCGAGTCGGGCCAGGAGCTCCGCGCGGGTGTCAGGGTCTTGCGATTGCTCGAGCTTTAACTCGTAAACCCTTGCAAGACCTTGCCAATCTCCGACCATCATCTGAAGGCCCTCGAGGTCGTCGAGCGCGGAGGTGGCGTCGGGATCCACTTCGAGGATCCGACCGAACGTCTCGATGGCCGCGCGCGGATCACCTTGCTGCCGGTCCTGGGTCTCGGCCACGCTCCGGAGGAACGACGCGCGGAGCGGAGGATCGTCGGAGGAGGCAGCGGCGGCCTCACAGATGGCGATGTAGCCCGCCCAGCTCCCGAGCGCGGCTGCCAACCGATCCACTTCAGCACGTGTGGGCTCGTCAGCGGGCTCGGCTGCAACCGCGCACCCCCACGCCTCGAAGGCCTTTTCTGCGGCATCGCCGTGTGCCTCGTAGAGCTGGCCGACCTCTCGCCAGGTTTCGGCTTGCTCGAACGAATCGGTCGCCTGCCCGGCCTTAGCCTCGAGCACGTAAATGAGTGCGCCCCATTGGTCCCCGTCGCGATGAATGGGCTCGAGGATCTGCACGGCTCGTGGACCGTGGTCGTCGTGCGGCACCAAGCGAGTCACGGCCTCCAAGGCTGACTCGTAGGCCGGATTGTCTGCAAGCACGTCCTCGTAGATATCCAATGCGCGCGGGACATCGCCAAGCCGCGTCTCGATGACCGAGCCCAAACGTTGGCGAAGCGCCATGGCCGTCCTGGGATCCGACGTGTTGTCGATCTGAAACTCGATGTGGGCCGCGAGATCTTCCCATTGCTCGGCTTCTTCGAGCAGCGCGTCTAGCTTCTCTATCGCGTCTTTGTTGGAGGGATCGACTTCGAGGATTCGTCGATGAGTGATGATTCCGTCCGAGGGAGCACCGAGCTCATCCACCTCGATGCGCGCGATCTCGTGCAAGATCGAGACCCTCTCCGTATCGTCTTCCGCGAAACTCTCTCGTTCACGGTCGAGCCCCAAAAGCTCCGACCATTTCCCGCTCTTCGTATATACGGTCGCGAGCGCGGCACCGGCCTCCTTGTTGCTCGGGTCGTAAGTGAGCGCCCGCCGATAGTAGACGGCCGCCCTTTCGCGGTCTTCCAAGCGCTCGTCGTAGAGCTTCGCCGTTGTCAGCGACAGTGCCGCCGTGCTTCCGTCATCGACTTCGACCGCCCGCAGGGTGGTATCGAAAATGGCAGCAAGCCGGTTCCAGCGACCGAGCGACCTTGCAAGTCGGGTCAGCTTCTCCTGGCTTCCTTGGTCATGTGGATCTTCGGCAAACAATCGGCCGTACGTCTCTAGAGCGCCGTCGAGGTCCTCGAGGTGCGACTCCTGCACGTCCCCAAGGTGGCGAAGCAGCTCGAGCCTTTCGGTCGGGTCCTGTTCGCCGTCAAGGCGGGCTTCGAGGATACCGGTCACCTTCGCCCATTCCATCCGCCTGAGATAGATAGGCTCCAGCAACTCTGCCGCGCCGCCTCGGTACTCCGACTGCTGGAGTAGGTCCTCGAGAACCCGCACGGTCGCCTCGTGATCCGGGTTCTGGCTGAGCGCTTCGCGGTACTGATCGAGCGCTCGCCCGGGCTCGTCGAGCTTATGTAGGCACAGTTGCCCGAGCTCGTAGCGTACGGTGGCAGGGTCGCCGATCCGCTGGTCGATCTCGCGCTCGTAGAGAGTGGATAGATCCTCCCAACGGCGCGTCCTGCGATACAAGCGCTCGAGACCCTCGTAGGCGGCGGGATGATCGTTTTCACCAAGAGCCCGGTCCAAGGCATCGATGGCGGAATCGAGGTCCTCGATCTCGGTTTCGTAGAGCCTCGCCTGACGCACCATCAACTCCGCGCGCTCTTCGCGTTCGCCGGCGAGCTCGGCCTTGCGCCGCAGTAAGTCGACCAACTCGCGAACATCCCCGGTCCCCTCGACGACGCTCAACAGCGCATCGAGGGAAGCGCGGTGATCGGGCTGCTCCTCGAGTATGTGCTCATACTGAGATCGCGCGAATTGGGTATTGCCGAGACGCTGCTGCGCGATGTTGGCAGCGCGCATCCGCACGTCGGTGCGGAGGTCAGCATCAAGAAGCTCTGGCACGATGGCATTCAGGGTTTCGATGCAGTCCGAGAAACGGCCGGTAGCGATGGCATGACGCTCGTAGTCCGCGACGACCCGCTGCAAGTCGTCTGCCCCGACCCCACCGCGGAGGGAACGCCCCGTGAGCTCGAAAGCGGCATCGGAATCATCCAACCCGATCTCGCTGACCTCTGCGGCACGGAGAAGCGCGTTGACTCGCTCAGTAGGATCGTTCCCGGCGGCGACGATCTCCAACATGCGCACCTGGTCCGCGTACTGACTGAAGCTGTGGTAGTGCTCGAGAAGCCTCTGGGCAACCGCGATCCGGAACGATGGATCATCTCCCTTAGCAAGCTCCTCGAGCGCGCCCACAGTCGGCTCGTGCCCGGGCATCCGTTCGAGAAGCTCTTGATAGACGTCGAACGCTCGTTCGGCCTCACCGGTCTTGGTACGCATCAGCTCGGCCGCTTCGAAGCGACACGCGATCTGATCGTCGACCGCTTCCGCGGTGTCCGCGCTTAGCTCGGTCACTTCGAGCAGCTCGTGCCAACGCTCAGTCGCCCGGTAGAGCCGCGTCAGCGCGCGCAACGTGTCGTCGTCCCCCCCGAACCTCGACAGGGCTTCGCGATACGTCGCGATCGCGTTCTCCAGATTGCCGAGCTCGTTTTCGAAGATTCCGCCGACCCTGAACAACAGTGCCTTCTGTCGTGCTTCATCATTGCTGAGCTCGTTGCGGCGTTCGAGCACATCCACCAAGAGCTCCCAACGCGCACGTTGCTCGTAGAGTCGTTCGAGTGCGGCAAGGACTTCCTCGTTCGTGGGGTCGAGCTCGAGGCGCTGCTGGTGGACTTCGGTGGCACCGTCCGGGTCCTGGAGGGACCCCTCGAGCAGGTCGGCAAGCTGGGGAAACAGCTCATCCCGCCGGCCGGGGTCTTCCTCGAAACGGAGCTGCCGGCGTAGATCCTCGGCCAGCGCTTCATGAGCATCGGACGCCCGATGGATGCGTTCGAGCGCGCGGGACGCCTTCAACACGATGTCCGGGCTATCCGGCTCCTGTTGCAACAACTCTCGATACGCCCGTTCGGCATGCTCGGGCTCGGGCTCCGCTTCATCCCAAAGCTCGGCGAGCTCGAGACAAAGCTCGGTCTTGACGTAGTCGTCGACCGACGAAAGCCCCGCTTCGAGTAGCTCCGCCCGCTCCCGGTGACGGTTGAGCTGAGATGCCATCCGCTTCAGATCCGACCGCGCGCTGCCATCCGCGACGTCTTCTCGCACCGCCCGTGCGAAGGCATCGAAGGCCGCCGCCGAATCCTTTAGCTTCGTTTCGGCCAGATCCCCGAGCCGGCCGAGATGCGCCGCCCGGGAGCTCGAATCGGTGAGGTCCTCGAGCTGGACTTCCAGAACCTTCGCGAGCTCACCCCAGGCTCCCTGCGACTCGAAGATCGGCTCGAGAATTCCCGCAACCCGCTGGCGTTCCTCGGGGTTGTCCATGAGCCGCTCGAGCCCTTCCTGCGCACGGAGGTGCGTAGGGCTCGATTCCAGAACGAGCTCGTAGTGGTCGACGGCATCGACCGCCCGATCGAGACGCGTTTCGTAGAGGGCGGCGAGCTCATAGGCGAGGTCGACCGCCTCTTGACCCGTGGCTTCGTCGAGGTCTCGCCGCAACAGGTCTGCGAGCTTAGGCCAGCGCTTCAACCGACCGTATAACCGCTGAAGCGCGCGCCTCGACGGTGTGTGGGTCGGATCGAGCTCCAGCGCTTGCTCGTAGCTCGAAATTGCGTGCTTCGGTTCGTCGAGAATCTCCTCGAACAGGAAACAGAGCTGCAGAAGCAAATCCAACTTGGCTCCAGCGTCGGTCGTCGCCTCGATGCGCTGTTGATAGAGCTCCCGAAGGTCGCCCCACTGCTCGTGCGTGGTGTAGAGCTGCTTGAGCGCGGCGAAGGCGGTAGCATCGCCCGCATCGTTCTCGAGGACGCGACGATGAAAGCGAGCGGCTTCCTCGGGAAGGCCCAGCATTCCATCGTGAAGCTCGGCAGCTCTTCTACAAAGCGCTACCTCTGCATCAGGATCCACGTCGCCGGCATCGATCGCGAGAACCAACGCCTTCGCGAACGCTTCATGCTGACCGGCCGCCTCCGCAATACCTCCAAGGCGACCGAGGAGGTCGAGGTCGCGCGGGTTGTCCATGAAGGCGGACTCAAGCGCGGCGTACGCACCGGGGGCGTCGCCGAGCTCCGACGCGGCAAGCTCCGCGAGCCGTAGACGCAGCGTGCGGCGTTCCTCGCCGTCCTGGGCATTGTCGAGCCGCTTTCGCAGCAGCCCGGCGAGCTTCTCGAACTCGCCGCGCCGGGCATACGCGGACTCGAGCAAGTCCATCGCCCGCACAAACAGCGCGCCACCCTCTGCCGAAATCGCTTCCACTCCGCCGATCGCCACTTGATTCCGGCCATCGAGCGCGAGCGCATCGCGATAGCACTCTAGCGCACCAGACGAATCCTCGAGGTAGATCCGACGCAAGTCCGCAAGCTGCAGATACACCGCGAGCCGATCGTCGTCGGCCACTCTGGATTGAAGCCGTTTCTCGAGCGCGTTGTCGAGGCGATCCCATTGTTTCAGTTGCTGAGACAGTCGCTCGACCGCCCTCAACGCATCGGTGTCGTGAGGGTTGTTCTCGAGGATTTGCCAGTGCCGTTCCGCGGCAGCGGGAAAGTCGCCCAGTTGTTCTTCTTCGATTTGTGCGACCTCGTTGAGCAACACCCATTCTTCGGCGGGGTCGGTCACAGCCTGCAGACGACGTTCATAGAGCTTCCGAAGGTCTGCGAACTGCTTTTCGGCGCGGTACATCCGATCGAGCACTGCCATGGCTTCGGCGTCGTTGGGCTCCTTTTCGAGAATGGCCTCCAGTTGGCGAATCGAGTCTTGGGACTCTCCCAGCCTTTCACCTGCGATCGCGGCGATCCGTCGCTGTAGATCGATTCGCTCGGATTCCGAGGCTCCCGCATCGTCGACCCGCGCGCGGAACAGTGCAACGAGATCCTCGTAGGCCCCCGCCGCCTCAGCCGACTGCTCGAGCCCGGCCACCACTCCCAGCTCGGATGGAAACAGCATGTAAGCGCGGCTCGCCCACGCGAACGACGAGGCCGGGTCGCGCAAGCGTTCGAGGGCGACGCTCCGTAGGGCGCTGAGGCGTTCGAGCCTGTCCGCGGGAACACCGTCCCGGGGAGCGCCTGCCTCAATGATTTCCAGCATCTCGACGTAGCGTCTCCACTTTTGATCCCTTTCGTAGATCGGCGCGAGCCGCCGGGCAGCTTCCACGTTCGTTGGATCCGCACCGAGCACTCTTTCGAGACTGCGAAGCGCCCGATGAGGCTCACCCATCCGGTCGCGATACACCCCCGCGGCGCGAAGGCTCAGCTCCACGACGGACTGAGGCTCTCCGGCATTCTCAGCCGCCTGATTGAGCACTTCAGCCAGACCCGCCCAGTCCTCGTTTTGACCATGAAGCGCCTCGAGGGGATCCCAAGCACCGGACGCTACATAGGCGTCTCTCAACGTCCGGCGAACGCGACTGTTCTCGGGATCGAGCTCGAGGAGTTGCTCCCACACCGTCACCGCTTCGACCGGAAGCAGCAGTCGCTCCATCAGCACCACCCCGAGGCGTTGAAGGAGGTTGATGTGCTCGGGCTGGCCGATGCTCTGGTCGACCTGACGTCGAAGTACCGCTGCCAGGGTCTCCCAGTCCTTCTCACGTTCCGCGAGTTGTTCGAGCGCGTCGAGGGCAACAGACGCATCCGGCGCCTCCTCGAGGATTTCCTTCCACAATCTGATCGCGATCGCGTTCTGGTGTAGACGGCTCACGCACAGCTCCGCCATCTCGATCTTCTTCTCGAGCTTTGCGGTAGGCTCGGCGGCAAGCTCAGCTTCTTTACCGAGCACATTGAACAACGCGGGCCACTTGCGTTTCTTGCTGTAGATCTCCTTGAGCTGCGCGAGTGCATCGACGTGGTCGGGCCGAAGAGCGATGACTCTCTCGAGCGGCTGGGCCGCTTCGTTCAAATTTCCAAAGCGCTCGACCCATAGGTCCGCCGCTCGCAGATGAAGCGCGATCTTCTCCTCGGGATCCGCGGCCACCTCGGCTTGTCGGTCGAGGATTTGGATGAGCTCGTTCCAGCGCCCCGACGCTTCGTATAGCTCGGCAAGCGCGGTCAGCGCCTCGGGGTCGTGCGGCGACAGCGCGAGAATATCGGCGTACACCTGAATGAGCATCGAATCGAGACTGAGCGCGTCGCGGTAGATCGGAATCAGATCCCGCAGCAGCCGGAGCTTCTCTTCCTTTGCATCCGGAGACAGAGCCACGATCTCGCCACGAATCGACTCCGAAAGTGCGTTCCACTTCCCGCTGCTCTCGTAGAGCTGTTGCAACGCAATACGCGCGTCGAGATCTCCCGGAGAAAGGCGTTCGACGAGCTTCCACGCTTCGAGAGCCCGTTCTGGTCGGTTGGCTGAGTTCGCGCGATGACCGAGCTCCCGCGCAAGCTGCAGCTTCCGTTCCGAGTCGGTCGTCGTCCGCAACGCGTCACCGAAGATGGTCAACAAGCGGCCGTCAACGTCCTCATCGCCGATTCGCTCACGATAGAAATCCAGCATGCCCGGATGCGCCGCATCGATCTTTCGTAGACGGGCAAAGTAGGGCTCCGCCGTTTCCGAGTCATTGCGGAAGCGCCAGTGCACCATCGCAAGCTGTAGCAGCATCCCTTTTTCGGCCTCGAGCTTTTGTCGCGAACGGAGCGCGCTATCGTACATCGTTGCCAAGTCGTCCCACGCCTCTTTGTCCGTGAAGTACTGAACCAGCATCCCGAGCGCTTCCTCGTCCGTGGGCGTGAGCTCGAGGACTTTCTGATACGCTTCTGCAGCGCCTTCGACATCCTCGAGGCAACGGCGCAGAACGCGTGCTGCCTGCAACCAAGCGCCGGCCTTTTCCTCACGGCTGCGCGCAGCCCTGGCGGCCATCACGAACACCGAAACCACGTCCGCCCAGCGCTCGCGCGCGCGAAGGCTCAGCGCGTACTGGCGGGCAGTACGTAGGTGAGACGGATCAGCAGCGAGCGCTTCGTCGAAGATCGCATCGGTCTGCTGCATATCCTCGTCGCCGCCGTACTGCCAGATCAGTGATGCGGCCCTCGTGAGCAACGAAGTCTTGAGCCGCGGATCGGCCGCTTCACGAGCTTCCTCCACGAATCGATGCGCGATCTCACGCCACCTCTGTGCCGCCTGCTCGATCTGCTCGACCGCCTGCGCGACCTCTGGATCGTCGGACTCCAGACCTCCCAGTCGCTCGTACGCTTGGCGTGCGCCCTGGTCATCCATCAACTCGTCACGCCGAACGCGCCCAAGCTCTTTCAGCAAGATCTTGTGGAACTCGGGATCGTCGGAAACCAGCTCCGACTCGATTTCCATCAGCAGCGAGGCTGCCAAGAACTCGCCGCGTCGCTCATGCCCCCCGCGAGCCGCTTCGATCAATCTGAGCGGGTCCTCCGCGTTCTTGTTGGCAGGCTCGCTATCGAGCACCTGACGCAACTCATTGATCAGTCGCGTATCGTACGGATCCTCGAGCAACATGCCCAAGTAGTTCGCCACCGTGAGGTCCGGCATCTCCGCTCCTATTGGTCCCTTGGTCGAAGGGAATTTTCCACCCTTGGGTGATCTCACGAAACCCCGAAAAGCAAAAGGATCCTGCGAAGTAAGCTCCCCATCCCGCAGGTGCCTAGATGTTAGCGTTCTCGAGAACCCGACGGCAAGCCTCGAATCTCGGGAAATTCGCCTTCAACCGAGGCTTTGTGAGCCAGCTTTCAAAAGAGCATGATCGAACCGGTCCAGGTCATGGCACCCCACGTCATGACGCCCAGCGCCAAGTGGGTGGTCGCGAGCGCCCGCAGCGTCTTGTAGTTGTTGGCGCGATCCAAACCAAACGCGTTGGAATTGGCGATCGCGACCCCCAGACCGATCTGCGCGAGCATTCCAGCAAACGTAACCCAACGGAGGATCTTGTGCGTTCGCAGCTTCCTCGCGAAGTCGCTGTTACCTTCGCTGACTTTTAGCGGATCGGGCATCGCGAATGACAGGCCGAACGTGGTGAAATAGAGCGCCGAGGTCAAAACACCCAGCGTTAAATGGAGCGTCGGTTGCCCACTACACTGCCCCTGGCCAAAGACCGCGTCGCCCCTGACACAAGGATTGTTCGCCTGACTGTCCCACCAACCATACTTGTTGTAGAACTGAATGAAGCCCGCTGCCACGGTCACCGTCATCATCGACCACGTGGCGATCCCGAACCCCTTGTGGATCTTCTTGATCTTGTTGCGTTGGCGAACGAGGTCAGCGGTGGTCGGCTCGTTGGGCTCCTCCAGCTCAGTCGACACTTGAACTGCAAGCACGGCTCCGGCGTCGATGATCACCGCGGGTGGTTGTCCTACCGACGGGTCGATATTCAAAGAGAGGCCAAAAAGCGGGGTGGCAAACAACAGAGCAGTCAGCGGGCCCATGGCGGCGGAGTATCTACCAGATTCGGCCCTAGGGCCAGGAGTCGGCACCTTTTCACGGACACCTACTCGCTGTAGATGAAGGGTATGCCCACAGCACCGAAGTTCCCCAGCCGCGTTTCCGTCTACGAGGTGGCCCCGAGGGACGGCCTTCAGAACGAAAGCGCCCAGGTGGCTACCCATGCGAAGGTGCGACTGATCGAAGCCCTCGTGGACGCCGGGATTTCTCGCATCGAGGTCGGCAGCTTCGTCGCTCCGAAGTGGGTTCCGCAAATGGCAGACGCGGACGAAGTGTTCGGGATGATCGAGCGTCGACCGGGCGTCACGTACTCCGGACTCTGTCCCAACGCGCGCGGACTGCACCGAGCCCTCGAAGCCGACTTGGAAGAGGTCGCCGTGTTCGTGAGCGCTAGCGAGACGCACAACCTGAAGAACGTCAACAAGACGATCGCGGAGACGCTTTCTGTGTTCGAAGCGGTGATCGGCCCCGCCGTCGAGCGAGGGCTTCGCGTCCGAAGCTACGTGTCGACCATGTGGGGTTGCCCGTACGAAGGCGACGTCGACCCAAAGCAGGGGCTAGAGCTCGCTCGGCGTCTTCTTGGGGAGGGCTGCTATCAGGTGTCGCTCGGAGATACGATCGGCGTCGGGACACCGCTCCAAACGCAGCGGATTCTCGAGTTGTTCTTGTCGGAGATCCCCGTCCAGCAGATCGCGCTCCACTTGCACGATACGCGCGGCACCGCATTGGCCAACGTCTTGGTCGGCTTGCAGATGGGCGTGACGACCTTCGATTCGTCGGTGGCTGGCCTCGGAGGTTGTCCGTTTGCGCCGGGCGCTGCCGGAAACCTAGCCACTGAAGACCTGGTGTACACCCTCCATGGCATGGGCATCGACACCGGGATCGACCTCGATAAGCTCTGGCAGGCCGGCCAGGTTGCCGAGGCGATCGTAGGCCGTGAGCTGCCGGGTAAGGTGCACCGCGCGGGCGTACGCTCGCTCGCCAAGTGATCACCACGCCCGAGCTCGGAGACCGTCGTGGTCGTGCGCGTGATCGAGTACGAAGACGAAGTACGGACGAGCTGTGTATGGTGCCCGGTCCGCGAGCCCTCTAAATCAACTCAAAGTCTTTGCAGAAGAGCAGAGTGGCCTGCGGATCATCGTAGCGGGACTTGCGATGGCGGTGAGTGGGGAAGCCGTGCGCGCAGCCGTGCGCCGAATCGAAGAGTGCGCAATCCTCGCAGTTCCACTTGAGGTGAAAGCGTTCGCGCTGCTCGCGAAACCGTTCGTCTTGCTCAACCTTCATCAGGAGGTTCGATCTTGTTGACGCGACGCTCGTGCCGGCCGCCCTCGAAGCTCGAGGACAAGAACGCTTTGAGAATCTCGGCCGCCAATCCCGACCCGATGACCCGAGATCCGAGACACAACACGTTCGCGTCGTTGTGCTGCCTGGACATCGTGGCGCTGTAGATATCCCCGCACGCCGCGGCACGAACACCTGGGTGTCTATTGGCAGCCATCGACATCCCAACGCCGGTACCGCACACCAGGATCCCAAGCCCTTCGCCTCGGGACACCGCACTGGCAACTTGGTGCGCGTAGTCCGGATAGTCGGTCGACTCGGTCGAATGGGTACCAACGTCCTCGATTTCGTATCCGAGCTCGCGTGCGACTTCGCTGAGCTCTTTCTTGAGCGCGACGCCCGCGTGATCTGAACCGACGATGAGGGTCTTGGCCATATCGCTACGGGCGTTTTAGCACGAGCGTACAGTTGGTCCCGCCAAAGCCGAACGAGTTGTTCATGATCGCCTCGAGCTGTCGTTCTTGCGCCTCGTTGGCGACGAGATTCATCCCCTCCGCGGCCTCATCAGGCGTGTCGAGATTGATGGTCGGCGGCATCAGTCCATCCCGCATGCTCAGAACACAAAGGACGGGCTCGAGCCCCCCGGCCGCACCAAGCAGATGCCCCGTCATGCTCTTGGTGCTCGAAACTGCCAAGCCATCGGTGGCATGGGCTCCGAAAACGGCCCGGATGGCCTTGATCTCTTCTGCATCCCCCACCGGCGTCGAGGTGCCGTGGGCGTTCACATAGTCGATCTCGTTCGGATTCATCTTGGCGTCGGTCAGCGCCAGTTCCATCGCGCGGCGCGCCCCTTCGGCCTCGGGCGCTGGCTGCACCATGTGATAGGCATCGGAGGTGGCACTGTAGCCGACGATTTCGGCGAGGATTGTCGCGCCCCGCGCCATCGCCGCATCACGCTCTTCGAGCACACAAGTCCCAGCTCCTTCGCCAATGACGAACCCATCTCGGTCGGTGTCGAAGGGTCGGCTCCCCGCCTTGGGATCGTCGTTTCGACGCGACAGTGCACGCATGGACGAAAACGCCGCCACACCTACCTGAGTGACCGCGCCCTCGGCACCCCCCGCTACCGCGGCATCGATGTCGCCACGCTGAATCCAGCGAAACGCTTCGCCGATCGCATGCGCACCTGACGCGCACGCACTAGCGTGGGTGTAGCTTGGACCCTTGAACCCGTGCTGAATCGAAACCTGACCCGGCGCCAAGTTCGAGATCACCGAGGGAATGAAATACGGTGAGACTCGTCGCGGGCCTTTTTCGAAAAGCGTCTTGCAGGTGTCTTCGAAGACCTCGAGCCCGCAAAACCCGACACCGATGAACGTGCCCACCCGCTCCTTTTGCTCGTCGGTAGGCTCGAAGTGAGCATCTTGGATAGCCTGTGTCGACGCAGCGATGGCCAAATGGATGAAGCGCGCCGCCTCGCGCAGTCTGCGCTTGGGCATGTACTGCAGTGGATCAAAGTCAGTGCACTCGCCGGCGATCTGGGATCCGAACTCGGTCGGATCGAACGCCTGGATCCGCGCGATCCCGCTCCGGCCCGCCCTGATGTTCTCCCAGGTTGTCGCGGTGTTCGCGCCGCATGGGCTCACCGTACCCACCCCTGTGATGACTACTCGCCGCATCGATTCAGCCCGGACTTGGGACTCGAAGGCCGATTACCCCCTCCGCTCCGTGATGTAGGTGATCGCATCTTTGACGGTCTTGATTTTCTCGGTGTCCTCGTCGTCGATGTCGATTTCGAACTGCTCTTCGAAGGCCAAGACCAACTCGACGATCGCGAGCGAGTCCGCCTGCAGATTGTCGATGAAGCTGTCGTCTTCTTTGATCTCGGCCTGATCGACATCGAGTTGCTGCGATACGATTTCTTTGACCTTCTCGGCGATGTCCATGTGTTTCCTCCGTCACGCCGCTAGACGTGCATCCCTCCGTTGACCCGGACGACTTGCCCGGTGATATAGCTCGCTTCGTCGCTCGCTAAAAACACTACCGCCGCGGCGACTTCCTCGGGCCGCCCGATCCGCCCGAGCGGGGTCCGTTCGATGATCCCCCGGTGGGCGGCCTCGGTGAGCTCCGAGGTCATACCGGTCTCGATGAACCCCGGCGCGATCGCGTTGACGGTAATCCCACGAGACGCGTACTCGCGCGCCAAAGTCCGGGTTACGCCCAAAAGAGCGGCTTTTGATGCCGAGTAGACCACCTGCCCGGGGTTTCCGGACTCGGCCACGACGCTCGACAGATTGATGATCCGGCCTTGGCGCTTCCGCATCATGGTCTTGATGCAGGCCTTGGCGCAGAACAGCGCTCCATTGACGTTTGTGGCCCAGGTCATCTCGAGATCCTTCTGCGATATACGTAACAACAGCTGATCGATGGAGATTCCAGCGTTGTTGACGAGAATGTCGATCTTTCCGTGCTTATCGTAAGCCTGTTTGATCGCCTGATCGACGGCTTCGGAGTCGGCCACATCAAAGCCGAGAAGCTCGCCCTGCCCGCCGGCATCCTGAATCAGCCGAAGTGTCTCCTCTGCGGCCTCGACGCCCGCGCGGTAGTTGACGAGGACGTACGCACCCGCCTCGGCCAACGCAACACACGTTGCGCGCCCGATGCCCCGCGAACCCCCGGTCACGACTGCGATTTTCCCCGACAGATCGAACACGACTACTCGAGCTCTTCGACGTTGCCTTTGATGACCTGGCGGCCCTTGTAGTGCCCACACGCGGGGCACGCCCGATGCGACAGCATCACATCACCGCAGTTCGGACATGGAACCACGTTCGGGGCGGTGATCTTATCGTGATGGGCGCGCCGCTGGTCGCGCTTCATAGGGCTTGTTCTACGCTTCGGAACTGCCACGGGACTACTCCTCTTTTTTGGTAAGCTCTTCTTTGAGTTTCAGTAGGGGCGCGAATCGCGCGTCAGGCACGGATGCCCCGAAGACCTCGGTGGGAGGTCGAAGATGCTCCGGGACGGCGATTCCCTCGCAGTCGTCGGAGCAGAGTGGCTTCATAGGGACTTCGAGCAGCAAGTGCTCGCGAACCATCAGATCCAATACGATTTCGCTCCCCCCGTAGTAGTCCCGGTTCGTCTCGTCCAGCCGAACCTCGATTTCGTCACTCGAGGAAGGCCTCGTGTGCTCCGGGCTGAAGAGGGCCGACACGGGGAGGTCCACGTCGATGGTCACCTCAGCGAGGCAGCGAGAGCAGGGTGCGAGCATCTGGGTGGCGATCTGCCCCTGCACCAGAACATCACGGCCGTTCCGCTGCGCCCGGACGCGCAGAATGCCTTCGTCACCGGTCGGCTTCAGCTCGGTCTCAGTCAAAGCGGACGAGAGCCAGTCCGTGCCGATGGCAAAGTTCCAATCCCTTCCGGACTCATCGAGGTCCTGGATCTGTAGGACGAAAGTAGACATTGAAATCAGAGCGCTTGGCGACTGCCAACCGGCTCTCCTGCCGCAAAGACGGGCTACTATTCAGTGGCCGTGGGGGGCTGTCAAGCAGGGTGCTACGACCCGCGGCTACCCGGTTAACCGTTTGTAATGTGAGGGGTTTCCCGTAGAGGTGATACTGGCACTGGCGCTGTCACTTGCGCTGGCACCGTGCTGCACCCCTGCAGCAGATCCCTGCCTCCCCGGTCTGCCGGTCGCCATTCTGCAGGAGCGTGATAGGTTTGCGCGCCATGAGAGACGATTTTCGACGCTTTTCCGGAACCTCGACTTATCTGACCAGCGAAGCCCTAGAGTCCGCGGTCAACTGCGCTGTCGTCCTCGAGCGACCGCTCCTGGTCAGGGGCGAGCCGGGCACCGGAAAGACCCTATTGGCCGACGCGGTAGCCGACGCCCTCGAGATGCCCCTCCTCCGATGGAACATCCGGAGCACCACCCTCGCTCAGCACGGGCTCTATGTGTACGACACGGTCCAGCGCCTGTACGACTCCCGATTCGGAGACAAGGACGTCAATGACATCAGTCAGTACATCAAGCTAGGACCGATGGGTGAATCGTTCAACGCCAAGGAGCGCGTCGTTCTGCTCATCGACGAGATCGACAAGGCCGACGTCGAGTTCCCAAACGATTTGTTGAATGAGCTCGATCGGATGCAGTTTCACGTCGACGAGACCCAGCAGGACATCGTCGCCGCCGAGCGCCCGGTCGTGATCATCACCAGCAATGCCGAAAAGGAGCTCCCGGATGCCTTCCTTCGGCGTTGCGTCTTCCACTTCATCGACTTCCCGACCCCCGAACTAATGCACGACATCGTTCGCGTCCATCACCCCGACATCCACGAAAGCCTGATCGAGCAGGCGCTCAAGACTTTCTACGAAATTCGGGGCATGCGACGCCTTCGCAAGCGTCCGAGTACGAGCGAGCTGGTAGACTGGATTGCGGTGCTTCAGCGTGCGGGCGTGGACAACGTCAAGCTCGAGGAGAACCTTCCCTTCCTGGGCGCCCTGCTCAAGAAAGAACAAGACCTCGTCGCCTTTGCAGATCAGCTCTCCGGCGGCAGGCAATGGAGAAGCTAAAATCCTAGTCCCTTTCATGTATGAGCTTCGCAGCCGAGGTGTCCCGGTTGGGACCCAGGAGGTCATCGCGCTTGCCCAAGCGCTCAAAGCGGGGCTCCATGAAAGCTCACTCGACGGTTTCTACAACGTTGCCCGCTCGGTGATGATCCACAGCGAGGCACACCTCGACTCCTTCGACGAGGCCTTCTTGTCGTTCTTCAAGGGCATTGAGATCGAATCGAAGAAACTCAGGGACGAGCTCTGGGATTGGCTCCAAGAGGCCAAGGAAAACATGGGTGAGCTCACCGATGAGCAGCGCGAATTCGTCGAGAACCTGGATCTCGACGAGCTTCGCAAGTTGTTCGAGGAGCGGCTCGCCGAACAAGACGAAGAGCATCACGGCGGCGACAAGTGGATCGGCACCGGGGGCACCTCCCCCTTCGGTCACAGCGGTCGAGCGCCGAAAGGGTTCCGTATCGGGGGCTCGGGTGGCGGCCGAAGCGCGGTCAAAGTGGCCGACGCACGCCTCTACCGACCCTACCGCCAAGACCTCACCCTCGATGTCCGCCAGATGCAGGTAGCGCTTCGCAAGCTGCGCGCTTTCGCTCGGGAAGGCGGCGAAGAAGAACTCGACCTCGAAGGCACGGTCGACGCGACGGCCCAAAACGCCGGCGAGCTCGAAGTCGTCACCCGCCCCCCGCGACGTCACAACACGCGCATTATTTTGATGATGGACGTTGGCGGTTCGATGGACCCATTCGCGCACCTCTGCTCCCGTCTCTTTTCCGCGGCGAAGAAATCAACCCACTTCAAAGAGCTTCGGACGTATTACTTCCACAACTGCGTCTACGGCCACGTCTACGAAACCGAGCGATTCGACAAGCCCATCCGCGTGCGCGACCTTGTCCACGAGGCGGGGTCACACTACAAACTCGTCATGCTCGGCGACGCGTTGATGGCCCCGTATGAGCTCCTGGCCGCGGGCGGATCGCTCGACCTCGGCGACGACCAAGGCATCGAGGGCATCCAGTGGCTGATGATGTTGAGCCAACACTTCCACCGCAGCATCTGGCTCAATCCCGAGCCCCAGCGGTACTGGAACGGGAACACCATCGAGTACGTCCGCCAGGTATTCGAGATGTTCCCCCTCACCCTCGAGGGCCTGGGAGAGGGCGTCGGTCACCTGCTCAAGGGCGGCAAGGCCCACTAGCCCCGGTCAACGGCACGGTCGCGATCACAACTAAGTCGCGACGCAGTACAACCGATACACGTGGACGTCACGCATCAGGTAGGCGCCTGTGATGCCGGCTAGGAAGATCTGCCAGGCGCGCAAGGTGGGCTTGCCCAGATTTTTCAGCATGGTTTCCTCATTGGCCATCATGCGCTCGTACCAGGCGGTTGTGGTCTTGGCGTAGTGGAAGGTAAGGTTGACCATCTTTTCGACTTGGAAGCCGTTCTTTTCGAGGGCGCGAACGTGCTCGCCAACGGTGAACCAATGAAAGCCGGGCCAGACGTACTTCTTGTTGAAGGTGATGCCGACGTTGAAGTCGAGCGGTTGGCTCTGATGGGCGGTCATCAGGGAGTGGTGCAGGTAGCGACCGCCGGTTTTGATTCGCTTACGCACTTCCTTCACGTACGGGATCAGCCCGCGCGGGCCGACGTGGCTGACCATGCCGGTCGACGTGAGGTGATCGTAGACGCGATTGTCTTCACGGTAGTCGCCCTCATTGAGCTCGTAGGTCGACTCGCCGAACCGCTCGAGCAATCGGCGGCCCTCGGTCGCCTGATTTTGGGAATGGGTCCAGCCGACGATCTTCTTCACCGCGTAGTTTTCGAGGGCGACTTCGAGCTGGCCGCCGTAGCCGCACCCGATGTCGAGGACCATGTCGTCGGGTTTCGGATCTATGTAGTCGATGGCGTCCTTAAACTTTCGCCACTGAGCTTTTTCGAGTGAATCCCAGTCGTCGTTTTGGCCCTCGCCCGCACGGAGCAACTCGCCGATATCGAGGTCATGCGGCCGCTCGAACATGCCGCACGAGTACGACATGTACCGGCGGTCGAGGTATACGTTGAGCGCGTCTTGCGGGATGTCGTAGTGACTCTTCACGCTGAGCTTCGCGCGCCGCATGCTCTGGAACGCCAGGACATCCAGTGCCCGCGCGGCCAGGTGCCATGGCTTCAGCTCGAAGTTCCCCTGCGCGGCGACGTATGGGAGGGTGTACAAATTACCGGTCAGGTCCACATCGCCCTCGACAAAGCGCTCGAGGAATCGAAGTCCGTCGAGCCGCAGCAAATCGCGCCCGGCCGCCTCGGTATGGATGTGGATGCCTAAGGGTTTGCCGCAGAAGTGCGGCTCCGCGCGCCCAGCGGAGTACTGGTTCTCGAGCCAGTCGGTCACGTCGATCTGCCAAGGGAAATCCCGAAACCCGTCTTCGATGAATCTCCGTACCTCGCCAGCGATGCTGCCGCGTCCCAGAGTGCGCAGGCTTCCTATACTCGCGGGTCGACTCCCAATGGTTTCCATGGCGGTCTCCTGGTGGTAGGAGTCCGAGAATCTACCGCCGCGGCAGGGATGACGCCAGGCGCCACGAGATTGACATCCATGCGCCCACAGATACACCAGGTAGCCGACGACTTTTGGAACATTCGCGGGTCGTTCAAGGTCGGCGGTCTCATCGATATTGGCACGCAGGCCTCGCTGGTCAGGCGGCGCAACGGTAGATTCGTTTTTCTCGACGCCTACTCGCTAACCGGCGCGGTCGAGCGAGAGGTCCGCGAATTGACCAACGGTGGCAAGGACGTCGAGGCTATTTTGAACCTCCACCCTTTCCACACGGTTCACGTGCGCAGAATGCATGAGCAGTATCCGCACGCTCGACTTTACGGCACGGAGCGGCACGTGTCCCGATTCCCTGAGCTTCCGTGGGAAGCGACCCGCACTGAGGACCCCGAGTTGCACGCGACGTTTGCCGAGGATTTCGAGTTCTCGGTGCCGCGTGGTGTCGATTTTGTTTCTGCCAACGAGAACGTTCATTTCTCGTCAGTACTGGTCCTGCATCGTGCCTCGAAGACCACCCACGTGGACGACACTCTCATGTACATCCGTCTGCCCCGGGTGGTACGCCGGTTCGGGCTGACGGATACGATGAGTTTCCATCCTACGCTCGCAAAGGCCCTCGAGAAACGAGCTGGTGCCGCGCAGGACTTTCGGGACTGGGCCGCAGACCTGTCTGAACGCTGGCGCGATGCCGAGAACCTGTGCGCCGCCCACACAGCCACCCTGACAGCGAGAAGGAACCACGGTGCCTCAATACACGCTCGCCTAGACAAGGCGCTCGGCAAGGTCAGCCGCACCCTGGCGGCGCACGAACGGAAGTACGGGTAGCCCGCCCATTGACAGCGTCAGTGTCAGCGCCCGTTGCCGCCCGAGCCCGACGTCGATGCGCCGCAGACGCCGGCGAACTATACTCATGACCTCCGTGTCACGCCGCTATCTACAAGAGTTGCTCGCTCACTCAGGCGTCGAAGAAGAGCTGATCTTACGCTCCGACTTCGGGATCATGGCGTTTCACGGCGGTCACCTCGAGGCGTACACCGATCACATCGCGGTCGAAACGGCCGCTCGCTGTGACGCGTCGCTCTACGTCGTCCGTCAGCCGCGCAACCTTCGGTGGCACATTCCGTCGAGTCGTTTTCGCCCGGAGGAATCCGACAGGCTTCGCGCATTCTGCAATCACGTGCGCACCGTGATCACGCTACACGGCTTTCGGCGTCGTCACATGCCCGACAGCGTTCTACTGGGCGGACACAATCGCACTCTGGCGAGCGTGGTGTCGCAGCACCTACGACATGCCCTTCCTGAGTACGTCGTCGAGGACTCGCTTGCGGCAATTCCGATCGCGCTCCGCGGTCTCAAAGCCGACAATCCCGTCAACATTCCAGCCGACCAAGGCGTGCAAATCGAGCTCCCGCCGCGAATTCGCCATCAACACGAGTTTTGGTCAAGCCCCACATTCGATCGTTCGCAACCCATACATGAGGCGAAACCTCCCGCGCCGGTCCGCCTGGTAAACGGCTTGGCCGAGGCTGTGCATTCATACCGCGTGTCGTTGTAAGAGAGGATCGAAATGGTCAGCCGCCTACCGGCGTCTCCCAATCATCTTCGGCGGTAATGCCAGCGTCCTCGAAGGTCCACGTGATTTTCTGGTAGGCGAACGAAACTTCTTCCCGCACCGCATGCGTGGACTCGTTCGTCGTGTGGACACGCGCAACCCGCGCGTTGGTTAGAGTGATGGTGTAGTAGTGCGCTTCTTGTCCGCTGTCCGTCTCACGGTAGACGCGGAGAATCCATTCAGAAAACTCGGCGTTGTCCACGAGGGCTTTGCTGATGAGCGGGGTCGCGCTGTCGATGCGCTTTCGGATGACTATTGGACTATGCTGGCGCTGTCCGGTAACGGTTCCGCTCGAAGGATCCAAGGCCCGCTCGAAGTTGTGCGACCAGCCAAGCACGGGTATCCAACCCTCACGACCTTCGGCTCGCGATTCACCTTCGATCGGGCCGCTCGATTCCGACGAGGCCACGAGATAGGCGTTCGTGATCATCTGAGTCTCGTCCGCGATCGGTTCGGGACCTGGCGCTGTCTGTGCCCCTGCGTCGCCCGACTTGCAGCCGGACGCGGCGAGCCAAAGGATGCCAAGTGAAACTATGAGGGGAGAGTAGAGTCTCATAGTGCCCTCCTTTTTCTGTGGGATGGCCTACCTTAACCGGCAGAGACCCGACCCGTCGAGGCCCGGGTTTGATGGACTTGGATCAATGCCTCAAAATCCCAGCGTCTGAGCGAAATTTGTGTCCAGGCCCGATTGCTCGCTACTCTGGGGTCGTGGGCAGGACATGGTGGATCGCGATGCTCGCCATCGCGCTGGGGACGACGGGGTCGACTGCATCGGCCGACTACGAGGGTGTGAGCCCGGGTTCGGACAACCCGCCGCCACGCGCGGACGAGATCCCGCCGGATGTTCTCATGCTCACCTGGCCTGGCTTCGTGATGCGCAAGGAGGGCCGTTCTTGCTTTTTCGTCCAGACGTCGAAACCGGTTGAGGTCGCCACCAAGAAGTCGGCCGGACAGTTCGAACTCGTCATGCGGAACACCGACGTGTTCCTCGAGAACAACTACCGGCCCCTCGAAACAGAGTACTTCAACACCCCGGTAACCCGCGCAACGGTTCAGCGGAAGGGCAAAAACGACGTCGTGATGGTTTTCGAGATGCGCGACGATGTCACGCCGACGATCAAGCAGAAAAAGGGCAAGGACGGTTTCAACTACGTCTTTGTCGAGTTCGATCCGCGTCCTTGAGGCTTGCCCGCCGCGGGCGCATCGGGTAACGGGACGCCATGAGCCTGCGCGCCGTCAAGGGGATGAAGGACATCCTGCCCGACGAGATCTCGAAGTGGCACCGCCTCGAAAAAGCCTTCCGCGATAGGGTCGAGGCCTACGGTTTTCAAGAGGCCCGATTTCCCATCGTCGAACCGACGGACCTCTTCGTCCGCTCGATCGGCGAAACGACCGACATCGTCGAAAAGGAGATGTACACGTTTACGGACCGGGGAGACAAGTCACTCACTCTGCGGCCGGAAGGCACCGCCTCGGCTGTGCGCGCGTACGTCCAACACAGTGTGCAAGGCCGAGAACCCGTCACGAAATGGTACTATGTCGGGCCGATGTATCGACGTGAGCGGCCAGCCAAAGGACGTTACCGTCAATTTTACCAGGCAGGCATCGAAGCGTACGGCGACCCTGGTCCCTACATCGACGCCGAAGTGATCGACATGGTCGTCGGCTTCGTCGCGAGCCTCGGCATCACGGAGGTCGAGGTCTTGGTCAACTCGATCGGCGGCCCCGAAACCCGACGGAACCACACCACAGCTTTGCTCACGTACCTCGAACCGCATCGAGACGAGCTCTGTCCGGACTGCCGGCGACGGATGGATGCCAACCCGCTGCGCGTGCTCGACTGCAAAGTCCCGCGATGTGCTGAAATCGCCGCAGGCGCCCCCTCGATTTTGAAACACCTCACCGACGACGACCGTGCGCACTTCGACGGGCTGCAAGAGGCCCTCACCACGTTGGGCACCCCGTACCGGGTCGACGGTTCGCTCGTGCGCGGCCTCGACTACTACACCCGAACCCTGTTCGAGGTGCTTGGCAAAGGCGAGGGACTCGGCGCCCAAAACGCGCTCCTCGGTGGCGGACGGTACGACGAGATGGTGAAGAGTCTCGGGGGTCCGGACACGCCGGCAATCGGTTTCGCGATGGGGCTCGAACGGCTTCTGATGGCAATGCCCGAGGTCGAGTCGGAGTCCCATGTCGACGTCTTCGTCGTCGCGGCGCAGCCGACAGTCCGCGCCGAAGCCGCTCTTCTCGGCCGTGAGCTCCGAGACACCGGACTCCGCGTAGAAAGCGACTTGCGCGGGGGGTCGCTCAAAAGTCAACTGCGGCGCGCCGACAAGATGAACACCCGCATCGCGATGATCCTCGGCGAGTCCGAAGTCACCGCGGGTGCAGTACAGGTAAAGGACCTGCGAGAGCGAACGCAGCAAACCGTGTTCCGAAAGGAGGCCGCCAAACGTGCCCACGAGATCTTAGATGCCTGAAACTGGTGGGGGCGAAGCCCCGTTGCGACGAAGTCGCTTTACGGGGTCGAAAAAGATGGGGCTCGACCAAGCCATCTCACCGTCGGCCTGGGTGACGCGACAGTAGACGTACGGCGCTTCGATTTCAGCGACGAACGTCACTGACGGGGACCCAGGCTCGTCGGACGCCGACACCCCGGACTCGGTCACGAGCTCGATGCGCGCGACGTCAGTCGTCCCGAGCGCACGCGCGTGCACTTCAACCGGCCCGTCCACTTTGATCTCACTTCCCATCGGGAAACCCGCTACTTGAACGTCGAGAAGGATCTTGGCTCCGCTCGTCGCGTAACAACGCCGCTTGCGAATCGCTTCGAGAATCGACTCTCGAGTTCGTTCGCGGGCCAGCACCGCCGTGAGGCCGGTTCGAAACGGGTCGCGCTTGCGGCATTCACCGTGATGCCAAAGCAGGCCATGGCTGTCTGAGTTGGCAATGAACCCGAACCGCAAGCCAGCGTCGAGCATCGGTTTCGCGAACTGGTCATCGAGATCGCCCCGGTACCCGAGTGGATTGCCGGGCTCCTCGTAGCACCCGTGGCAAGAACAAATCTCCCACACCGGCTGCCCAATCGGGTCGTGCCCCGGCGCGTCCGCACCCGTCCAGCCGATGTGATGCGGCCCCGTCACCGCTCCCTGCGCGCGGATCTGCTCGACCAAGTCCCGTCCGCGCGGAACCTGATCTCGGGAAATGATCGGGAACCCAACCCCCGGAAGGTACACGCACTTGTGCCCAGGTCCGGGATAGGCCTTCCCAGTCCATTCGTAGGCCACGATGGTCGCAAAGTCGCCGGGCACGTTGTGCCGCTCTGCAACGCCTTGAAGATACGCCCACTCTCCTGGGCCGATGCGCTTGCCCAAGAACGATTCATGATCGGTCAACGCAGCAAAGTCGTCCCCGTACCGGTATCGCGCTCTCAGATACGGTTCATCGGCGCTGCCCACGCCATCCGAGTGCGCGCTGTGCTGCTGGATGTCCCCGAACAAGACCTGTGGGCCGGACCACGCGCTCGCGTGAGGGGCCTTCAAGTCGGCAATGCCTACGTCAACCTCGGCCATCGCCAACTCGGGCGCGCCACCCGAAGGCGCATCGAAACTCTCGATCAGAATTCCCTTTCGCCCCCTTCGCGCGACCAGCGTGGTGCCACCTGCCAGTCGAACCGCGCTGGTGTGCCTTCCGCGGCATCCCCACCGCCCGTCATCGATCGCCTCCCGAGGGGAAAAGCCAGCGGCATTCAAGCGCTGCCGATAAACGTTGTGCGACCCACGTCCAAAAAGGTCTACCGCTCCGTCGTCGCCGACGACCAAACTCGGAAACTCGAAGCCCTGCTCCTCGCCGGCGAGATCGCGGTCACGATCGGTCATCGGCGACACCGGTTCGAACACGCGCCCTTCCATGTCGACGAAGCGAACCGCAATCCACTTGGCGAGATCGGGCTCCCCGGTGTCTTCGCGGACGTCGTGATGAAACCCTACCCAGGCTCCTCCCGGGGCCGTCGCGATGCAGGGTGCCGCCGCGATCCCAATCGCACTCCAGACCACGAACTCGCCTCCGGACGGCGGCGCGACCACGACGGTTGATCGAGCACCTTCGTGACGAACGCTCGCGCGCCATCCTCGATATTCCGCTTCGAGCTCCGCACCGGGATCGTTGCTCGGAAGCGGAGTGCCAGGCGTCCAGGCCATGATCGCCGGCCCATGGTCGGTAGCGACAGGCGCGCCTACCACGGAGCCGTCGTCCGAGAGTGCGTACCGGAGCACGTACTCTTGGTCGTCGGACCACGCAAGGACGTGAAGGAGCGCCCCCCCACCCGCCACCGGCTCCAATCGCGGGCTTCTCAGGTACCGCTGTGGAGTCTGTTCGATGACGGGCATGTAACCTCAGTGTGCGTAACCGAGAGCCCGGAGCTGGTCGCGGATCGTATCGTCCATCTCCGCGTTCTCTCTCTGCAGTTGTGTACCGCTCTTCTGCTCGGCGCTCAACCAGTCCCCACGATCGGTCGCACCGAGGAACTGACCCAGCAGCATGCGCGAATAGCGGCGCCCGATCGGGGAAGCCGACCCGTCGAGCTCGTTCTTTTCGTGAGGATCGGCGACGAGGTCGAACATCGTCGAAGTGAGGTTGCCACGCAGGATGAACTTCCATCGCCCGGTCGTGATGACGCGCCGGTCATCTTGAAAGTCACTAAACGCGACCGTCGGCAGACTGGGTGGCACCCCGCGCATCAACCCGACTAGCGTATGCCCTTCGTTCTTCGGCATCGACGCAACACCCACGAGCTCCGTGACGGTCGCCGAGACGTCCAACGTGCTCACCGCATCAGGAACCCGTGTTCCCGGGGGCAGCCGGTTCGGCAGGCGGAACATCAAGGGCACGTGCAGAAGCTCTTGATACACCGAGTGCCCGTGCCCCCAAGATCCATGGTCATCGAACTCCTCCCCGTGGTCCGACGTCACGACCAGCAGCGTGTCTTCCCACAAGCCGAGCTCGACCAGTCGATCGATGAACAGCCCGAGGAAATGATCATGCTGCGTGATCTCACCATCATGAAGCCCCGCGAGTCTTCGCTTGTCACGCGCATCGAACACCACATCGGGCGGCCGACGCTTCGCGTGCTCGAGGAGCTCGCCGGTCATACGCGGCTTGACCTGTCCCGAGTACTCGCTCGGATCGTATGTCCTTAGGTATTCGCCGGGAGGGTCGTACGGCACGTGCGGGTCGATGGTCTGGATGTACGCAAAGAAGCGCCCATCTTTGTGCTCCTCGATCCAGTTGCCCGCTTCTTCGAAGACGTTCTTCGCTTCGGTGCTCTTTTCCTCGCGAATGTAGTTGGTGTAGTGGTCCCAGCCCTGGTCGAAACCGAACCGATCGGAAACGTAGCCATTCGCGATGAAGCCGCCGGTCTCGAAGCCCTCGCTCTGGAGATGCTCGCTCAGTAGCAGCGCCGAGCTTGGCAACGCGGCATCGCCGGTTTTTTGCTGGTGGGTCTGCGGATGAAGCCCGGTCAGAATCGACGCGACCGAGGGCTTGGTCCAGTTCTCGGGCGCCTGAGCAAGCTGGAACACCACGCCCTCGGTGGCCAAGCGGTCGATCGTCGGTGTTTTGACCCTCGAGTCCGGATTGAACGGTCGCAGCTTGTCGGCCCGCAGCGTGTCGATGACCAACACGATCACATTCTTCGCAGGCTCGATCGGGGGCACGGGGTTGGCCGGCAACAGGATCCGCGGCGCATGCCAAGCGACCCGGCCCGCGCCCTGCCCCTCTGCCCGCAAATCGATGCGAACGATCTGCCCCGCAAAATGGCTCAGATCGATCTTGTGGTCCGCCCAAGAAGAGCCGGCCTCCACGGCGAGCACTTGGGCAGTCGGCTTGCCATCTGCCGTGACCTCGATGACGAACGGCGTGGTGCCTTCGCCCTCGCTTCCTACGCCGAGCCCCAGCGAAGCGCCCTCGGGGATCTGCACATAGTAGCGAAGCGTCGAGCTACGCGAGAGAGCCATCGCCCGTCGCTCTTCTTCGCCGAGACGTACGTTCGCGAGCAAGCCCTCGTAGGCGGGCGCAGCGCTGGCAGTCTTCGGCTCTTCGCCCTCGCCCCGAATCCAGATCGAGTCGACCCCGACGGACACCGCCTCACCATCCACCGGCACCGTGCCCCCGAACGTCAACAAGAGGTAGTTCTCCCCGACCTGCACATGCTCCTTTGGAAGCTCGATGTCGTACTCGGCAAAATGATCCCCCTGCCCGAGGTGAATCGACTTGAGCTGCTCGTTGTTGAAGTACGGCGTCAGCGCTTTGGTGCCAAGTGGGCGAAGCCGGATGCGGGCGACGAGCGCCTCCTGCGCGTCTGCGTTGAAGTAGACGCGGCCGCGTATCCCAACATTCGCGTAGCTGGTGTCCCCGTCCACACCACGGCTCACCCAGCCGCTCCGCCAGTCACCCACCGTGAACTTCGACTGCGCCGGAGTACCGAAGTCGAGGTACCAGCCGCCATCATTCACCTCGGCAAGGTGTCGAACCTCGGTGAGATTCAGGTGGGTGTCGAGGCCCACGAAGAGATCGGACTCAGTCCCCCCGCGACTGCAGGCGGCCGTCGAAACGAAGACCGCCATCACCAGCAAGAACAGTCGCATCCGCCACTTCCTCTCGACGCTCCGCAGGGCCGATTCCCCTTGTTTTCGGCCTCTTGAAGCCTTGCTGCGGTTAGCACGCAGCTTCATCGGGCGTCAATAAAACCACCCCGCGTGGGAGATACCTGGAGCACTCGCGTGGCGCCCGCTTTCACATAGTAGAAACGGTACGTCCAAGCCTCCTCGACGCCGTAGCGCACGACGTGCCGGCCTTCGTCCAGCACAAGCGTCACCGGGAGTGGGCCCTGGTCGACTCCGTCGATGTGCACCGCAACGCTTGCCGGGCCGACGAGCTGGAGCACACCCTGCACGTCGGATACAGCCAGCGACCGAACGGCGTCCACCCCCATTGCGGGTTGCGCCTCTTCCAAAGTCGGCTCGGCGTCCGCGTACTCCTGCTTGCTGCCTCGCGAGCCTTCACGCCAAAACAGAAAACCGACGGTGATACAGAAGACGGCGGCGAATCCGAAACCCATTACCTTTGGTGTCAACCGCATTTCGAGCTCAAACCCAGAACGGAGCTCATCATCCACAGGACGCGTGTCGACCTTGCGCCGCCAAATCGTCTCGCTAGGCCTCGACACCCGATTGGCAGGTTCTCGGTGCATCGACACCCCTGATTGCGCCCGAAAATTCTCCCGCTCGAGTGGGTCCCTCAGCTCCTCGGACTTCCGATCGGCATCGCTGACCGCGCCCGAAGCCCCGGCCTCGCTGACAGTCGCGTGGGTTCCCGACTGGCTGGGCATTCGCGCCAGCTCCTCGTATCGCCAGGCAAGCACCCGGACTGCAAGCACTGAGGTCGGACTGAACGACTCCTCCACGAGCTGGCCCTGCGCTGCCCGAACCGAGGCCTCCAAGTGCACGAACCCGAGCTCGGCCGCGTTTTGAAGGAGCCCTTCGAGATGCTCGGCAAGCGCAGCTCGAGCATTGGAACTCTCCGAGTCGACACTCAGCGATTCCGTTAACCTGATTGTTTCCAGGCTTTTGGCTACCAAAGCTTGGATGAATTTTGCTTGTACGGGCACGAGATCTGCAACAGAGCGGCAGACTAAGCGTAAGTGCAGTGTACGCATTCGGGGAATTTGTTCGAGTACCAAGTCGGTTGCCCTCGCCAAGTCCCCGACGTACGGACGAGCGTGGACTTCGTCGACGAGGTGACGCTCGAGGTGGTGGCGGGCGACGGCGGCAACGGCTGCATCGCGTTTCGACGGGAAAAGTTCGTCCCGCTAGGTGGCCCCTCCGGCGGCGATGGGGGTCGCGGCGGAAGCGTGATCCTCGAGGCCCACGACCGGATGACGACCCTCCTCGACCTTCGATTCCGCAAGGTCGTCCGTGCCGAACGAGGCGAGGACGGGCGCGGCAAGGATCAGTTTGGCAAGGCTGGATCGGACGTGCGGATCCAGGTGCCGGTCGGGACGCAGGTGTACGACGACGAGAGCCGCGCGTTGCTCGCCGATCTCGATCATCTCGGAGCCGAGTTTATCGCCGGACGGGGAGGTCGGGGCGGACGCGGCAACATCAAGTTCGCCACCCCCCACGACCGGGCCCCCCGTCGTGCTGAACAGGGCAAGCCCGGTGAACGGAGCCGGATCCGGCTCGAGCTCAAGCTCCTGGCCGATGTGGGTATCGTGGGCTTCCCGAACGTCGGAAAGAGCACCTTCATCGCGACGGTGTCGAGGGCACGACCCAAGGTGGCCGACTATCCGTTCACCACGCTAGTGCCGAACCTCGGCGTGGTCTCGCTCGGGGTCGACCGAACGTTCGTCATCGCAGACATCCCAGGCATCATCGAGGGCGCATCCGAGGGCGCTGGCTTGGGCCTCAGGTTTCTGAAACACATCGAGCGCACCCGCGTGCTGCTGCACATGGTCAGCGTAGACCCCGACCCCGAACGCGACCCCATCACCGACTTCGACGCCCTGATGGCCGAGCTCGAGCACTTCGAGGCCAGCCTCCTCGAACGCCCGATGGTCGTCGCGATCAGCAAACTCGACCTCCCGGAAGCGCAGGAAGCACTCGATGAAGTCAAGGCCGAGCTCGAAGGACGCGGCCACCAAGTCTTTGGCGTCAGCTCGGCCACGCGCGCCGGATTGGACCCCGTCCTCCTGGCGCTCGAGTCTATTCTGAAGCAGCCAACCGACTCTTGAGCCTCACGCCCGCCCACGCTGCCGCGTCCCGCACCACCCCCGAGACGTGGTTTCGCGCGGCTTCGTCCAGGACCCGTAGGTGGGTCCGATCTCCCCGATTCCCGAGTACCAACGCCGCGTTGCGCGCCAAACCTTCGTGACGAGCCCGCTTCACGGCCGAGCCCTGCGCCCACGTTCGGAACGATTCTTCGTCCATCTCAAGGAGTCCGGCAGCATCGACGCTTCGCCATCGATCCCCGAGCGTAAACGCCTCGAGCGGAGCCCCCCGGGGTGCGGAGGTCTGATTGTAGGGGCACACGTCCTGGCACACATCGCACCCAAACACCCACGGGCCTAGAGCCGCCCGGTGCTCCTCCGGGATGGGCCCCCGATGCTCAATAGTGAGGTACGAAATACACTTGCGTGCGTCGAGGGCGCGCGCCCCCTCGAATGCCCGGGTCGGGCAAGCCTCGAGACAGAGCGTGCAGGCGCCGCACTTGCGCCCTATCGGCTCGTCCGCGACGAGCGGCGCACGCGTGACGATGCAAGCCAGAAATACGTGCGAACCGATCCCTGGCACGATGAGGCAACAGTTTTTGCCGACGAAGCCCACCCCCGCTCGCTCAGCCCAAGCGCGTTCGAACACCGGCTTGGAGTCCACAGCTACGCGCGCTACATGGCCGGCGTCTCGAAGGAGACGTTGCAGTCGGCGTGCCTTCTTAGTGAGTACGTTGTGGTAGTCCCGCCCGAACGCGTACTTTGCGATCCGGCCAGGGGACGGTCCTTCGTAGTCACTCGACCGGACGTAGGGCGCCGCCAAGACGACCACACTTCTCGCGTCCGAGAGCATGTCGGGATGACGAGGGTCTTTCCGGACGGTCGCGGTTTGAGCCATCCATCCCATCTGGCCATGACGACCACCCGCGAGCCAGGCGTCGAGCTGCTCACCTTCGGGCTCGAGCGGCCCGGCCGTCGCGATACCCACCCGAGCAAACCCGGCCGCTCCGGCTTCCTCCTTGACTTGGCTCGTGAGCTCGGCGGGGGTCATCCGACGGCAGAGCCACGAGGCGCTGGCGGCACCTTGGGCGCGTCATCGTCTTCCTTGGGTTGCGCGGGATCGGACTTGTTCTGTCGCGGTCTTTCCTCTTCGGGCTCTTCTTGGGAGTTGTCGGGCTCTTCGCGCGTCCGCCACGTCGGCTGCGCATCCCCGGGCACGACCGTATCCCAGTCGGGAGCATCGGTGAGCCCATCGCGCCGCACCGGGGTCCCCGGAGGATTCGGAAGGATGTAAGGCTCGGCGTTGAAGGTGCCGCACTGACGTTGGTTCTTGTAGAAGCCCCAATGGAAGTAGACGCGCTCGTCGCCGCTGAGGATCGAGTCCGGCGGCGACGGATAAGGCTGCGCACGCAAGACCGAATTGAACGCTCCGAAGTCGAAAGGCAGGAGCCCACTCGACCGGGCGATACCCACGCGATGCACCGAACCGTCTCTATTCAAGATGATCTCGAGCTTGGTCATGAGCGTCGGGTCCGAGTAGGGGCTTCCGGCGAACATCGGGAGGTTCCGTAGGAACCGGTCAGCAAACTGGCGGTGAATCCGGCGATGCACCGCAGCGATGTAGCTGGCGAATGGAGATGCCGCGGCATTGAGCGCGGTTTGCGAGCCAGGCTTGACCGCCGGCGTGAAGTTCTCGATCGCGGCGCGAAACTGGTTCCATGTCTTTTCGCGGGACACGCCCCGTTGGGAAGACTTGTGCTCGGCGATACGGGCACGTCGGTCTTCCCGAAGCTTGTCCGAGCCGACAGCTGCCTCGTACTTCGACCAGGTGAGTTGGGTCCCCGATCCACGTCGCTTGGAGCGCTGACCACCACCCTGCCCGGCGCGGGTTGGTCGACTGACGGTGAACGTTCCAGCGCCATCGGTGATGGTGATCGTCTTGTCGCGCTGCGGACCGGCCCGGTCGCCAGCCGTGGCTGCGCGCCGTCCGTTGGGCGACTCGCTTGCCACGCGCTCGGCCTTGATCGGGTCGGCATCGATGGCCTTGTCGGGGCGCTCTCGCTTCGCTTCATCCTCGGTGACAGTGCGCGCCTCGCTGCCTTGCTTGTCCCTGGCGTCCGCCACCTCGGAGTCTTGTGAGTTTCCCTCCTCCTCGAGGGTGGACGAGGGCTTCTGTTGCTGGCCGACCGCCGTCTCCTGGTCGTCGCGGTTGTAGTTGCGGATCTTGGCGACGGTTTCCTCTTCGACCCGCTGATTCTCGTCGGCGATGTACTGAGCATCCGGCGGTGGCTCGACGTCGGGGTTCTGGCTGCGCTGCTGGATCGCCTGACGGTTCACCCGCTCCTCGGGCGGTGGAGGCCGCCGTTCCCGATTCTTCTCTTGTGCTACTGCGCGGGCCAACTTCTCCCGCGGCTTGGCCCGGCGCTTGGTGTTCTGGCGCTTCTTCCTATTGGGGGCCTCCGCGGTGAAGCTATCGGGGACGTCGAACTCGACCTCGAGCGGCTCGAGGGCGTTGTTCCGCTTGGATTCCTCGGCCAACTTCCGGAAGTGGGCTGCCAAGTCTCCGAGAACCTCATAGACCGGCAAATGCACCGATAGGGACGCGATCAGGGCGATCACGAACGCTATGAAAACCGGCTCTCGATAGCGGGGGTGCACGAAATGGTCCTTGGGGGTGGGATCTAATTCCCCAACCTAGGGTTACATCCCCCCCATCGCAACGGCAAAGAGTCGACTAACCCCTCAGCGGCCTCGGGCCGTAGACGTGGGTCGCCCACCTCCAAAACCGCCAAAAGACCTGCCCATTGAGGGGCTACGGCCAAATCCGGAGCGAGAGCCACCAAAGCCCGACCGGCCAAAGGAACTACCGCTAGATCGACTACTGGATGGGGTTGGCCTCGAGCGGGCCGCAGAGCCGCTTCTCGAGGGCCTGGTGCTCGCGCGACCGACAGCGCTCGTGCGGGAGGTGCTCGGGCGAGCGCGGCTACTCGTCCTCGACGGGCCAAGCCCGGATCGCCCCCAGCCCCCCGACCGCGATGGACTCTGGCGGGTCGCAGCACCGGTCCGGGCCGGAGCAGGATGCCGGACGGCGCTTGATGCGCGGGTGACAGTGTTGGCCCGGGCGATGCTTGGACGGGTCCGAGCCACGGCTGTCGTGCGCCCAGTGTTCGGCGGCGTCCGGATGACCGAGCCGGTTCGGACGGTGTTGGGCGGCGTCCGGGTAACCGACCTGGTTCGTGTGGTGGTCGGTGGCGTCCTCGTCACGGTCGGCGAGCGTGTGGTGCTCGGTCGGGTTCGGTCGATCGTCGCGGCACGGTTGACCGTGGATGTACGAGAGGGCGAGCTCGGGGTACGATCGACGACGGGTGTTCTGGCATTGGGTCGCGCTCGACCCGACCCGGAGAACCCTCCCCGCCCTGTCTCTCGTGCGGTGGTCGCGCGAGCCGGATAACCGCGACTGTTCGGGTACGAGTGGCGCCCGCGTACGACCGGGCCGTGGAAACGGGAATAGTGGTGCACAGGGTGAAAGTAGAAGGGGAAGAAGAAAGGCCCGAAGAACCAAAACGGTCGGTAGTACCCGAAGCTGACCCACACGCTGTACGGGCGGTAATACCCAGGCACGAAATACCACACCGAGCTGTAGTAATCCCAGCGCGGTTGCACGAAAACATAACCGGGGCGCGGTGCCACGCAGTGTCCATCGATCCAGACGTACTCGCCGGCGCCATAGTACCAATATCCGTCTACCCAGATCGCTCCGTCGCATGGCACAACCGGCTGCTCGACGACCACGGTCTGCGGTGGCGGAGGCGCTTCCTCACTGGCGGCGGTCGGCTGCGGCTCCTCGACTACGATCACGGTCTCTCCGTTGATCTGCTGAGCGCTGCCCTGCTCCTCTTCGATCACAATGTAGGTGGTTGCGTCCTCCTCGACGGTAACGTCGTCTCGGACGTAGCCGTCACGGCCGGCGACGATCTCGGTATCCGGAGTCGCTTCCCGATTGTAACCATCCGATCCCTCGTAGGGCTCGGCACCCGCGGGGACGGTAATGGCACTGATGATCAACGAGGCCGCCAGTGCGATAAACGGTGCTACGAACGGCATGGCAAGCTCTTCTTAGGTGTACGTCCGGATCGACCCGCCGTCACCCCCCCTTGGGCGAGTAGGCACGGCCCGCTCGACATCTTCGGTAGAAAGTGTTTGGGTTCGGGCAATTTCGATGACCTCACCGGACATAGACGCCGAAACCGGGCAGCTTCTTCAAAGATATGGATTCGACGACATTCCGTTCGAATCATTACAAAAACGGTTGGTCGAGGGGACCGCGGGCGCCGCCCAGAACCGGATCGCCGGCACGGTAGAACCCCCGGAAGAGGGAGATCTGAAGGCGCTTCCTCCGATGGGCGGGGAGCTTCGACGCGAGCTGACCGAGCTTGGCGAGAAGGCGATGCGCCGGGGCGAAGTGGCGTCGGTCATCCTTGCAGGCGGAATGGCGACGCGATTTGACGGCGTCGTCAAGGCCGCGGTCGAGGCCCTCGATGGCGCCTCGTTCCTAGAGGTCAAACTTCGCGACATCGCGGCGACGGCTGAACGCTCCGACGCGCGGATCCCTGTCTACCTGATGACGAGCTTTGCGACCGACGACGCGCTCCGTCAGATGGCCGAGTCGCTCACCACGGATCGTTGCCCCATCAAGACCTTCCCGCAGTTCATCTCGCTCCGTCTCACGCCGGAGGGCGAGCTCTTCCGAGACGACGCGGGCGCGCTTTCACCGTATGCGCCTGGACATGGCGATCTCACGTTTGCGCTTCGACGCTCGGGCCTCCTCGAGGCCTTTCGGAGCAACGGCGGCCGAACCTTGATGATGTCCAATGTCGACAATCTCACGGCGACGCTCGATCCGGCTGTCATCGGCGCGCACGAGGAAGCCGGAGCTGCGCTCACGGCCGAGATGGCCCCGAAAGAACCCGGGGACAAAGGCGGTGCGCCGGCGCGGGTTGACGGCAGGGCGCAAATCGTCGAGACGTTCCGGTTTCCAGAAGACTTCGATCAGGAGCGGATCCCTGTGTTCAACACCAATACCTTCGTCCTCGATGCGAAATCGATCGATGCCGAGTTTCCTCTGACCTGGTTCGCGGTGAACAAGACGGTCGACGGCAAGCCTTCCGTGCAATTCGAGCGCCTCGTCGGAGAGCTCACGGCGTTCCTGGATCCCGCGTTCCTCCGAGTCGAGCGGCACGGCCCCGACGCGCGGTTCCAGCCGATCAAGACGCCAGAGGACATGGACAAAAGGCGCTCGGACATCGTCAAAGCGCTCGAAGCGCGCGGCAGTCTGTAGCCCCGACTACGGAGCCCGGCCCGTGCCCCGTGACGAGGCTTGCCTCGTTTTACGGGGTTCGCCGTGAAACGCGAGCTGACCACATGCGGCTGCGACGTCGTCACCACGGGTCTTTCGAACGAATACCGACAAGCCGCGCTCGGTGAGGCGCTGTTGGAAGCGCCTCACGCGCGAGGCGTCGGGCGCTCGCAAGTCGGACGCGCTGATCGGGTTCATCGGGATGAGGTTCACCTTGACCGGGATGCCGCGCAGAAGGTCCACCATGGCGTTTGCGTCTTGTACCGAGTCGTTGACGCCTTTGATCAAGGTGTATTCGATGGTGATGCGCTGACGCTTCGAAAGCGGATAGCGCCGTAGGGCGTCCATCAACTCGTCGAGGCCGTGCTTTCGGTTGATCGGCATGATAGCGCTTCGGTCTTCGTCACGGACCGCATGGAGTGAAACGGCCAGTTGCACTTGCCCGTCGAAGTCCCGGCCGAGGCGATCGATCTGGGGAACCAGACCGCTGGTCGACACGGTGACCCGGCGCTTGGAAAGATCGATGCCTTCGGAATGAGTCAGCAGGACGAGGGCCCGTGCAAGGGCATCGTAATTGTGAAGCGGTTCGCCCATACCCATGAACACCACGTTGCGGATGCGCTGGCCGGGTTCGAGCTCCCGTCGCCCGAGCAATACCTGGGCCACGATCTCGCCCGCGCTCATCTGGCGCTTCAACCCAGCGACTCCCGAGGCGCAGAACACACAGCCCATGGCGCAGCCCACTTGGCTCGAGATGCACTGCGTGACGATGCTCGGGTCGTGCAGTTGAGGAATGAGGACCGTCTCGACCCGCTCTCCGTCCGGCATGCCGACGAGCAACTTGTTGGTGCGGTCGCTCGACATATGCGACGACACCAACGCTAGCGGCCAGAAAACCCCATCTTCTTGGAGTCGCGCCCGCAACGCCTTAGGGAGATTGGTCATCTCGTCGGGCTCGAGAACGCCATGGCGATGGATCCACTCGAACACCTGCCGACCGCGGTACGCGGGCTCGCCCCACGACATGGCTTTCTCCTCCCATTCGCGCGGTAGACGCGCGATCGGGTGGTCGGGGGCAGTCAATGTGTTTGCGGGGAGCTTCACGAGCTTGATGGGTGTCAGAGTTTGGAGCGCGGCGCAATCGAGGCACTCGGGGGCTCTGCTGGAACTGTAGGGCAATCTGCTTTTTCGCCTTCGTAGTCGAGCACGAGCACGAGCATGAAGAGCGTGCAATTGGGAGAAAGCCTAGGCCTCATTTGAGGCCACGATTGACAATCTCGCGAGTGGACCCACCTTGAATTCGTGGACCGTCCTGGAGTCGCCGCTGTTCTGTCCTTCATTCTGCCTGGCACAGGCCAGATCTACAACGGCAAGTTCCTGCGTGGGATCATCTGGTTGATCATCACTCCCGGCTTCTGGCTCGGCACCGGAGGGATACTCGGTTGGGTTTGCCACCTGGTGTCGTCGTACATGGCATACCAGTGGGCAAAAAATAATCCCCCAGCCCTCCCCGCTGACACCTGAGCTTGAGCTCTGAGCTCCAACAAACTAGCGTGCGAGAGATTTTCGTTTGTGGTCGAGCGCCCCCGCACTAACGCCTAGACGGCCGCGTGGTTGATCCCGGTCGGGCCTACGGCCCGTCAATTGGTCCCGCCCCACCGCCCCCACACTATCGCCTATCCGCACGCTAGACGGAGACGCCGAAGTCTCGTAGCGCGTCGTTCAGCGACACCTTCTTGTCGGTGCTCGCCTTTCGCCGACCGATGATCAGCGCGACAGGGATCTGATACTCACCCGCCGGGAACTTCTTGGTGCGCGTGCCGGGGATGACCACCGAGCATGGGGGGACGTAGCCCCGCATCTCGACCGGGTCGGTGCCGGTGACGTCGATGATCTTCGTGCTCGCGGTGATCACCACGTTGGCGCCGAGAACCGCGTCTTCGCCAACGCGCGAGCCCTCCACGACGATGGCTCGGGAGCCGATGAACGCGCCATCTTCGATGATGACCGGAGTGGCGCCGAGGGGCTCGAGCACGCCACCGAGACCGACGCCGCCCGAAAGATGGACGCCCTTGCCGACCTGAGCGCACGAACCGACGGTGGCCCAAGTATCGACCATCGAGCCAGCACCGACGTACGCGCCGATGTTCACGTAGCCGGGCATGAGAATCGCGCCGGGCTCCATGTGTGCACCGTAGCGGATCGTGCCTGGGGGAACGACGCGAATGCCCTGCTCGTCGAGGTTCTTCTTGAGAGGAATCTTGTCGTGATACTCGTACGCACCGACTTCGACGCGCTCCATACCTCGAACTCGAAAGTAGAGGAGAATGGCCTGCTTGGCCCAGGCGTGAACCGTCCATTCTCCGTCATCGCCACGGGAGGCGACTCGGATCTTGCCCTTGTCGAGGAGCGCGATCGTCTCCTCCACAGCTTCCCGGTATTGGGCGTCCTCGAGCTTCGAGCGATCCTCGAAGGCCTGCTCGATCAACGGTCGTAGCTGGTTTTCGGTCGCGTCGTCCATCGGCTACTTGAGGAGGTACTCGGGGAAGAAGTACGCGACTTCGATCTTGCCGTTTTCGATGCTGTCCGAACCATGGCAAGCGTTCTCGCCGATGTCGGTGCCATGAGCCTTGCGAATCGTGCCCTCGTCCGCCTCGGCCGGATTGGTGGCGCCCATGAGCGTACGGTAGCGCGCCACGGCATCGTCGCCTTCGAGCGCGCTCGCCACTACTGGGCCCCGCGTCATGAATTCGACGAGCTCGCCGAAGAACGGGCGGTCCTTGTGAACCTCGTAGAAGCCCTCGGCCTCGACACGACTCAGGCGCAGCATACGCATGCCGATGATCCGGAGGCCTGCACCCTGGATCATGGCGAGGATATTGCCGATATTGTTCTGCTCCACAGCATCGGGCTTGATGATGCTGAGGGTGCGTTCGACGGCCATCGTGGCTCCTCTTTCCGGCTGGTTTTCAAATCAGCTCGGCGCGTTTGTAGCGCGTTTTGGTTGGTCGGCAATGCCCTTCGCAAACGACGTGATATGCGCCGCGATGACCTCGGGCTGCTCCTCTTGGAGGAAGTGCCGAGCGTCGACCATGTGCTCCTCCCTGAGCGGAAACGCCTGGCAGATGTAGTCGAGCTGAGCCTTGGGGATCGCGATCTCGTGTTCGCCCCAGATCAGCTGCATCGGCTTGTCGATCGCCAGTAGCCCATCTCGGAGCCAGTCACGATGCTGCTCCGTCAGGTCGAACCCGGCCATGATCTCGAGGAAGCTGTGGTGCCCCCCGTTCGACTTGAGCAAATAGATGTAGCTCGCGACGGTGTCTTCATCGATCGCATCGGGATTCTTGACGTGGGTTTGACGGAACAGCTGCAGCATCGTTGGGGCGTTCATCGTCGAGAAGACGACGTGTCGCAAGACCGGCACTCGAAAGGTCCACATCGGAAACGGCGGGACGAAGTGCGCGACGTCGAGGAGCGTGTTGGTGATCGTGAGTGATCGCAACTTGACCGGGTTGTGGATAGCCCACTCGATTCCGATCGGGCCGGCCACGTCGTGCACGACGAGATGAATAGGGGGCAACTCGAGCGCGTCGACCACACGCCCTACCCACTTCGCGAGCGCGTGCCAGTCGTACTCGAAGTTCTTCGGCTTGTCGCTCAACCCGACGCCGGGAAAATCGAAACTGATGGCGCGAAAGCCGGCCTCCGCGATCGGTGTGAGCATCTTGCGAAAAAGGAAGGAGCTCGAAGGCACGCCGTGCAGCAACAGGACGGGCTCGCCCTGCCCCTCTTCTCGAACGAAGATGTGTTGTCCGTCGACTACGATCAGTCGCCCCGCGGCTTCATGCTCTTCGACCAATCGTGGCTTTCGCATCGTGGACCCCTAGCCCTCAGGTTCCGAGAGCCTAAAGCAAATGCGCGATGGCGGCAGCTTCCTCTTGAAGCTCGCCGGCGGTTGCGTCCATTTTGGCGCGGCTGAAGTCGTTGATCTCGAGCCCCTGGACGATGGACCAGCCCCCTTCTTTGCAGGTGCAGGGAAAGCCGTAGAGGATGCCCTCGGGAACGCCATAGCTCCCGTCGGATAGGACCGCCATCGACACCCAGTCACCCTCTGGGGTGCCGAGCGCCCAGTCGTGGATGTGGTCGATCGCCGCGTTGGCCGCAGAGGCGGCGCTCGAGAGACCGCGCGCATCGATGATCGCCTTGCCCCGCTGTTGCACGGTCGGGATGAAGTCGTCCTCGATCCAGCTCTGGTCGTCGATGATGGCGGCAACGCTCTTGCCGTCGATCTCGGCATTGAAGAGGTCGGGGTATTGGGTGGCCGAGTGGTTGCCCCAGATGGTGACCTTCTTGATGTCGGTCACCGGGCGACCGGTCTTGGCCGCCACTTGCGACATGGCGCGGTTCTGATCGAGCCGAACCATCGCCGTGAAGAGCGAGGAATCGAGATCGGGTGCGTTCTTCATCGCGATGTAGCAGTTGGTGTTGGCGGGATTCCCCACGACGAGCACTTTGACATGTCGGCTGGCCACCGAATTGAGCGCCTTGCCCTGCCCGATGAAAATGCCGCCGTTGGCCTCGAGCAGATCCTTGCGGAGCATGCCCTTGCTGCGCGGACGCGCACCGACCAACAGAGCCACGTCAGCGTTTTTGAAGCCAACGAGGGGGTCGTCGCTCGACTCCATCCCCGCTATCAGCGGGAACGCGCAGTCGTCGAGCTCCATCATGACGCCATCGACCGCCTTCATCGCAGGCGGGATGTCGACCAGTTGCAAGATGACCGGTTGGTCCTGGCCCAGCATGTCACCGGCCGCAACGCGGAAGAGCAAGCTGTAGCCAATCTGACCCGCGGCCCCGGTGACCACGACACGCATCGGTTTCTTAGACATCGTTCTCTCTCTCCTTAGAGAAGGCTCTGCAGGGTGGTGCCCATGTCGGACGGCGTCGGCGCGACCTTCACGCCAGCGTCCTCGAGGGCCACAATTTTCGCATCCGCGGTGCCCTTGCCACCACTGATGATGGCGCCGGCATGGCCCATACGCTTGCCTGGGGGTGCGGTCCGGCCCGCGATGAAGCCGGCAACGGGCTTACGGAGGAAGTTTTCTTTGACCCAGGCGGCGGCCTGCTCTTCGGCGTTGCCGCCGATCTCCCCGATCAAGATCACCCCATCGGTGTCGGGGTCGTCGTTGAAAAGCTTTAGGACGTCGATGAAATCGCTGCCGTTGATCGGGTCCCCGCCGATCCCGACCGCCGTGCTCTGGCCGATGCCGAGCGCGCTGAGCTGACCGACGGCCTCGTAGGTCAAAGTGCCGCTCTTCGACACGACGCCGATGCGACCAGCCTTGTGAACGTGGCCCGGCATGATCCCGATTTTGCACTGGTCCGGAGTGATGACCCCTGGGCAGTTTGGCCCGATGAGTCGGGTCTTATCCTGTGAATCTAGAACGCGTCGAACTTTGACCATGTCGATCACGGGGATGCCCTCGGTGATCGTCACAACAAGAGGGATCTCCGCATCGATGGCCTCGAGGATGGCGTCTGCGGCAAACGGCGGCGGGACGAAAATGCAGGACGCGTTGGCGCCGGTCTGCTTTATGGCGTCCCGCATCGTGTTGAAGACAGGGACGTCCATGAGGGACTCGCCGCCCCGACCCGGGGTGACCCCGGCCACCACCTTGGTACCGTACTGAAGCATCTGCTCGGTGTGGAACTGGCCGACGCTCCCGGTCATACCCTGAACGACGAGCCTGGTGTTCTTGTCTACAAGAATCGACATTCCGGTTATCCCTTCGCCAACTCGACGATCTTCTGGGCGCCCTCAGCCATGGTAACCGCCGAGGTGATGGCGAGCCCCGACTGATCGAGGATCTTTCGCCCTTCTTCGACTTTGGTCCCCTCGAGCCGAACGACCAGAGGCACCTCGAGGCCGAGCTCCCTGGTCGCGGCCACGACGCCATTCGCGATGGTGTCGCAGCGCATGATGCCTCCGAAGATATTGACGAAAATTCCCTTCACAGCTTCGGACTGAAGAATGATCTTGAACGCCTTGGTGACGGCTTCCTGGTCGGCGCCGCCGCCCACATCGAGGAAGTTCGCGGGCTCGCCACCGTAGTACTTGATGGCGTCCATCGTGCTCATCGCGAGGCCGGCGCCGTTGACCAGGCAGCCGATGTTGCCGTCGAGCTGAACGTACGAAAGCCCCGCTTCCTTGGCCTCGGTCTCGGTCGGAGCCTCTTCCGTGGGGTCGCGGACCGAGTCCCAGTACTCCCTGTGACGGAAGTCGGCGTTCGAATCGAAGTTCACCTTGGCATCGAGGGCGATGACCTGCTCGTCCTCGGTGAGAATGAGCGGATTGATCTCGGCGATCGAACAGTCTTCTTGGATGAAGAGCTTGGCGAGACCGCTGAGGAGCTTGCTGAACCCCTTTTGCTCCTGCTTCGACAGGCCGAGCGCAAACGCGAGCTGACGAATTTGATAGCCCTGCAGGCCCACGGCCGGGTCGATGTGCACGGTATGGATCTGCTCGGGGGTGCTGGCCGCGACCTCTTCGATGTCCATCCCGCCTTCGGTCGAGGCCATGATCGCGACCCGGCGAGCCTCTCGGTCGACGACGAACGCAAGGTAGAGCTCGCTCTTGATGGCGAGGCCCTGTTCGACCAGGAGCCGTTGCACGACCTTGCCTTCGGGGCCGGTCTGGTGCGTGACCAAGGTCTTGCCGAGGATGTTGGTCGCCGCCTCGGTCGCCGCTTGGACGCCCTTGACGACCTTCACGCCGCCGGCCTTCCCTCTCCCTCCGGCGTGAATCTGTGCCTTGACGACGACGACCTCGCTGCTGGTCTCTTCGATGAGCTTTTTCGCTGCCGCAGTCGCTTCCTCGACCGACATGCAGGCAACGCCCTGCGGCACCGGGATTCCGTACTTCCGGTACAGCTCTTTCGCCTGGTACTCGTGGATGTTCACAGCCCTGCTCTCCTGAGTGGGAGTCTCTCGTGCCTCGACAAGGCCCGGCCTATAGCACAACGCTGTGGAGGCGCCCGAACCAGGGACTACCGTGCTTCGGCGGGTAAATCGACGAGCACGCGGGTCTCGCCGACGAGGGTCGAGCCGCGTACGATGGCTTCGACTTCCTCTGAGGTCACGCCGCGATAGACGACCGCATCGCGCCGGACGAAGCTCTGGGCGTCGGCGATGACGCCCTCTTGACTACGTGGATCCTCGGGAAGTGTCACGACCAGGTAGTGGGCGAACCTGAAGCCCAGGGCATCCGAATCGCACACCTCGACCCGGGGTGCACCGCCGTCGTAGAGCTTCCGGACGAACGTCGCGACATAGTCAGGCCGGCGAACGTACTGCCGCGTCGAGGACGACAAGTAGACCTTGGCCTCGTGAAGCTCGCAGTGGTTCTCCCGAAGCGCTCGGTCGACCCAGCCCTCGGCAGCATCTCGGTCACCTGCCCGTGCGGCGTCGAGCCCGTGCATGGCGGCTTGCTGCCGCCACGTATTGACGCCCCATGCGATTCCCAACGCCGCGATCAACCAAAGCACCCTCGGGATTGTGATCTGCATGGCCGCTAGCTCCTGAGCGTGGTGAGCATGTCCCAGGCGCCGACGCCGAAGAGGTAGATTCCCACCCCGTCGAAAGCGACGCCCACGAAACCGGCGTCCCCGCGGAGAACGGAATTCCCCATGAACCAACCGATCGACATGATGGCCACGCCTGCCACGATCGTCCCCGCAGCTCGCTTCAGGAATACCTTCCGCTGTTGCTCATGCGACTTCGTTCGGATCACGTCATCGACCGAACGTGAAGGCGCAGCGCTGGGCGGTCGGACGACTCCGGAGGTATCGGACTTCATCGCTCGTGACGGCGGCGCCACAGGATCCTCGACTGAAATCCTCGGAACGCCGGCTTCAGTCGCAGACGCGAACGGATCGATCGCCGACACGCGCCCCGGCAAGAGATCTTCGGCGGGCCGCTGGAACACCGCCGGCCCGGCTTCCCCGGAAGGCTTGGCTTCTCGAGAAGGGCGACACTCGACCACTGCCCCAATCGACTCGAGGACCTTTCGCATCTCCCCCGCCTCTTTGGCGCCTACGCCGTGCTTCACGACCCGCGGAAGGTTCTGCTCGAGCGACTCCGCACTGGTGTCATCGATCCCGAACGCATTCTTCAGCCGTTCAGCGGGTGAAAGTCCACCTGGCGAAAAACGAATCACCCATACGTCGAACGTCGACATCCCTCAAAAGGATACCGACTGTTCTACAGTCCGGCGATTGTTTGGCAGACCGACCTGAACTGATGATCATCCTCAACCTCGCGGATGATACCGCTCGTGCATTTTGCGAAGGTGCTCGCCACTCACATGGGTATAGATCTGTGTTGTCGAGATATCGACGTGCCCGAGCATCGTTTGAACGGATCGAAGGTCAGCCCCACCCTCCAAGAGGTGCGTGGCGAACGAATGCCGGAGCTTGTGCGGCGAGATCTGCTTGGTGATCCCCGCCTCTCGGGCGTACTTCTTCACGATGTTCCAAAAGCCCTGACGGGTCATCGATTTGCCGCGGGCCGTTACAAAGCAGGCGCGACTCGCTGGACGCGCCCACTTCGGCCGCACCTCGGCGAGATATCGAGCAATCGCGACCCGCGCGTGTTCGCCGATCGGGACGATACGCCGCTTGTTGCCCTTGCCGAACGCCGAAAGGAAACCCTCGGCGAGATTCACATCCCCAAGGTCGAGCTCCACGAGCTCGCTCACGCGAAGCCCGGCGGCGTACATGGTGTGCAGCATCGCGCGATCGCGAACACGATTTGGTTTGTCACCGGCAGGGGCTTGTAGCAGTCGCAAGATCTCGTCACGGTTCAGAACGTCCGGGAGCTTCCTGAGCAGGCGCGGCCCTTCCAGTAGCTCTGTAGGATCACCGCTGTGCCGACCCTCTTGCACGAGGAACCGGAAGAAACCTCGAATCGCACTCAAGGCTCGGGCCTGGGTACGAGCACTGAGGCCTGCGTGCGACAATGTAACCAAGTATCCCGCCACGGTAGCCTCATCGACCTTGGCAAGGGGCGTTTTGTCGTCCACCAAGCGCGCGCCGAAACGTCCGAGATCGTGCGCGTATCCGTCCACCGTGTGTTCCGAGAGGCCCCGTTCCACACGCAAGTGCTGAATGTAGTCATCCAGCGCACCGTCGAACGCGACGGACATACTACTCGCTACCACAAAGCTGTGCGACCGCCCCTTTTTGTGCACGCGTGTATGCAACCGTCTGACACCCGTTTCATTGATGCAGGTCACTTACCGTGGTATTTTGTTCATATCGATCGATGATGTTTCATTCCACTTACCTTCCGATGGTGACTCAATGAGTAGGCTCATCGGATATGTGGCGAACCGATCGGATCGAATGCGCGACGCGCTCCACCAAGAGCATGCCGTATTGAACCAAAAAACAGCACCCCCGAGCGCGAGCGGCTGGGGGATTGGTTTTTATCACGGCGACGAGGTCCTTCATAAGAAGCGCCCGACGCGCGCAACCGAACGCGTGGATTGGGAGCACATCGCCGGCGAAGTGCACTCTGATTGCGCCGTGCTACACTTGCGGCAACCCACGGTTGGCGATTTTCGCGCGGAGAACGCACACCCGTTCCGCATGCGGCAGTGGCTCTTCGCACACGAGGGAACGATCAGCAGGTTCGACTCGATTCGCGACAATCTGGCTGAGACGATCCCGGACTTCATTCGTCGCAACATCCGGGGGCAGACCGACAGCGAGTATCTGTTCCACACCGTGCTGACCTTCCTTCATGACGCAGGGCAGCTCGCCAACCCGGACGTCAACGAGGCACACGCTCTGACTGCGATCACCACTGCGGTGGCGCTCGTCGAACGGCTCACCGCCGAGGTTGGCGCGACCGACAACAGCCTGAGCTTCATTCTCACCAACGGCCGCTCGATGTACGCGCTCAACAATGGCGCACCCATGGCCTACGTCGAACGCCAGGGCATGCATGACCCACCCGACGACTACACACCGCCTCCGAAGGGGAGCACGCAGATGCGCTACGTCATGATCGTCAGCGACGTCGAGGACGCGCCCGCGGGCTACAAAATGGTGCCCGAACGCTCGGTCGCGGTCGTCAACCGCAAGATCGACGTGACGGTCCACACTCTTTGAGTAGACTCGAGCTCGTGACCGACCAAAACGAGCTCATCGTCGTCTTTTGCACCGTCCCTGACGACGAAACGGCAGAACGCCTCGCTTCGGGATTGGTCGAGAAAAGGCTCGCCGCCTGCGTCAAAGTGATCCCCGCCGTGCGTTCGTTCTACCGCTGGGAAGGCAAGCTCGAGGTGAGCTCGGAAGTCCAGATGCTCATCAAGACGCAGCGGTCACGCTTTGAAGCCATCGACAAGTGGATTCACGCACAGCATCCGTACGAAGTACCAGAACTGGTAGCGCTGTTGGCGTCGCAGGTTAGCGGCCCCTACGCGAAGTGGGCGGTCGAACAGACCCAGTGACAGCGCCACCCCGTAAAGCGACTTCGTCGCCACGGGGTCAGATCCCGTCGATGATCGCATTCAGCGTCGCGCTCGGGCGCATTGCCTTCGCGACCAGCTCTTCGTTTGGGAGGTAGTAGCCGCCGACCTCCATCGGGTGGCCCTGTATCTCGATCAGCTCGGCGACGATCCTCGCCTCGTTCTCCGCCAACGCCTTCGCCACCGGCGCGAACCGCGCTCGGAGATCGGCGTCCTCGGATTCGGACAGCGCCTGAGCCCAGTACAGTGCGAGGTAGAAGTGGCTACCACGGTTGTCGAGCTCGTGCACTTTGCGCGACGGCGACTTGTTCTCAAGCAGGTACTTGGTCGCTGCCGCATCGAGGGTGTCTGCCAAGATCTTGATCTTCAGGTCTTCGTGGCGCTCGGCGAGGAAGTCGAGCGACGCCGCCAGGGCGAGAAATTCGCCGAGCGAGTCCCAGCGCAAGTGGTTCTCCTTTTCGAACTGTTGCACGTGCTTGGGCGCCGAACCGCCTGCCCCCGTCTCGAACAGGCCACCACCGTTCATCAGGGGCACGACCGAGAGCATCTTGGCGCTCGTGCCTACCTCGAGGATCGGGAAGAGGTCGGTGAGGTAGTCACGCAGGACGTTGCCGGTGACCGAGATAGTGTCCTTGCCCTCCTTGATCCGTTCGAGTGAAAAGCGCGTGGCTGCCACTGGCGCCATGGTGAGGATCTCCAACCCCTCGGTATCGTGATCCGGAAGGTAGGCTTTCACCTTGGCGATAAGCTGCGCGTCGTGGGGTCGCGTCTCGTCGAGCCAGAAGACCGCCGGCTCACCGGATGCACGGGCGCGGCGTACCGCGAGGCCGACCCAGTCGCGCACCGCCGCGTCCTTCGTCTGGCAAGCGCGCCAGACGTCGCCGACGCCGACCTCGTGTTCCATGAGCACCTCGTCGTTCTCGTCGACCACCCGCACCACGCCATCGACAGCGATCTCGAAGGTCTTGTCATGGGAGCCGTACTCCTCGGCCTTCTGCGCCATCAGGCCGACGTTCGGGACGCTGCCCATGGTCGTTGGGTCGAACGCGCCGTGCTCCTTGCAGAAGTCGATGACCTCCCCGTAGACGCCCGCGTAGCTGCTGTCGGGAATGACTGCCTTGGCGTCCTGGGTGTCGCCCTTGGCGTTCCACATCTGCCCGGAGCTGCGGATCATCGCCGGCATCGAAGCGTCAACGATGATGTCGCTCGGGACGTGGAGGTTGGTGATCCCCAAGTCCGAGTTCACCATCGCAAGCGCGGGCCCGCTCTCGTACGCGGAACGGATATCGCCTTCGATCTCTGCACGCTTGTCCTCCGGGAGGCTCTCGATGCGCGCCAGCACCTCGGCGAAGCCGTCGTTCGGGTCGACCCCGAGATCCTCCAAGATCGCGCCGTGTTTGTCGAAGAGGTCGGCGAAGAAAACGCGAACGGCGTGGCCGAAGATGATCGGGTCGCTGACCTTCATCATCGTCGCCTTCATGTGGAGGGAAAAGAGGACGCCCAGCTCCCGTGCGTCGCGCTCCTGTTCTCGGAGGAACGTGAGGAGCGCCTGCTTGCTCATGAAGGAGCCATCGAAGATCTCGCCCTCGAGGAGTGCGAGGCCCTCCTTCAGCACCGTGGTCGAGCCGTCTTTGGCCACATGTTCGATGCGCACGGCGGTGGCTGCGGGCAAGGTGATCGACTTCTCGGTGTGGCGGAAGTCTCCGGCACTCATCGTGGACACGTGCGTCTTCGAGTCACTCGCCCAGGCCCCCATCGGGTGCGGGTTCTTACGCGCGTACTCCTTGACGGCATGCGGCGCGCGGCGGTCCGAGTTGCCCTCACGGAGGACCGGGTTGACGGCGCTCCCCTTGACCTTTCCGTAGCGCTGTGCGGTCGCGCGCTCCTCGTGTGTCTTCGGTTCCTCCGGGTAGTCCGGCACTGCGAAGCCCTTCGCTTGCAGCTCCGCGACGGCGGCCTTGAGCTGCGGCACCGAGGCACTGATGTTAGGCAGCTTGATGATGTTCGCCTCAGGCGTTTTCGCGAGGCGGCCAAGCTCCGCCAGCGCATCGTCGACCCGCTGCGCGTTCATGAGAGCCTCGGGGAAGCTTGCGAGGATCCGACCCGCAAGAGAGATGTCGCGGAGCTCGACGGCGACGTCCGCAGGCGCGGTGAACGCCCGAATGATCGGGAGTAGCGAGTGGGTCGCCAAGAGGGGTGCTTCGTCGGTCTTCGTGTAGAGGATGGTCGGCTTTTGGGTCATCGTGATGATTCTCTGATTCTCTACGCTTCGCCGATGCTTCTTACGTTTGGCACGACCTCGAACACGCCGCGGCGCTTCGCTTTGGCAAGGACGCGCAGGGCGTCCCTGTAGCCGCGTCGGAGCATGGTCCCGGCGTGGAGCCTCGAGGTAAACGGCAGACGCCCCAAATCTGGGGAGACCACGAGCACCTGAATCTGTGGGTACATCCGGTGGATCAGGTCGATGCCCCGCTTCTCTTTTTCGTGGAGGATGATGTTCAACGACTGGCGGGCGACTGCGGCAGGGCCTTGGTAGACCAGAGACGGGCTGCCGACGCGGCTCACGTGGGGACGGTATACGTTCGAGATGATGACGACGTCAGCACCGGCCTCGACCGCGAGATCGATGCTCAGAGTGCGGACGACTTCCCCGTCGACGTAGAAGCGATCGTCGATCTTGTGGGGACGGAACAGCACCGGAATGCACGATGACGCTGCCACGGCTTTGCTGATCGGGACGTCCTCGCGATATCCGCGACCGAAGACGACCCGGCCCCGGCCGTCGATGTCAGCTGCTGTGACCAGAAGATGTCTGTCCAGCTCGCGAAAATCGTCGGTCGGCAGTTGCTCGGCAACGAACCTCTCGAAACGATCGATCGAGAAGAGGCCGCTCGTCAGATAGCCCCAACTCTGGCGTTGCTCGCGATTCGGGAGGCCCAAGAAATATCGGGCCTTGAGAGGCGGGTCCTCGAGCCCTCTGCGCCAGAAGGGGCGAAACCAGTCGACCATTTGGCCGGGGGTGTAACCCTGCACGTAGAAAGCCCCGGCGATCGCTCCTGCAGAAGCGCCCACGCAGATATCGGCCTCGATACCGAGCTCTTCCATCGCGCGCAGGACCCCGATGTGAGCAACACCTTTCGCCGCGCCGCCGGAACCGACAAATGCTACACGCGGCCGAGCCATCTGAAGCGAACCTGCCACAGGTCGCGCCGTGAGTCGACCCACCAAAATCGTAGACGTACACCCAGACGTGGTCGTAGACGTGGTCGTGGTCGGATCAAGAGCAGCCCCTACTCTTCCGGCGCCGCTCCTGTCACCGCCTTCTTCCCCAGGTAGATCTCCTTGGTCACGGCGCGCAGCATCGGTCGTGCATCCCTCGATAGCGCCGAGCGCGGCCACTTGTTGATCAGGACGCGCAGCG
>CAXMND010000090.1:0-47463 GCA_964194675.1 uncultured Coxiellaceae bacterium | reverse complement strand
CCTGAAGACGATGTTGCTTCATTTCATCGACCACCGTCGCGAGGTCGTCGTCCGGCGGACGCGTTACGACCTGCGGCAGGCGCAAACGCAGCGTGAGATCGTCGAAGGCCTCGGCATGGCGGTTACCGATGTGGATCTCGTAGTCAGCACCATCCGCTCGTCGAAGGATCCCGAAGAGGCGCGAGAGCGCTTGATGAAGCTTTCCCTCACGGGCCTCGAGGAGTTCGTGAGGCGTGCGGGTCGTTCCGACGAAGAGATCGAGATAGCGAAGGAGCGCGGCGAGTACTTCCTTTCCGAGCACCAGGCCAAGGCCATCCTCGAAATGCGGCTGTCCCGACTGACAGGTCTCGAACGGGAGAAGCTTGTCACCGAGTATGGCACCTTGTGTGATCTCATTCGCGAGCTCGATGCGATCCTTGGAAGCAAGGGACGTCTTGATGAGGTGATCGTCGAGGAGCTCGACGAGATCCGTGAGCGCTACGGCGACGCCCGACGCACCGAAATCGTCGAGGCCGAGGGCGACATCTCGATCGAGGATTTGGTTCCCGACGAAGAGGTCGTCGTGACCGTGTCGCACGCCGGATACATCAAGCGCGTCCCGCTGAGCGAGTACCGTGCGCAAGGGCGTGGCGGAAAGGGCTTGCGCGCTATGGACACCCGCGACCAGGACTTCGTGAGCTGGGTGTTCGTGGTCAACGCCCACGCGAACGTCTTGTTCCTGAGCGACAAGGGTAAGGCGTACCTCAAGAAGGTGTACCAGATCCCGGAGACCGGTCGCGCTGCGCGGGGTAGAGCGGTCGTAAACCTCGTCGGCATGGAGCCCGACGAAAGGGTCGCGGCTATCCTTCCGATTCGCGAGTTCGTCGAGCATGGATATCTCTTGACTTGTACGCGACGGGGCCGGGTGAAGCGCACTAGCCTGAGCGCGTATGAGAACATCCGCCAGACCGGCATCATCGGGGTCGCGATCGGCGCAGGCGACGGGCTGTTGACCGCCTGCATCGTCACGCCCGGGCAGAACGTGATCGTCGGAACTTCGCACGGGATGAGCATTCGCTTTCCGATCGAGGACGTGCGCGCGATGGGCCGTGACTCCATGGGCGTCAAGGGCATCGAGCTTCGAGAGGACGATTTCGTGGTCGGGATGGACATCATCGAAGACGAAAGCGCGGACCAAGTCCTCACCGTCAGCGCGAATGGCTACGGGAAGCGGACCCCGGTGTCCGAGTGGCGCGCCCAGAACCGAGGCGGCAAAGGGATTATCGGAATGGACACGTCCGAACGTAACGGAGCCTTGGTCAAGCTTAGGCTCGTCTCGCCCGACGACCAATTGATGGTCATCACCAACGGAGGGCAGGTGATTCGCACCCGTGTGTCGGAGATCCGGGAGACCGGTCGCAATACGCAGGGGGTGCGGGTGATCCGCCTGCGAGATGGCGAGCAGGTGGTCGACGTGGAGCCGGTCGCCGAGGTGGAAGACGATGATGGTGAAGAACCCCACGAAAAAAGCCCCTCTGAGCCCGGAAACGTGTAATCCGGGGAACAAACCGCTATCCTGATCAGGGCAAAAGCGTGGGGCTTTTCTTGGGGGTAGGCGAGCGTGAGTAAAGGACCCGTCATTGGGATCGACCTGGGGACGACCAATTCCGTAGTCGCCATTGCGGATCAGCCGGGAGCCCGAGTGCTGCCGGATAGTGATGGTTCGAAGCTCATCCCGTCGGTGGTGTCCTTCCATCCGAGCGGTGACGTTCTGGTTGGCGCGGGCGCGAAAGAGCGGCGGTTGCTCGATGCTGCCAACACCGTTTCCTCGGTCAAGCGACTGATCGGTCGTCCCTACACGAGCTACGAGGTCAAGCAGGCGCAACAGCGATTCGCATTCGAGCTTTCCGAGGGTCCGAGTGGTGGCGTCCTGGTTTCGGCGCGTGGCGAAACCTACACGCTCAGTGAGATCAGCGCTTTCGTGCTTCGACACGTGCGCAAAGTTGCCGAGGAGGCCCTCGCTAAGGAATGCGAGCATGCGGTTGTCACGGTGCCCGCGAACTTCAACGAGCTTCAGAGAAGCGCAACAAAAGCTGCCGGGCGTGTCGCAGGCCTCGAGGTGTTGCGCATCCTGAACGAGCCGACCGCAGCAGCGCTCGCCTACGGGTACAACAAGACGTCGAACGAGCGGGTCGCGGTCTACGACCTCGGCGGCGGTACCTTCGACATCACGATTCTCCAACTCGCCGGGGATGTGTTCGAAGTTCTAGCGACCGCGGGCGATACGTTTCTCGGTGGCGATGACGTCGACAATCTCATTGCAGATGACATGGCCGCGCGCTTCCTCGAGACCAACCGCTACGACACGCGCCAGGACCGCCAAGCGTTCGAGCGCCTTCGTGCTGCGGCCGAGTGGGCCAAGTGCCAACTTTCGGACAAGGCCGAGATCAAGCTCTGCATCGAGGAGCTCGCCTACGGGGATGGCGGCGTTGCACTCAACCTCGACTATGCGCTTACTCGTGAGCGTCTCGAACAAATGGCGCACCCCTTGCTCGCGCGCAGCTTCGACGTCTGTGAGGATGCCATGAAGGCTGCGGGGCTCCGTCCTACGCAGCTAGACAATGTGATCTTGGTGGGCGGCTCGACCCGCATCCCGTTGCTTCAGCGGATGGTCGCCGAGTACTTTGGCCGCAAGCCCCAGGCGCGCATCGACCCCGACCTGGTGGTGGCGGAGGGGGCGGCGCTTCAAGCGAAGGCGCTTTCGGTGCCTGCGCGGAAACCCACCGCACCGCTCGGAAGAGTGGCGCTGAAGAAAGTCGCGCAGCCAAGCGCGGGAGCACCCCTCGGCGACGACTTCGAAGATGAGGTCACCAACATTGGCGATAGGCCTCCGCTGCCCCCGCCACTCGTCGCGCGCGGAGCGCGGAAGGCCACGCTGCCAGGCCAGGCGCCTCCGCCTCCACCGATTCACCTCAAGAAGACAGCCGAGCCGGCGGACGATGGTTTGGTCGACACCCCAACGCGGTCGCGCGAGGAGCCGCTCGTGGATACGCCGACGCATGCGGGCGAGGAGCCCTTCGAGGATATGCGGACGCGGATGGCCGAGGCGGTTGACCCACTCGACTTTCAGCCGACCCGTACCGCGGACGCTTCCGGTCTCTTGATGGAGATCGCGGAGGAAACCGCGACTCGTCAGGTCCCGGCCGACGACGAGCCGTCGGGGCTGGTGATAGAGCTAGGAGACGACGCGTTCGGCGCGCCATCCGATCTCCCAGCCGACGGGGCCCGGCCGCCTCCGGCCCCTCTCGAACTGCCGAGCTCGGCGCCTCGAACACTCGAAGCAGCGCTCGACGAGGACGTGTCGACGGTCACCGGCGCTCTTCCGGTCCCGGACGGGCCAGCGCCGCCGCTCCTTCTCGACGTCACTCCGCTTTCGCTCGGTGTCGAAACCGTCGACGGATACTGCGAGCACATCATCCGTCGTAACTCGGCGATTCCGGCCGGCCAAACCAAGATGTTCACGACGGCGCGCGACAAGCAAGAGACGGTGGTTGTTCGGATTTGCCAGGGCGAGTCGCGCCAAATCAGTGGCAACCAGTTGCTCGGCGAGGTCGTGCTCGAGGGGTTGCGGCCTGCCGCACGGGGCAAGGTGCAGATCGCCGTTCGATTCATGATCGACGCGGACGGCACGTTGCAGGTTCGGGCGCAAGACGTCGGTACCGGCCAACAACAGCAGATCGCGATTAGGCTCATCGGTGAGCTGCCGGACGACCAAATCGACGAGCTCCGCCGGCGCCACGAGGCGAAGATGGGTGCGTAGGCCATGACCGAGCTCCCGGAAGCCCACGACTACTACGCGCTCCTCGGGATTATCCGAGCTGCCACGGCCGATCAGATCCGCTCTGCGTTCCACCGCTTCGCCCGGGAGCATCATCCAGACAATTTCGTTGGTGCGCCTCCCCAAGAAGGCGAACGGCACACCGAACTCTACCAGCTCGGTAGCGAGGCCTACCAGGTGTTGCTCGATCCCATGAAACGCGAGATCTACGACGAGGGTCTCGAACAAGGACGCGTTCGATACTCGGCCGATCGCGCCGAAGAGACACGGCGTACGATGCGACCTCCGGGCGGCGTCGCCCTCCATTCGAGCAAGGCGAGGGTGTTCTTCACGCGTGCACACAAAGCGATCAAAGTTGAAGACTGGCCCCAGGCCAAGCTCAACCTCCAAATGGCGCTCCAGAGCGAGCCCGACAACGAGGAGCTCGAGAGCAAGCTGCAGGAAGTCCTCGAACGGATGAAGTCCGGGTAGACGCCAGCGATAGCGCCAGCGTCGATTGCAGCAGCACTGGTCGTGATCCTGGTCGTGATCGTGGTCGTCGGGGTGGTCGTGGGGCCAGGCTTTTCGGTATCGGTCAAAGGGCTACGAGCGTTGCTTCGGTTCGGACCCGACCACGACCACGATCACGGAGATCTGGGAGATCCACGCGCAGATCACGATCCTCAGTCGGCGACGGCGCTGCCCCAGTAGTTGTACGAGAGGGCCTTGATCCCTGGGATGTACATTCGTTCGTCGACGACGATGCGGAAGCCGGAGGATTCCAATAGATTGGGGATGTCTCGGTTGAGGTTGCAACCACCGGCGAGCTTGCGCCAGCTTGGGTTGATTCGGGCTTGCCATCGTTGAACGCCGGGGTCTGGCGCGAGACCGTGCTCGCAGAACAAGAGCTTACCGCCCGGCCGGAGGACGCGCTGCATGCCTCGGAGCGCGCGCTGCGTATCGGGGATCGTGCAGAGTGTGTACGTGAGCAACACGGTGTCGACACTGTTGGCGTCGAGCGGGATTTCTTCTCCTGGCAGGTCGATCATCTCGACCTCGAGCTTCGAGCCCACGAGCCTCTTCCGTGCAAGCTTCCGCATGCCTTCTGCGGGCTCGAGGCCCCAAACTTTCTGGACTTTGTCGGTGTCGTAGTAGGGAAGATTTAACCCGCTACCGATGCCGATTTCGAGGACCTCTCCTTCGGCAAGCGGAACCACCTTCTCCCGCTGCTTCCTGGTTGGCTTAGCCGAGCACGCCAAAGTGATCACTCGAGGAAGGATGTAGCGCTCGTACAAACCCATCTCGCGAACCTTACCATGAGCCGCTGGACCCGCGTTAGGATCCTATGCAATCATCCGGGCGCAGCATGAGTCGTCCATCCGCCTTGATCGCCGGCTTGTTGCTGGCCACATGCGTTGCGCAGCCAACGTTCGCTTCGGATAAGTGCACGATCATGTACCGCGTCAGCGCTACTTTTGAGGTTTCTGACACGGACTTAGGAAAAGGCGACACGACGGTAGAGGATGTGAAAGGGTCTTTGGTCGTCGAATACCCACAGGACGAGGAGGGACGCGTTACCGATGGGAAGGTGAAGATTCTCCATTACGCGATGTACGAGAGTTTCAGAATCGACAGTATGGTGACCGTCACAACGACGATTCACCATTTTGCTCCGACCTGCAACGGAGTCGACGAGCCAACGTGGCGGCTTGTTTCAGACGAAGGCTTTCCGTCAACATGCGGGTACACCGGCAACAAGCATTCTGTAGCGACCGGAGCCCTCCGCAGAGAAGACGGAACGATCGAGTGGGGAAAATGTAAGGCCACGTCGAGCTATTGGTCGAAGGACCGCCGAGCATATATCCCGTCGCATAAGAGCAAGGGCAAGGGTTGCCTCAAAAAGATGCACGTGGCGGGCAACATCCACTGTGAGGGAAGGCTTGCGTGCAAGTGGGGAGGCCTCAGGCACGGAGACAACCCCCAGTTTGACGTGTGGGTACAGCCATTGATCCACGGCCCCCCTGATGCCGATCACTCCGTCACCGTCTCACCCGACCTCTCCACGATTACAACGCCCGTCCATCGAAAGGACGGCCACCAGTCGTACGACCTCCCAAACGACTCACCCAGCCGCACCTGGTTTGCTTGGACGGCTACGAGGAACGACTCGAGTCGTTTCTCGACGTGTAGGTAGGCTCGAAGCGTCCGCCCCACCGCCCCCACACTAGCTCCTAGGAATTTCCGGGCTATGGTAGCGGCGTTATGGGACGAACGGCAACGATAGAACGTCGAACCAAAGAGACCGAGATCTCCGTCGAGCTCGACCTCGATGGCAGCGGCCAGTACCAAGTGGAGACCCCGATTGGGTTTCTGAGCCACATGGTCGAGCAACTCGCCAAGCACGGGCTGTTCGACCTCAAGGTGCGTGCCCTCGGAGACACTCACATCGATGGGCACCACACCACGGAAGACCTTGCAATTGTCCTCGGTCAAGCGTTTGCCGAAGCGCTCGGCGACAAGGCCGGGATCCGCCGCTACGGCTCGGCCACGCTCCCGATGGACGAGGCATGCGTGACGTGCGCGCTCGACCTGTCTGGACGCCCTTTCTTTGTGTGGGCCGTCTCCCTACCAAAGGCAAAGATAGGCGACTTCGATTCGGAGTTAGCCGAGGTGTTCTTCGAGGGCTTCGTGCGGGGAAGCCAATGCAATCTGCACATGCGCCAGCATGCCGGAGAGATTCTCCACCACGTGGTCGAGATCAGCTTCAAGGCATTTGCGCGTGCGCTTCGACAAGCGACCGAGGTCGACCCGCGAGTACGCGGTGTGCCGTCGACCAAGGGCACGTTGACCGAATGACTGCCGGTCGCGTTGCCATCGTCGACTTGGGTCTCGGGAATCTTCACAGCGTGGCCAAGGCATTCGAGCGCGCAGGCGCGAAGCCTGTGCTGAGCGCGGACCCTGACGTGCTGTTGCGTGCTGACCGTCTCGTTATGCCAGGGCAGGGTGCGTTCAAAGAGTGCTCGCATGCGCTCCGCGGAGAGGTTGGCGAGGCGGTGCGTGCCTGGATCGGCAGTGGCCGACCGTATCTTGGCATCTGCCTCGGGATGCAAGCGCTGTTTGAGTCGAGTGAAGAGGCGCCCGGCGAGCTAGGGCTCGGTGTCTTCAAGGGGACCGTGACACGATTTGCGGTCGATCTCCGCGATAAGGGTGGCGTCCGACTGAAAGTGCCACACATCGGCTGGAATCAAATCACCAGTACTCATCCGGTATTCGAAAACGCCGAGTGGTACTATTTCGTGCACAGCTACTACTGCGTTCCCGAGGACGAGAGCCTCATCGCAGCAACGACTGACTACGGCGAAAGGTTTTGCTCCGCGATTGCTCGGGACAACGTTCTCGCTTGCCAGTTCCACCCGGAGAAGAGCCAACATGCCGGAGCACGCCTGATCGCGCATTTCCTAGGAGATGTTTCATGGAGTTGATCCCCGCGATCGATTTGCTCGATGGCAAAGTCGTTCGGCTTCATCAGGGGCGGTACGACGAAGTCACGGTGTACGACGATGACCCCGTGGCGGCCGCGAAAAAATTCGAGGAGCAGGGGGCCCAGCGGCTTCACGTGGTCGATCTCGAGGGGGCACGAAGTGGGAAACCCGCACATGTCCTTTTCATTCAGGACATCCTTCGCGAGACGAATCTTCAGGTCCAAATCGGCGGTGGCGTTCGGAACGAGGACGTCGCCACGCAATGGATCGAAGCGGGTGCGGCGCGGGTCGTCTTGGGCACGATCGTGGTCAAGGTGCCTGATGAAGCACAAGCCATCTGTGCTCGTTACCCGGATTCTGTCATCGTCGCGCTCGACGCGCGCGAAGGAAAGGTTGCGGTCGAAGGGTGGCAAGAGCAGAGCGCCCAAGGAGTCGTCGAGCTCGCCACCGAGGTCGATCGATGGAATATCGCAGGCATCCTCTACACGAACATTCAAAAGGATGGGACGCGCGAAGGTCCAGACGTCAAAGGAACCGCGGGGCTACAAGGGCGCGTCGACGCAACCGTGATAGCGTCGGGCGGGATAGGGGTCCTCGATCACGTACGCGCCCTGTCCGCGGCCGGGGTTCGGGCGGCGGTTTGTGGTCGGGCGCTCTACTCCGGCGCGTTCACGTTGTCAGAAGCCCTTGCGGCGCTAGAGGGGGCGTGATGCTCGCGAAGCGAATCATTCCCTGTCTGGACGTCAAAGGCGGGCGCGTCGTCAAAGGCGTCAACTTCGTCGGCCTGCGAGATGCAGGCGATCCGGTTGAGTCCGCGCAGCGCTATAGTGACGGAGGTGCCGACGAGATCACGTTTCTCGATATTACGGCGTCGCACGAGGAGCGGCGAACCTTGTTCGATCTCGTAGAGCGGACGGCTTCGACCATTGCGGTTCCGCTGACCGTCGGCGGCGGGGTCCGGGAGCGCCGCGATGTGAGCGAATTGCTCCGCGCGGGCGCGGACAAGGTGTCGATCAACAGCGCGGCGGTGGCCAACCCGCCGTTCGTCGGAGAGATGGCGGAGGCGTATGGGTCCCAAGCGATCGTGGTGGCGATCGACGCCAAGCGAGTCCCCGGCGAAGAAGGCAAGTGGACGGTCCACACACACGGCGGTAGGCGTGATATGGGGTTTGATGCGATCGCCTGGGCCAAGCGGATGGCCGATCTCGGCGCGGGCGAGATTCTCCTGACCAGCATGGACCGCGATGGGACTCGAGATGGCTATGATCTGGTGTTAACTCGGGCAGTTGCAGATGCCGTGCCCATTCCGGTGGTCGCCTCCGGCGGCGTCGGCACCCTCGAGCACGTCCATGAGGGTTTGGCCTTTGGAGGGGCGGATGCGGCGCTTGCGGCTTCTATCTTTCACGATGGTCACTACACTGTGGCCGAGGTCAAGCGGTACCTGCTCGACCGAGGGGTATGTGTCCGCCCGCCAGAGGGGGATTGAGGGGAAACGATGACCATAGACGTCGGCGTGGGGCAGCTGGTTGAGGAGCTAGAGCAGCGCGGCGATCGTCTTCCCTTCGAGATCGGCGCCTTCGTGGCACTCGAGGCGTGCGAGGGCCTCATCCAGCAGGCGGTCAAGCTCGAGGCCGATGACGTCCGAGTGACGTTGGAGGGTTCGGTGATCGTCGCCCCGTCGGCCGAACGCGCGGAGCCCGATGAAGCGGCGCGATCGTTGGTATCGGTACTTTCGAAGCTTCTCGTGGCTGCGGGCCCTGGCGTGCCGCCATACCTGTTGCAGCTGGTCCGCGAGGGCGTCACCGGCGAAACACAGCGGGACCTTCGTCACCTCCACGGCGCGATCGAGGCGTCGTTGATCCCCATCAACCGTGGCGCATCGCGTCGCGTGCTCGCGCGACTGGTGCGCGAAAGCGACAGGCCCCTGGCCCCTGAAGAGGCTGGGATCGATCCACACGAGCTCGATGCCGAACTCGACGAGCTATTGCGCGACCCCGCGTCTCGTTCGCTCGAGACGGAGCCGGTCGGTGTGCCTCCGGCGGAACAGGATGAGGAGGAGGCGGTGACGGCGCGGATCACGATCCCGAAGAGCGTGGCGGAGACGGGGACGGAGTCAGCGCCAGCGACAGAGTCGGCGACAGAGTCAGTGTCAGCGTCAGTGCCAGCGACAGCGACAGCGCCAGAGTCAGCGACAGCGCCAGAGTCAGCGCCAGCGATGGAGTCTGAGGCACGTTCTTTGGTTGTTTCGGAGGAGGTTCGGGTGGCTTTGCCGGCTGTTTCAGCTGAGCCGGTGTTGACTGCGCAACCCGACGAAGAGCTGGTGACTGCAACGATTCGGGTTCGGTTTCCCGAAGCGGAGCCCGAATCGGCCGAAGTGCTTATTGGTGAGGCGGACACCTCGTCTGGAAAGACAGCTGGGGTCGGCGCCGATTCGGATCCCGATGCGGGACAGTTGGCGGGTCCGGCTTCCGCTGCGGTGATCGAATCGGCGACAGCTACGACACAGCAGTGGGCCGCCGCTCCACAACCGGAAGCCCCGCGCGAGTCGGTGGCGGGACGGGAGTCCACCGCTGCCCCAGTGGCGGTCCGACCTTCCGTGCCTCAGCCGCCCAAGCGTCGAGCCTCGCTCGCGCCCTGGTTGCTGGTCTTGGGGGCTGCCATCGGTGCGTATGGGTTGGTGACATCAGGAATCCTCGATCGCTTTGCTGAGTCCCCGCCATCTGCGGCATCGGAGGCCCCTCCGCAATCCGGTACCATCGAGGTGACCGTCGCCCCGGCAGATTCTCAGATTTTCGTTTTCGTGGGGCGAGGTCCGGTCGTTGCCGGTGGATTGTCGCTCGCCGGCCCGCACGAGTTTGTCGTATTCGATCGCGGACTGGATCCGTCGCGGGCGGTGGTGCCGAAAGACGCAACCTGGGTCACGACCAGCAACGGTGCACTTTACGAGCTTGCCGTTCAGGCGCGCCCGTCGGATGGCCCTAGCGAACCACTTGGCCTCGGTGCCCCGCAAACCAAGCCTGCGTTGTCCGGCGGACAGAGCGGGACCGTCCGAGTGATCACCAACCCACCTGGCGCGAAGGTCTATCGCTTTGTCGGTCTGGGGCCCGAAGCCAAAATCCCGGCAGCCTCGATCCACGAAGGGCAGGAAATATTGGTCTACCACCCGCAGCACTCGGCGCGCCGCGCGGTGATCGGCCCTAGCGACTGGCGTGTCACGCCAAGGACAAATGGGCAGACGGGCCAGGCCGACCACACAGCTAGCCTCGATGTGACGCTGCCCCCGCTCCCGTCAGCCGGCGTCGCGGATCCGCCCTAGAACTGACTCGACTTCGTTGCGAATCGCCTCGAGTCGGACCTGCGACTCGGCCTCGAAACGAAGAACCAGGACCGGTTGAGTGTTCGACGCTCGGACGAGCGCCCAACCTCCCTCGAACTGGATTCGAGCGCCGTCGATATCGACGAGCTCGTGGGTAGGCCGGTAGTGGTCGACCATCGCCTGCACGACGTCGAACTTGAGTGCGTCGTCGCACGGAACGCGGATTTCCGGCGTCGTGAAGGTCTCGGGCACATCACTGAGCATCTCGTGCAGAGGCACCTTGCTGTGCGAGATGATCTCAAGAATTCGGAGCGCCGCATAGATGGCGTCGTCGAAACCGTAGTATCGGTCTGCGAAGAAGATGTGCCCGCTCATCTCGCCCGCGAGCAATGCGCGCTCCTCCCTCATCTTCGTCTTGATTAGAGAGTGTCCGGTTTTCCAGAGCAGCCCGCGGCCGCCGTGAGCTTCGATGTCGTCGTACATCGTCTGCGAGCATTTGACCTCGCCGATGATCGTCGCACCGGGGTGCTCGGCGAGCAGCGCCCGCGAGAGGATGATCATCAAGCGGTCACCCCAGATGATGTCGCCATGCGCGTCGATCACTCCGAGGCGGTCGGCATCGCCGTCGAAGGCGAATCCGAGCTCCAGCTCGTCCGAGAGCACGCGTTCTCGGAGCATCTCGAGGGTTTCGGGATCGGTCGGATCTGCGTGGTGCACCGGAAACGTCCCGTCCATCTCACAGAGCATCGCGATCGGCTCGAGGCCAAGAGCGGTCATCGTCTCGACCGCCAATGGGCCGCCCGCTCCGTTACCCGCGTCGAGGGCGAACCGGATGTCGCGGCGGCCGAGGTGGATCCCTTCTTTCGCGGTTCGCACGTAGGCCGGTGTCGGATCAACGGTGTCGATAGTGCCTCCGGCGGCGCGGTGGAACTCCTTGGTTTCCATGACCCGACGCAGCTCGTCGATGTCAGCGCCATAGAGAGACGCCTTACCTACCATCATCTTGAACCCGTTTTCGTCCGGTGGGTTGTGGCTTCCGGTGATCTGGATACCCCCGTCGAGGTCTCGACTGTGCACCGCGAAGTAGAGGAGCGGCGTCGGTCCAACCCCGATGTCGGTCAGTTGCAACCCAGTCTCGACAAGCCCGCCGCACAGCGCCTTGTGAAGCCGCGGGGAGCTTAGGCGACAATCACGTCCAACCGCAATTTGTTGCGACCCACGACTCGAGAAGAACGTACCGAGACTCAAGCCGAGCTCCCGAACGAACTCGCCGTCGAAATCTCGCTCGGCGTGGCCCCGAATATCGTACTGGCGAAAGACGTGCGGGTTCACGGGCTCACCATCGGGGGTCTTTTCGCTCACGCAGCTTGGCGACCACCTCGCGCACGTCTTGGGCGCGATCTCGCGGCACGATCAGAAGTGCGTCACCAGAATCGACGACCACCAAATCGTCGACGCCTACGAGCGCAATCAACTTGCCCGATGGCGCATGCACGTAGTTGCGATGCGCGTCGACGCAGATGCCATCGTCCGGAACCACATTCTCATGCTCGTCTTGCCTCGCGAGCTCCCAAGCCGAGGTCCAGCTTCCAAGATCGGACCAAGGGAACGAACCCGGAACCACGCTGACAGCGTCGACTTTCTCCATGATCCCATGATCGATGCTGACCGCCGGGAGGTTGGCGTAGGTCGCTCGTATGGCGTCTGCCTCGTTGCCGGCGCGCGCGGCTTCGTCGTAACGCTTGAGCTCGTCACCAAGGCCCGGAAGATGTTGGTCGATGGCTTCGAGGATCCGCGATGCGAGAAAGAAAAATATCCCGCTGTTCCAGAGAAACCTATCGGAAGCCACGAATTGCTCCGCCCTCTGGCGGTTGGGCTTCTCGACGAATCGACGCGCCCGAAACACACCAGGGTCGAGCTCGCCGCCTACTTCGATGTAGCCGTAGCCTGTTTCGGCACGGGTAGGGCGGATCCCGATTGTGACGTAGTCGCCATGGGTCGCTGCTTCGAGCCCACGACGGAGCGAGTCGACATATCCTTCCGTCTCGCTGATGTAGTGGTCGGCGGGGAGCACCGCCATGATCGCGTCTTTGTCCTGTCTTTGAATGTGGCTTGCGGCCCACCCGATGCAAGGCGCGGTGTTGCGACCGACCGGCTCCGCGAGGATCTGTTCGCCGTGGAGCTCTGGTAGCTCCTTCTCGACCAGCTCGCGCTGGCTTTCGCCGGTCACGACCCACGTGCGGTTCGGAGGAAAGACCTCCCAAACCCGTTCGGCGGTGGAACGAAGTAAGGATCGATCATCGGGTCCGAGGGGGAGAAACTGTTTCGGGCGAGACCTTCGGGACAGGGGCCAAAACCGTGTCCCCGACCCTCCAGCCATGATCACCGCGTATGCTTTGTCGAGTTCCGTCATGGGTTGGCGGTAGGTCCCAGCGTGTTACTGACGTGTTACTAGCGCGTCACTAGAAAAAGTCCGAGGGGCACGAGATAGAGGGCGAACATCCACATGCGGTCTACGAGAATGATACGGAGAAGCATAACAAGTGTGACGTAACCCGTCACCAGTGCCGTCGCGCCGCCGACCCACGCCATCGCTCCGAGCGATCCGAGCCCTCCCGAGCCGGCCCCTTCGAGTATCGCGGCGCCGACGATGGCGGGTATAGAGATCAGAAACGAGAACCGAAAGGCATTGGAGCCTCGCGCGCCCAAAAGCATGGCCGTCGCGATCGTCAGGCCGCTTCGGCTCAGGCCCGGGAGGACGGCGAACCCTTGCGCGAGGCCCACGACGACAGCGATCCACCAGGCCATCTCGTCGCGGGTTCCGCTCGCAACGCCGCTTGCCAGGAGGAAAGCCGCCGATACGAGAAACCCGAGGCCCACGAGGCGCAGATTCTCGGTGAACTCCTCGGCCATCTCGCGCAGCGCAAGCCCGACGATGGCGGTGATCGCAGTCGCGACGACGATCGCCACCAGGGTTCGGCCCTCCACTGTCGAGCGCAGTCGACTCGGATGTCGGATCGAGGAGGCGGCTTCGGTCAGTAGTGCCGCCAGGTCCTGTCGCAGCACTAGGATCGTTGCCACCAGCGTCCCCAAATGAAGGAGGACTGTGAGCGCCAGGGAGTTTTCGTGGATCCCGAAAAACGCCGCAGCTACTGCAACGTGCCCGCTGCTCGACACTGGAAAAAACTCGGTCAGGCCCTGAAGCGCCCCCAGTGCGGCTGCGGTGATCGCGTCGATCCCCTCGGACAATGTGCCAAGCCATAGCGGTTGTTTCGCCTCACCGCAAGGCGTGACGAGGCCAACTTTGCTGCACGTGAGCGTGGCTGTTTTGGCTCGCTTGGACTAGGATTCGGCGGGCCTCATGCGAGAGACTTGGAACGCGGCCCGGGTCGGCCTGATGGTGGTCCTCGGGCTGATCGTGACGATTGCGGTCTATCGCTACATCGACGAACGCGTGTCGACCGACTCGGGCTATGGGGTCTATGCCTACTTTGACGACGTGCAGGGACTCGTCGCCAAGTCCCGTGTTTTGGTGGCGGGTATCCCAGTCGGCTACATTTCGCGAATCCGTCTCGAAGGTGACAAAGCTCGGGTCGACCTCCGGGTCGCGAGTGAGGTCACCCTATATGATGATGCGTCGGTGACGATGCGCAGCCTATCGCTTCTCGGGGAGCGTGCTCTCATCATCAACCCGGGCACTCCGGGGCTTCCCGAGATTCCTGACGGGGGGCAGATCCGCGTTGCGTCCGTGGGAGTTCAAACCGACGACATCCTGGTGACCGTGAACGACATCGCGCAGAGCGTTCGGCGAATCACGACCCAGATGGAGCGTGCCTTCGGCACCGACGAGGCGGGCGAGCGAATGGAGCGCGCCCTCCGCAACCTGAGCGACGCACTCGAAAACATCAAAGTGGTCACAGACGAGGCCGGCCCCCGGATCATCAAGATCATGGAGAACGTCGAAATTGCGACCAGCGATCTCACCGAAATCATCCACACGCGCAGAGAGGACATCGACCGTGGGGTCGCGGAAGTCGACGACACCATTGCATCGATTCACCGCGCCGCTGACCAGCTCAACGCCGTGCTCGAGGACGTGAAAGAGGTGTCTGGCCGGACCGCACGGGGTGAGGGGACCATCGGTCGCCTCACGCAGGACGAAGCCCTGATCGATGAGGTGGAAGGCGTTGCCGAAGGTCTCAACAACTTCATCGGAGGGTTGAATCGCCTCCGTACAATCGTGGAGCTGAAGAGCGAGTACTACGCTCTGTCGAGCGCCTTCAAAACCTATTTTTCGATCTATCTCAAGCCTCGGGAAGGGCGGTATTTCTTGCTTCAGATCGTCGATGATCCGCGCGGGAGCGTCAGCGTCACTGATACGATCGTTCGGCAGAGCCCGCCCCCGCTGTTCGAGCCGAACGAATTCCGAAGAACCGAAATTACCCGCAGCAACCGTCTCGTGTTTTCGGCCCAGTTCGGCAAGACGATCTCGTTTGCGACCTTCCGCTTCGGGATCATCGAATCGTCGGGCGGCTTGGGAATGGACATCAACGTCCTCAAGGAGCGCCTCGAGATCAACGTGGATATCTTCGATATTGGTTACCGAGCATGGCCGCGGCTTCGCATCCGCGCGGGGTACGAGATCTTGCGGCGATTCTGGTTGTTGGCCGGTGTCGACGACATCATCAACGGGGGCCGAGACTACTTCTTCGGACTGCAGTTGCGATTCGACGACGAGGACCTGAAGCCGCTGATCCCACTCGGAGCGGTAGCGCTATGAAGGCGGTCATCGAGGGGGGCGCGGCGATCGTGAGGTCCCCCCTCGGCTTTGCTAACGGGCTGTCGTACGCTTTTCGAGGGATGCGCTTCGTGTATTTTCAGCATCCGACGCTCGCGCGATACTGGCTGTTTCCCGTCTTGATCACCGCAGTCGCATTATTCGGGGTGTTCTATGGCGCCGGGAGTTACTACGACGACCTTGGCGACGCGGTGTGGTCCTGGATGCCGGCTAGCTGGGGCGAGGCCACAGGCTGGGTCGCGACGCTGCTGAGCGTGCTTCGGTGGTTCATCGATTTGATATTGGGGTTACTCCTCGCGCTTCTCGGCCTGGTGCTCGTCGTGATTCTGTCGAGCATCGTGGCCGCGCCTTTCAACGATGCGCTGAGTGAGGCCGTAGAGCAGATCCTCACCGGTCAACCCGCTCCGCCGTTTTCATTCAAGAGGATGCTCGCTGACATCGTCCGAACGGTTCGGCTCGAGATACTCAAGGTGCTGGTCTACACCGCGGTCGTGGGCCCGATGTTCCTCGCGTCTTTCGTCGTTCCCGGGATCGGCCAGATTCTCTCGCTAGTCGGCTTCGCGCTCACCGCCATCTATCTCGGCATCGACTACGTGGACTGGCCCGCCGCCCGCCGCGATTGGTCCGTCGGCGAGCGCGTGACCTTTGCCCGCCAGCGATTGGCCGCTGTGGCAGGCTTTGGGACCGGGGTCTGGGTGCTCCTGTTCGTGCCCCTCGTGAACTTGTTCTTCATGCCCGCTGCAGTGGCGGGGGGCACCATGCTCTTCATCGCCGCCCAACCCCCCAACTCCCCCCGAACCCCAGCCGGGGGTTGAAAAGGGGGTAGTCCCCTTTTTGAGGGGGTTAAGGCGTTAAGTTTTGGAGCAATTCGCCCGGGTGCTACCCTGAATTCCAGGGGTTTTTTGGTTATGCAACGTTCATCGTACGGGGCGACCTTGGTCGCCGCAGCTTTGCTGGTCGGCGCGGGTGTGTACGCCGACAAGGGGAGCGCCAGCAACAGATCACCCAGCGCGCTCGAGGCGTCGATGGGGGAGATTCAGTGGGGTTGGTCGCCGAAGCAGGTGTACCGCCATCTGAAGAAAGACATCGAGGAGTCGTACAAAGAGCCGATCTCGAAAACGACCGATGCGATCGAAGAAGATCGACTGCGTCACAAGGTGGCTGAGGAGGCTAGGCAGATTCGCGACTCTTACTTCGAGTTCGATGGCACGCCGAGCGCGTACGACTCCGGCTACCTGAAGGGAGAGTTCACGCAAAAGAACGGGGAGTCTTTGCTCCAGGTTCGCACCAAGAACACTCACGATTTCTTCTTCTTCATCAATGACAAGCTCTGGAAGCGCTACCGTGCGTTCGACGCTTCGGTGTTCGAAGGCGCGACCTTCACGCAGTTCGGCAACGCACTTCAGCAGCGCTATGGCAAGGCCAGGAAGAAGAGCGGCGTGCTCGTGCCCGGCACCGAGCCAACCCAGTGGTATGCATGGAAGGAGCCGCGAGTGCTCGCTCGCGCCGTCGACAACAACGAGTTCTATGGCTTCTACTGCTTGGTCCTCGAGGACCCGAAGACGGTCGCTCGCCTAGACAAGTTGCGCAAGAACAAGCCCACGGACGTTGATGCGGAGAACTCCGTCGTGGACCTGGTCGCTGAGGAGAACGGCGGAGACCAAAACGCCGATATCGCCGACCGGATCAGCGGCGAAATCCGCCGCCGCGATACACCGCAAATCGACGAGAAAAAGTAGGCGCCGACGTAGGGCGAAGTAGGGTTTACAGCTCCCCTCGTTCTTCGCTAAGTTGATCGATCCCTAGAGGGGGCCGGTTGCGCTACCGCCTGCGATTTCTACTTCAAGAGTTCGACCTCGATAGAGACAACGTGGTCATCGGCCGAGGGTCGACCTGTAGCGTGACTATCGACGACCCGATGATGTCTCGTGAGCACGTGCGCATCGACCTCTCCGGACCCGATCCGGCTCTCGAGGACTTGCACAGCCGGAACGGCACGGAGCTCAACGGGCAGCCTCTCATCGGCCAGGCCAAGCTTCAGGACGGCGACCGGATTCGAATCGGGACCCAGGAACTCGTGTTCCTGGCGCTCGGGCGGGAGAAGAAGGTGCAGCGGACGACCGGCGTGTTAACCTTCTGTGCAGGGTGCGGGATTCCCTATCCGAGCGCCAGTCCGTCGTGCCCACATTGCGGTGTTGTTTCGACCGAGCAGGGCGTCACAACTGCGGTCCGCGACGTGGCGGCTTCTGGCTGGACGTTCCATCTGCTCTCCCAGGTGGTCGAGAGGGCGATCGGGCAAAACCGATTGGCCGACGCCGAGCGCATGATGACGCGAGGGGTCGACGAGCTGGAGGAGCAGCTCGACGAGGGCGTGGAAGTCGAGTCGACCCGTGTTCTTCGTGTGGCGGAGTGTGCCGCGCGTCTTGGTTGTGCCCTTCGCACCGCCCGGTGGCTCGAAGTCAGTGTGCGGCTCTATGACCGTGTCTTCGAGCCTCCCTCCGAGGAAATTCTTGGCCTGATCGATCAGTTGCCCAATGATCCGCATTTGAGTGATGCGATAGGGGCACTGCGCCGGGCGGCTGGTGGATCTTCGGAGCACCCAGGCCGTCGCGCAATTTAGAGCCCGTCTCTAGACGCCTTCGGCGGGCAGTTTGTCCGGCCCCACCACCCCCGCACTATCACCTATCTAGTGCGCAGCCACGACCTGCTCGAGACCCTCGAGCCGACGCATGAGGAATCGTTCGGACGCGCCATAGTCGGAGGACTGGCCTTGGATGGTCGTGATGTACTGTCGCAGGTGCTGAGGCTTCGAGTAGTGAGTGGTCCGAACCAAGCTATGGAGCGTCTCGATGGTCTCGGCGCTCATCAGTCGGCCGGTTGCACTGTGGATGCGGAACACCCAATCGATCCACTTCGTATCTCGAAGGCCTTTCGACAGCTGCAGTGCGTAGTCCGTCGCTCCTGCAAACAGCACGTCCGGGTCATCCTTCTCGGAATCACTGAGTGGCCGGTTCTGCAAAGCGCGTTCGAGAAGCACCTCGAGGTGGGGAAGTAGCATCCGCTCGGCCTCTTCGTAGCGACCCATGGCGATCGCCTTGCTTGCGATGCCGCCGATCACGTCGAGCACGCGTGCGGTTCGTGTGTCCTCGGCGCCCCACGCGTGCGAGGCGGAGTCGACGCCGCTGTCGTCGACCAAAGTCTTACCGCCGGTCGAGCTCAAACGCTTGCCGCACTCGCCGCAACGACGCCTGGCGACCCCGTTGATCGCGCCGCACGATTCGCAGACGACGTACCCCGCAGTCTCCTTCGTGCCTTCCTTGAGCTTCGCTGCATCGATCACGACCAGCTCTTGCGAGCCGATGTAAACGCGATCCATGTGCGCCAACCGACGTGGGCCGTTGATCCGCACGCCGTTTACAGCGACGCCGTTACGGCTTCCGAGGTCTTCGACGACAACCGTTTCCGGTCCGACGTGCAGCACAGCGTGACGTCGCGACACCAGACCGTCGGCCAGAGCCAGGTTGCAGGACGAGCTTCGACCAATAGCAAACTCCCCGAGAGGCATCTCGAGGTTGGTCGACTGATATCGCAATCGAAAGCGTGGCACCCCACAAAATAGAATAACATCCCACAGGACCTAGCGTCGAATCATGCGCATACGAAACCCCTCGGCACCTAAGCAGAATTTCAGTTTGGCTAGAACGACGCGAGTTCCTGGAGGCCCGCTACGGCGCCAAGGCCCTTCTCGAGGCTCCCTTGGGCCTCTAGGGTGGCGTTCATGAGCCGCGAGAGGTCGGCGAGGTCACGCCGGTAGGCGGAGAAGGCGTTCGTGCGCTGCCCGAGGACGCCCGCCGACTGGTCCGGATTGGTCAGAATCACGTAGTTGCTGGCGTTCTGGCGAAGGTCCTGGCCCGTGTAAATCTGCTTCTCGAACGGCCGGCTCCCCCGATTGACCCGAACTTGCAGCTTCGTGGCATCGACGGAATCGGGCATATCGACATACACTAGCCCACAGCGAAACCCGCCTTCACCGAGGGTTGGAACGCAGCCCGTCGGGCTGGTCGTGATCGCCGTTTCGTCTTGCGCCGCTTCGTTGAGCTCAGCCCGTCGTGCGTCGGGAAGTACCCGGCCGGCGAGCTCGTCGAACCCATTCCACAGCTCGTCGATCTGCCGCGCGTACAAGAAGAGCGCGTTCACGGTCTCGCGGTTGAACTTGGTGTAGCGAAGCCCCACAAAATCGGCGGCGGTGAAGGGCGTCGGAAGAGCGCGGAGCTTTTCGAGCGCATCATAGTCGATGCTTGGGCCTTCTCCCGGTCGAGATTTCGCTGCAGCCGAAGCCCGGTCGAGGAGTCGTTTCGCTTCGGCGACCTCGTCGGCTGCCATGCGTACGCCCGCGTACACCGCCTTGCCATCGCGAACGGCCTGGTTGTACTCGCGGCGATTGATCGTGACCGCTGTCGAAAGGATGCCCAGCAGGACGCCGACGAGCGCCGCGGCGCCTCCGGTCATCAGCATGAGCTTTCGCGCGCGTCGCCCCCGACTCTCGTGCGCGGTCGCCACCGCCTCTTCGTCTACGACGATGCGAACCTCTTGCCGCACTGACGATGCCACCGCAGTCGCGCTCCCGAAAGGCCCCGATCTTTTCGCGGCGCGTCCCCCTACGAACCCAGGAGGCGGTGCAACACCTCCAAGAGTAGGCGGTGGTGGTGCGACGCGACCTTCGTCGGGGTCAGGTGGCGGTGGTTGCGCCGTCTGTCTGCCTAATCTCTCTCGGATATCGCGGGCTTTTTTGGGTTTTTGTAGTTCGTCCGACATTTCAGCCTCTCCAAATTTATCCGGGCATAGCCGATCGTGTCAAGGAAGGGCGCCTTTCGCCCGCTCCTGGTAGGCTTTTCCACCTCCGATGATGCCACCAGCAGTCGAAGAACGCAGGTTCGTGTCGTTCGATGGCACTGAAATCGCTTTTCAGGCGGTCGGCCAAGGTCGCCCGATCCTCCTCTGCAATGGGCTCGCGGGCAGCTGGAAGGCCTGGAGTCACCAGATCCAGTACTTCCGGGACCGATATCGTCTCCTCAGCTGGGACTACAGGGGACTCTACGAGTCAGGTCGTCCGATCGACCCGGGCGCCATGACCGTCGCGGCCCACGCCCGTGATGGCTTGCAGTTGCTCAGCGAAGAGGGAATCGAACGCGTCGCCATCGTTGGCTGGTCAATGGGCGCCCAGGTCGCTCTCGAGATGTTCCGTCTCGCACCCGACAAAGTCGCGTCTCTTGCTTTGGTCAACGGTCTTGCGGGGCGTCCCTGGGACTACGTGTTCAATCTCAACGTCGTCGGGCGGCTGCTGCCGCCGTTTCTCCGTGGTCTGCGGTCGGCACCCCGCGCGATCGAAGCGATCGTCGCCCAGGCCTCTCGTTTCCCCGACGCTGGTGAGTGGATCAAACGCATCGGGCTTGCGGCGAGGACCCTGGACGAAGGGCTCTTTGCCGCGTTGGTCGACGATTTTCGCACACTCGACATGGAGACCTACATCGGGCTGCTCGAACGGTTGGGTGAGCACGACGCCTGGGATCTACTGCCCCAGATCGACGTGCCTACGTTGCTGATCACAGGTTCGCGCGACGCCTTCACGCCGAGATCAGCCGCGGAACGAATGGCGAGGCGCATCCGCGGCTCGGAGCTGATGGTAATTCCGGGGGCAACGCACTACGCGGCGATCGAGTATCCGGAGATGCTCAACTTGAGGCTCGAGAAGTTTCTTCGCGAGCGAGGCTATGAAGCTGCACCGCTGGGGGTTGGTTGACGTGCTCTCGCCAAGCCGCTAGCCGAGAGGACCCATGATTATCGTCATCGATAACTACGACTCCTTCACGTACAATCTCGTGCAGTACCTAGGCGAGCTTGGGGCCGAGGTCGTGGTCCGTCGAAACGACGCGGTGACCGTGCAGGAGGTCGAAAGGCTTGCCCCAGCCGGGGTATTGATCAGCCCGGGGCCGGGGAGGCCGGAAGAGGCGGGTGTGAGTCTCGACATCGTCGAGCGCCTGGGAGGCCGGATTCCGATCTTTGGGGTCTGCCTCGGTCACCAGAGTATCGCGCAGTGTTTCGGTGCGGCGATCGTGCGCGCTGAACGACTCATGCATGGGCGGACCTCGGAGATCATCCACGAAGAGAAGGGCGTATTCAAAGGGCTTCCAAGTCCGCTGACCGCGACCCGATACCATTCCTTGATCGTGAAGCGAGACACCATACCGAAGGAGCTCGAGATCTCCGCATGGACCGAGGAGGGCGAGGTCATGGGGGTGAGGCACGAGGAGCTCCCGATCGAAGGCGTTCAGTTCCATCCAGAGTCGTTCCTGACCGAGCACGGTCACCAGTTGATCAGCAACTGGTTGTCGGGGCTTTCGGCGGGTGGGTCGCCGTGATCTCGCATGCGATCAAAGAGCTCGTGGCCGGGCACGATCTGTCGGAACACGATGTCGAAGGCGCGATGGACATGATTCTGACCGGCCGTGCGACGCCGGCGCAGATCGCCGCGTTCATCGTTGGCTTGCGCATCAAGGGCGAGTCGGCTCTCGAGATCGCGGCTGCAGCCCGCGCGATGCGGAAGCATTGCCAGCAAGTCCAACCGCAGGTCGCTGGCCCGCTACTCGACACCTGCGGTACCGGCGGCGACGGGCTCCACACCTTCAACATTTCGACTGCTGCTGCGATCGTCGCGGCGGCGGGCGGCGTCAGCGTGGCCAAGCACGGCAATCGCGCGGTGTCGTCCAAAGCGGGAAGCGCGGACGTGCTCGAAGCGCTCGGGGTCCGTATCGACTTGTCCCCGGCGCAGGCGCAACGGTCTGTCGAGGAGGTGGGCATCGGGTTCTTGTTTGCCCCGAGTCATCACGCGGCGATGAAGTACGCCGCTCCCGTGCGTCGTGAACTCGGCCTCCGGACCATCTTCAATCTGTTGGGCCCGCTGTCGAATCCGGCGTCTGCGACCCATCAGGTCGTGGGCGTCTATGACTCGGCCCACATCGAGCAACTGGCATGGGCGCTTGGGTCGCTCGGCTTGACCGCCGCATGGGTAGTGCACGGCTACGGTGGCCTCGACGAGATCTCTCCGGCTGGGCCCACGCGCGTGGCCGAGCTCGTGGAAGGTGAGGTACGCGTGACGGAGATCAGTCCAGCAGATTTCGGGCTTCCGGAGGTACCTATCGAGGCGCTGCGCGGTGGTGATGCTCAACGCAACGCGACAATCATCCGAGAAGTTCTTTCGGGCAAGGAAAATCCAGCAAGAGTCGCGGTCTTGCTCAACGCGGCCGCCGCACTTCGAGTGGCCGGGGCGGCTGAGGACACGCGTGCGGCGGCCGAGCAGGCTGCCGAGGTGATCGACAGCGGGGCGGCGCGCGCAACCTTGGAGCGCTGGGTGGAGTTCACGCGAAGCCTATGAACGACTACCTTTCCAAGATTCTTGCACGGACCCGTCGTGAGAACCTGCGACGTCGAAAGCACGTCAAGGCAATGCGGCCGCTCCGTCGAAAGCCTGAACCCGAGCGTTCTGAACGCGGGGTCGAGGCGCTTCGTCGTGCGGTGGGTGGCCCACCGTCGGTGATAGCGGAGGTCAAGTTTCGAAGCCCGAGCGCGGGCGCCATTCGAACGTGGAGCGCAGGGGAAGGCGTCCGTGTTGCCCGCGCCTATGAACGAGGAGGTGCGTCGGTCGTCAGCGTCCTTGCGGACGCGCCCGACTTCGACGGATCTCCGTTGCTGGTCAGGAGAATCTCGGAGTCGATCTCGGTCCCGGTGCTCTTCAAGGGCTTCGTCATCGATCCCGTGCAGGTGGAGCTGGCCTTCGATGTTGGTGCGTCTCTCGTCCTGCTGCTGGTTCGCGCGCTCGGCGACAAAGCGCTCGTGTCTCTGATCACGCATGTCCGCGCGCTCGGCATGGAACCGGTCGTCGAAGCGGCTGATGCCGAGGAAGTCGACCGAGCCGTTGCTGCGGGCTCGACTGTCGTCGGGGTCAACGCCCGAGACCTTCGAACCTTCCGGGTCGACGTGCGAACGGCGCATGAGTGTGTGGCGCGAATTCCCTCCGAACGCGTCGCGGTCTTCATGAGCGGGGTGCGCAGCAACGACGATTTTCGGGAGATCGCTCAGGGCCGTGCGGATGCCGTGCTGATCGGTGAGGGCCTCATGCGGGCCGAGGATCCCGGTGTCCGTCTGTCCGAGATCTTGCGGTCGGCCTGACAGATTCGTGCTCGAGCGACAGGGTGACTCTGAAGCAGGTTCCCATGTCCTGGCGGTCGACGACCTCGATCCGAGCGTCATGTTGGTCCACGATCTGCTTCACGAGGGCCAATCCGAGTCCGACCCCGTGGTTCCGCCCCGAATAGAACATGTCGAAGAGGCGCCCCCGCTGTGCATCGTCGATCCCCCGCCCTTCGTCAGCGACCTCGATGAACGCGCGACCTGAATCATCGCGACCGGCGCGCACCTCGACGGTGCCGCGGTGTGGAGACGCTTGCACTGCGTTCTTCACCAGGTTCCATACCACCTGCCGCATCCGATCGGCATCGATCGTGGCGATGATCGGATCGTCCGGGACACTCTCTTCGATGGATAGGCCATTGCTTTGGGTGGCTTCGCCTCGAGCCACAACCACTACCTCGCTGACGAGCGCACGCAGGTCGTGGGGCTCCGGGTGAATCTGGCTCGGACGGCCCACCTGCAGCATCGTCGTGACGAGTGCATCGAGCCGATCGACCTCCGAAATCACGATGCCCAACAAGCGGCGGTCTTCGGGCCCGAGTGTGTTGCCTTCGCGGACCATTTCCACAGACCCAGAAATCGAGCTGAGAGGATTTCTGATTTCATGCGCGAGCCCCGCGGCGAGTTGTCCAAGCACGGCGAGACGTTGCGCCTGCTCGGCTTGATCTTTGAGGTTCTTGATCTCGGTCAAGTCTTGAAACGCGAGAAGGAGCCCTGAAGAGTTGCCCTCGGCGTCGACCAGCGCGCTCATCATGAAACCCATCGGAAACGCGGTGCCGTCGGCACGCCTTCCCGCCGTTTCCGCACGCCTCGGAGGCTCGCTCACGGGCCCTTTTTTGTGACCTGGAAGGATGGTCGACAACGGTCGGCTCAGAAGTGAGCCAGTACGGTCACGGAGGATATCGCGGGCGGCGCGGTTGATACCGATGATGCGCCCTTCTTCGTCGGCCGTGATGAGCCCCGACGCAATCGAGCGGACGATGTCGTCGTTGAGCCTAGCGAGGCGCTCCGCGCTTAGTTCTGCCGCGATCAATCGTGCTCCGACCACTTGAGCGCGTCGCGCAAGGTTGGTCGCGAGGAGCGCCACCGCAGCGATGCCCACCATGTTCCACAACAGCGCGAGAACGAAGTCCTTCGTCTCCAGGATGTACTGGTTCAGGGGCTGGTCCGGCGGCGGTGGCAACCAACCCATGTTCAGCGCAAGCCCCTGGAGGAAGTAGCAGGCCAGGCAGGTCGCTGCGGTGTAGTAAGCCGCGTTCGCGCCGAGGGTGAGCGCCGCCGTGAGGATCTCCGCGCCATACAGGAACGAGAAGATGCTGCCGGCTCCTCCGGTGAGGTACACCAGCCCCGTGATCAGAACCACATCGAGGCCGGTCACCGCCATAGCCACCGCGTGCTCTTGTCGACCACGCAGCAGCCACACCCCGAAAAGAATCGAAGACCCATAAATGATCGAGATCAGGATGAGCAGGAAGGTCGGCGTGAAGCGGCCGTATCGAATCGCGTCCTGCGCTAGGTACAAAGTCGTGCCCAGAAGCACAGTCGCGATGATAAGGCGACCTATGAGTACCCACTGAATCCGCCTGCGCGGGTGGGGTTCGTGGTGTAGCTCGGTCGACCTGTGCGGCGGTTGAATCACACCTTGCCGGCGATCGAGAAGATCGGTAGGTACATCGCTATCAGGATGGTGCCCACGATTCCTCCGATGAACACCATCATCATGGGCTCGAGCAGTGATGTGAGAGCCGCGACGGCAACGTCGACCTCGTCTTCGTAGAAGTCCGCGATCTTGTTGAGCATCGTATCTAGCGCGCCGGTCTGCTCACCCACACCAATCATCTGCACGACCATGGGCGGGAACACGTTGGTCTCCATGAGCGGCTCCGCCATGGTGCGGCCCTCGCGGATCTTGTTCGAAGTTTCCTGGATCGCCGCTTCCACCACGACATTGCCCGCAGACTTCTTCACGACGTCGAGCGAATCGAGGATGGGAACGCCGGCGGAGAGCAAGGTTCCAAGGGTCCGTGTAAATCGGGCGACCGCGATCTTGCGCACCACCGGGCCCATCACAGGCATGATCAGCAGGGCCCTGTGGACGAACTGTTTACCCAGCGGTTGCCGGTAGACCCACGTCGTGCCGAATACGATCGCCGCACTGGCTAGGACGATCCACACGATGTTGTGCATGAAGCCTTCGGAGGCGGTAATCACCAACTGCGTCAATGCCGGAAGCGAGTCTTCACCCCCGAACTCCATGAACATCCCCTTGAAGCTAGGAATGACCCACGCCAGCATCACGACGACGACGACGATCGCGACGAAGAAGATTGCGATCGGATAGACCATGGCGCCGCGAACCTGTCGGGCGAGCTTGACCTTCTTCTCGATGTAGAGCGCGAGACGGTTGAGAATCGTATCGAGGATACCGCCCATCTCACCGGCGCGTACGAGGTTGACAAATAGCTCGTCGAAGAGCTTTGGATGGCGAGCCAAACCCTGCGAGAACGTTCCACCTTGCTCGACGTGTTCTTTGACGTCCTTGAGGATGGCATTGAGGCGCTTGTTTTCGCCTCGGCTCGACAGGATGTCCAAGCACTGGACCAACGGAAGGCCGGCATCGATCATCGTCGCGAACTGTCTCGTGAAGATGACGAGCTCTTTCGCGGTGACGCCGGTGCCCATGGTGAGCTTGAGCTGTCGGCCCTTCTTCTTGATCTTGACCGGATTCAACTGGCGGGCGCGGAGCCGTGACTGGACGGCTTCCTTGCTATCCGCCTCGATGATCCCGGTCTGAACCTCACCCGCGCGAGTGCGCGCCTCGTATACCCACTCGGCCATGCAATCTCCGCCCGATGCCCTCCGGGCCTCTCAAAATCCTAGCCGATCAGTGATCGTGCGGTCAAAAGCCAGGCGCAATTCCGCTCTGACTGGCATCGGCTCGAATCCGGGGCGTCTGTTTGGTGCTCTGACGGCCACGTGGTGATCCCGGTCAGGCCTTCGGCCCGTTACTCACGGCCGCGTCGTGATCCCGGTCGGGCCTTCGGCCCGTCAATTTGTCCCGCCCCACCGCCCCCACACTATCGCCTAGTTGCGATAGGAATTCTGGATGTCGATATCGACCGGTTCAGCCTTGGGCTGCGTTTCCGGCGTGGACGCCTTTGGCCGAGGCTTCGGGCGCGTGCGCTTCCGGCGTGGTCGCCGAACCGATTTGGCTTTCGCTTTGGGCGGTGGTTCGAGCTCCACTGGGTCGCTTTCGGCGATCTGAGACTGCTCGTCGACTGGTGTCGCTTCCCCTTCGGCGGCGGGTTGGGCCTGCGGCGCTACGGTTTCTAGGGGCTCCGCGGGGCGCTCGGTGGCATGGGGCGGAGGTGATGCACCGAGCAGCTGCCAGACCAAGAAGCCTGCATACATGAACACGATCACAGCCAGCAGCACGACGAACCACTTCAACAGGCTCGAGTCGGGCGCGGCCCGCACGATGACTGGAGTACCGTCAGTCAATACACCCGACACGCTTCCGTTCGACGTCGGCGCTCCGCCCCGACTGTAGGTCTGGCTTCCTTGTGCAGACCCCTCGCGGGGCATTGGCACCTGGGACTCGGCGAACTCAGTCCGTCCCAGCATCTTGATGGCGTCTCGCACACGCTGTCGTTCTTGCTGGAGCTTCTCCGCGTCGAGCGATCGGACGACCTCGGCAACGTCGCGCGTCTTGGCGACGCCAGTGCTGCCCGCAGCAGCGTCGAGCGCCTCGGCGAATTCGTCTGCGGTTTGGAACCGCTCCTCGGGATCGCGGTTCAAGGCTTTCATCACGATCTCGTCGTACTGTTCCAGATCCGCCCACACGTTCGAAGGTGGTGCGACCTCGTCGTTCAGGAGTTTGTTGAGCGTGGCGGCGTTGGAGTCGCCCTTGAACAAGCGTCGCCCCGTGAGCGACTCCCAGAGGATGATTCCTACACTGAACAGGTCCGAACGTTGGTCGGTTTGGCTCGAGGAGGCCTGCTCCGGCGCCATGTACGAGAGCTTCCCTTTGAACTGGCCCGTACGCGTCGACGCCATCCGGACGTCCGCCTTCGCGACCCCGAAGTCCGTGAGCCGCGCAATGCCGTCGGTTCCAACGAGAATATTGTGTGGCGACACGTCGCGGTGAACGAGCTTGAGGTCGTTTCCGTTTTCGCCGGTGAGCCGGTGCGCAGCAGCGAGCCCCTGAAGCGTATCGAGCAGCACTCGACACACGAACGGCTGGGGAAGCCGCTCTCCCTTCTTGGCGGCGCGTCCGAGGAGCGCCCCCAGGTGGTCGCCTTCGATGTACTCCATAACGAGGAAGTAGCCGTCGCCCGGGCTGTCACTGATGTCGAGCGTGGGTACGACGTTCATGTGTCGGATCCTCGCGGCGAGTCGCGCTTCGTCGAGGAACATCGAGATGAACTCCTGTTCGTACGCCAAGTGTGGATGCAACACCTTGATCGCGACGAGTCGTTCGAACCCGGCGACTCCCTGAGCACGTGCGACGTAGATGGAAGCCATCCCACCCGACGCAAGCTGAGTCAGGATCTCATATCGGCCGAGTTGCCGACCTGCCATGGGTCGAGAGACACGATCGCCTCCTGGCATGCCGGCTGGTACGTTCATCAGAAACGACCCTTGAGCGTGAAAGCCCCGCCTTTGTGGGTCACCCCAACCGCGGGCTCGACGCGCCTGCTCGCGGATCCCCGCGACTCCTCCTTCCAGTTGGTGAAGACTCCCAATACCGCCGTCGTTGCGGCCATTCCAGCCGTGACACCGATCAGAATATTCGTCCGCCGCTCCTTGTTGCGGCCGTCTTCGAGAAGAGCCTGTGCCTCGTCAGCGGGAGTAGGCGAACCAATGGCGTTGATCCCAGGGGAATTCGCAGTGCGGGCCGCTGCCTCGAAAGCAGTCACGCCCTTGTTCGCATCGAGGCCGGACCAGATGGTGACCACGCCCAATGCGACTGTTGCACCAAGCGAAGTGAAGAACCCCCAGCGTGGAATCGGCGGAAGGGGTGCTGGTAAGGGCGCAGCGAGCCTGACGGTTTTGGCCGAACCTGGCTCTCCCCGGACCATCGCGGAAGCTTCACCCGTCTCGAACGCGGCTTTCACCGAGTGCTCTATGTCGGCGGACACGAAAAACGTGTCGTGCTGGATCAACGCGCCATCGAGCTCGAGGGTGCATTCCTTCTCGCACTGGGCTTTGACGAGCACCGCGGCCGATTTGACCGCCTCGATGACGGCGGTCGCTTTCTCCTTCGCGCGTTGGTCCCCTGGGTATCGGTCGCGAAGTAGAAGTGCGAGGTTTGCCGCCCGGAGCGCGTCGCCCGCTTTGTCGTGAGCGCGGATCGCTTGAAGTAGCGCCGTCGAAGTCGGTACCAATCGGTAGGCACGCTCGAACCAGTGAGCCGCGAGCTCGTACCTTTCCGCGAGGTACGTCGACGTTCCTTGGTCGTAGGCGTCTGCCGCTTCCGCCCGGTTTTCGACCGAAATGCTCCGTGAATTGCCGGTCCCCGACTGGGCTTCGGCTAGAACGGAAAACAACAAGGAGAGTGTTATTGCGATGGAGGTTACCCATCGCCGCCCATAAGCCATGCTGGTCATTCCCTGGATCCCGCCTTAACGATAGTAAAAATCCGACCGTAAGCCGAATCGGGCGTCAAGTGCGAATGCTCGGACTATAACCCTTTTGGTCTAAATCGATCAGCATTTGACGGAATTCCTCCTGCTCGGGCGACCGAATCTCTGCGAGCTCCCGATCCAGAACCCCATGAGCGACCAGGTGCAGCAGCGACTGATTCATCGTCTGCATGCCGGAAGTCTCCTGACCCGTCTGCATGATGCCGTACATCTGGTGGATCTTGTCTTCACGGATGAGGTTTCGAATCGCGGCGTTCGGGATCAACGCCTCGCAAGCCATGACTCGGCCAGGTCCGTCGCATCGTGGGAGCAGCATCTGGCTCAGGACTCCTTGAAGGACGAAGGACAACTGTGCGCGAATCTGGCTTTGCTGGTTCGAAGGGAACACATCGATGATACGGTTGATCGACTGGGCCGCAGTGTTGGTGTGCAACGTGGCGAACACCAAGTGACCGGTTTCAGAAATGGTGAGCGCAGCCTCGATCGTTTCGAGATCGCGCATCTCGCCGATGAGAACGACATCGGGGTCCTGTCGGAGGACGTATTTGAGCGCGTCCTTGAAGCTTGTCGTATCGGAGCCCACCTCTCGCTGATTCACGATGCAGAGCTTGTTTGAGTGCAAGAACTCGATGGGATCCTCGACCGTGACGATGTGATCGCGGTGTTCGGAGTTGATCTTGTCTATCATCGAGGCCAGCGTCGTCGATTTGCCGGACCCGGTGGGACCGGTCACCAGCACCATGCCGCGGGGTCGTTCGCAGAGCTCTTCGACGACAGGGGGCACGCCCAATTTGGAGAGCGGCCGGATTTCAAACGGAATGGCACGAAACGCGCCCGTCACCGCGCCGCGTTGCAAGAAGACGTTCGCACGAAAACGCGACAAGGACTTCACACCGAACGAGAAGTCGATTTCGTGGCCTTTTTCGAAGCGCAAGCATTGATCTTCTGTCATCACCTCGTAGCAGAGCGCCTTGCTTTCGCGTGGCTTGAGTGGAGGCGTTCTCAAAGGCACCAGTTGGCCGTCGATACGTAACTGCGGGGGAGAGCCGGTCGTGATGTGCAAATCGGAGGCCCCGCGTTCGACCATGAGCCTAAGTAATTGGCGCAGGGTAAGTGAGGGCGCCGGTTGTGGTGCAGCCATGCGCCCAGCATATCAGAGCGCGGAGGCATCACCTAAAGGGTGTGCCGCGCCCAGGGACCACGCTGGAGCCAGTCTTGACGTCGATACAGGGATCCCACGATCTGCGCTGCGGAGGTCGCAGCTAGAAAAGCTCCCTCGAAACCCAGGCCCGGCACCACCTGATCATTGCAAAGGAAGATTCCGCGCAAAGGCGTACGTGTGGGCAACGCACATACGCCGAGGGCGCGTCGGGTCGGATACTCAAATACGGCAGGCATCGTGAAAGGGCCGCGAGCCCACGGGTCACTGCACGGAAGCTCGGTGCGGCCCCGCCACCTTCTCGGAGGCAGCCCGTCGTGTGGACTGTCAATCCAAAGCAAATTCTCATCGAGAAAAGGCACGACCGAACGAAGGGCATGCAGGGCGTCTTCGCGGACGAACTTGAGAGGGGACGAGCCGGCATCGATGAGGTGATCCTCGACGAGTCGACTCAGAGTGAACAAGACTTGGTCTTCGTCGACGGCGTGGGAGCGAAGCAGGAAGGACTCGTTGCTGTTCCCCCTGGTTGCGCAGATCAACCCGAGAGGTGCGAGCGCTTCCGGAACTCCCTGCCGCGCCACGAGCAAATGCACTGAGCACCGGTAGGAACGTGCACGCGGCTCTCCCACGCGTTCGAACAGCGGTGCCAACGATACGCGGCCCGAGACCAGCTGTGAAAGGTCACCGATGGGCGTCCCGTGAACGACTTGCGCACAGCCGATTTCCTCGTCGGAGCGCGCTAGTCGAATGATGTGGCCGCGTCGACCGTCGCGGCTGATCCGCAACGCGCGATCGCGAGGGCGCACGTCGCTGCCCCAAGATCGAATACGAGAGAAGAGAGCCTGCTGAAACCAAGGCGTTCCTCCGGCAAGCTGCGTGATGTCTCCGAGAAGATGACCGTGCAGCCGCGCCTGGCTCGCGTCTGAGTGCTGCCGCGTCGATAGCCCCGACAGGTGCGGGAGACACCCTTCGAACGCGGTTCGGAGCGGGTGCTGTGTTGGAAGTTGACTCCATGACGCCCAGCCCTGTCCCTGACGGTCGAAGCGTTGCACCGTCGCCGCCAGGGAGAACCGTTGGCGCTCGATGAAAGTCTCGGGGGGCCAGGTGAGATCACGCCCAACGAGGGCGTCCAGCTCCTCGCGGACCTCGCCGAGTGTTCGTGTGATGTCCACCGCTTGGCGCTGTACTTCGGGGACCTCCCGAGCCAGCTCACCGATCCACGGGTCACCGTCATAAAGATCAATTCGATTGCTGGGCAAGAGAAGCTGAAAGGGTCGTTTTCTGTCGGTCATTCGCTGGCGAATGTCTTGCTTGATCCCGAGCTCCTCGAACACGCCTTGAACTGCAGGGCTCTGGCTACCGGCGACGGTCAGTCCATCGCGTTCGACCTCGACCTCACCGAGTCTGTACGACGGTGACAGGACGCCTTGGCCCAGAACCAAGACGCGAAGGCCGCGGCGCGCAAGCAGGGCGGCGCACACGACGGGCCCGAGATCCGTGCCGAGAATAACGACGTCGTAGAAGCTCGTAGGCACTGGCTAGAATTCCGGAACGGACAGAGACTTCGATGGGTCCGCGAAAAGCACCTTCGTCTTCAGAGGGTTGAGCTCGATCTCGCCGAGGGCGATCCGATTGATGACCTCGGGCAGCAGGCGGTGCTCTTGGATCTGGATTCGCACGTGCAGCGTTTCCGGCGTGTCGTCTTGGAGAACAGGCACCGCCGCCTGAGCGATGATGGGCCCCGTGTCCACGCCGTCATCGACGATGTGCACCGTGCATCCGCTGATTCGCACGCCCCCCTCGAGGGCGTCTTTCGGCGCGTCGTGGCCGGGAAAGGAGGGCAGCAGAGCCGGGTGAACGTTGATGATCCTCCCTGGGAATCGTTCGAGAAACGGGGAGCTCAGGATTCTCATGAAGCCAGCGAGCACGAGCAGCTCAGGCCCGAGCGCCACCACTTGATGCGCGAGCTCGGCGTTCCATTGGTCACGGTCGTCGCCCTTCTTCAGAGGGACGACCCGCGTCGGGATCCCGCGCGCCTCCGCGAACTCGAGAGCCGCGGCGCTTCGCTTGTCGGACACGACGCCCACTATGCGCGCCTCGCACCTGCCCTCGTCGATCGCCTGGCAGATCGCCCTAAGATTCGAACCGCGACCAGAAGCGAGAACCACTGCATCCATGAGCGCTCCTACGTCGAGAACGTGACCCCTTCGCCTTCGATCACCTCACCGACGGAGAAAGCACGCTCGCCACTGTCGTCGAGCGCGCCGAACAAGTCGCTCGCCTGCTCGTGGTCGACGACCAAAGTGAAGCCGATCCCCATGTTGAAGGTTCGCCACATCTCGGCGTCGGCGATGTCGCCGCGTTTCTGGATCAGATCAAAGATCGGGTCTGGCGTCCACGAGCTCGGATGGAGGCGAATGCCGAGGCCTTCAGGCAGAACGCGGGGTAGGTTGTCAGGCAGCCCACCCCCGGTGATGTGACACATCGCATGGACCCCGTGCCCGAGTGCGATGTTCGAGGCGTCCACGTAGATTCTCGTAGGCCGTAGCAGCGCTTCACCGAGCAGACCTAGCGATTCGATCGACTCGTCGAGGGACAATGGCGTTTCCCCTTCGAGCAGGACGCGTCGTGCGAGCGAGTATCCGTTCGAGTGCAATCCGGAAGATGCTAGGCCGATGACGACGTCTCCGGCTTTTACCGACGCACCATCGATGATGCGCTTTCGGCTGACGACGCCGACGGCGAAACCTGCGAGATCGTATTCGCCGGAGGCGTAGAAGCCGGGGAGCTCGGCGGTCTCTCCGCCGAGAAGCGCGCATCGAGCCTGGCGGCACCCTTCGGCGATGCCGCGCACCACGGCCTCGCCCTGGTCGACGTCGAGTTTCGACGTCGCGAAGTAGTCGAGAAAGAAGAGAGGACGCGCGCCGACAGTGATGATGTCGTTCACGCACATAGCCACGAGGTCGATGCCGATCGAGTCGTGCCGCTCGAGCTGGAACGCCAGCTTGAGCTTCGTGCCAACTCCATCGGCGCCCGACACCAGCACAGGGTCGTCGATGTCCTCTGGGAGCGTGCACAGTCCCGCGAAACCGCCAATCGACCCAAGCACGTGAGGGGTTGCCGTGGTCTTGGCGAGCGGTTTGATTCGCTCGACGAGCTGCTCTCCGGCTTTGATATCCACGCCCGCGTCGCGGTACGTCAACCCCGTCATGCGGCGGAAGCTAGGCGATCGGTTGGTGCCGGTCAACGAGCGGCAGTGCGTTGACCGATCGGGACCGGTCGCGTAAAGACGCGAGCATTCGAGGCGGGGCGAACACACACACACTCGGTCTTGTGGTGCTGCTCTTGGCAGGCGGTGCCTGCGACACCGCAACGCGTCCAAAGGCTGAAGGAGATTTGCTGGTTCCGCTCCCCGAGCCAGGGGAGCGCTCCGAGCGAGGAGGCCCGAAAGCACGCCTTCAGCGTATCGACGTCTATGGAGCCGAGCGAAAGGATGCCGCGGGCGCTCGTGTAGTCCTGCTCTTCGATGGGGCGCCCCTCTTCCACCAGAAGCGACAACCCGCAGAGGGGGTGCTGCCCGCGCGCATTGCGATCGAGCTGGTCGACACCGATTGGGAGGAGTCAGTCCCAGTATCACAAGCGGTGGGTCGCGGAGGGGTAGAGCGCGTTCGGCTCGCGACACCGAATCCTCGAGTCGTCATCGACCTTCAGCGGGGCGCCAGCGGCCGAGTCTTCTACCTGACCGATCCCTACCGAATCGTGATCGACGTGATTGACGATGGCGCTGGGCGTGTGAAGAAACGTGATCCCGTCGTAGTTCTGGATCCCGGCCATGGTGGCGATGAACCCGGCGCTGCGAACGACGAATACGATCTAGTCGAGGCGAAGGTCGCACTCGAAATCGCGAAGCTCACTGCAGACCGGCTTCGCGCGATCATGCCACGCGCGCGCGTACTTCTCACGCGCGACGATGACACGGGGCTTTCGCTCGAGGCACGATGCGCGCTTGCCAACGCGATGGAGGCGGACGTCTTCGTCTCGATACACTTGAATGCGGGGTCAGAAGAGGTTCGCAGAGGTGGTGTCACGACATTCGTGCTCGATACCACGAACAACCGCCAAGCGCTGCGTCTTGCTGCGCGGGAAAACGGGACACGAGTAGCGGAGGTGACCCGGATCCAGACCCTGCTTGCGCGGCTGCACCGCCGTGACCAAACGAATGAGTCGCTTCGGCTCGCTTCCAAGGTTCAGCGCAGCACGTTGAGGCGTGGCCGCGCCGTTCTTCCACGACTGGCCAATCGTGGCGTTCGCCGCGCGATGTTCTACGTGCTCGTTGGCGCGAGGATGCCGGCGGTCTTGGTGGAAGCCTCCTTTCTCACCCACGAGCCGGAGGCGCGCGCGCTCACGACTCGCAACTACAGACGCAGGCTGGCCGACGGCATCGCCACGGCTATTGCCTCCTACCTTCGGGCGCGATAGCTTGCTCGGGCCCTCACGTACGGTCATAATCGCCGACCGTTGTCCGAAGGATCCAGTCCGGTCGTCGATTTAGGTGGCCTCGCCCCAAAGCTCGGCAAGACCTGCAGTGGCTATCTCGGTGGATACCGACGGGCCTTCGAGGACGCGGTGCGCCGTGGCGACTCGGGGGTTCTCACGGCTCGCTCCCACGCGCGCGCGCTCGACGGCCTCTTGAGCGCTCTTTACTGCGCCTCGGACGCTGCCACCCAGGCCCTCGGGCAGAGTGCGCGCGGGCGCGTGGCCCTCGTTGCGGTAGGCGGGTACGGCCGATCCACGCTCGGTCTCAACAGCGACGTTGATGTCGTGTTCCTTTGCGACGATTCCTCCGACCCATTCGTCGGTGCACTCGCTGAAGGGTTGCTCTATCCCTTGTGGGATTTGGGGGTCGACATCGGTCATGCGGTCCGCAGCGTCGACGAAACCCTATCCTTAGCCCGGGAGGATATCCGTACCACGACGACCCTGATCGACTTCCGCCGCCTTGCAGGAAACGGCTCCCTCCTCGACGACCTGGAGCGTGGGGCTCGCGAGCAGGTGTTCGAGCCACACCTGGTCCAGTTCCTCGACGCCTTGGAGCAGGATACGGCAAGTCGCCACCGGCGCTTCGGAGGTAGCCTCTATCTCCTCGAGCCTGACGTGAAGCAGGGGCGAGGCGGACTCCGCGACCTGGATGTCGCCGAATGGGCGGCACGTGCCCGGTGGAGCGCCCGAAACGAACCGGACTACGTGAGAACGGGAGCACTACTCGCGCGTGAAGTTCGAGAGCTCGGGGAGGCGCGCGAGATGCTTTGGCGCGTGCGCAACCTTCTACATCTTCGGGCGGGCCGCCAACAGGATCGGCTGACATTTGGAGACCAAGAAGACATTGCCCAGGAGCTCGGGTTCGTCGATGGAGTGACCTTGGGCGTCGAGCAGTTCATGCAGGCCTACTATCGCCACGCGCGGATCGTCGCGCTCACGGCAGAGCGAATACTCGATCGGGCTCGTCCGCGCAGCAAAGGTCGTGCGGCGACCTTTCGCAAGCTGGCCGATGGTATCTTCTTGGCCGATGGTGTGATCTCGCTCGAGAACCCACAGCGTCTAGGGTCCGACCCGTCACTCGCCTTTCGCTTCTATCGACAGGCGCTCCGATACCAAAAGCGGCCTGACCATACCGCGCGAGACGCCATCGCGCGTACAACCCCCGACAAACGATGGCGCCTGCGGCTGCAAGACTCCGAAGAGGCGACGCAGTTGTTTCTCTCCGCGCTGCAGCACGGCGACGAGACTCCGTTCCGGACGGGCTCGACAGTGGCCGAGCTACACGAGGTGGGCCTGGTCTCGGCGATGATCCCGGAGTTCGAGCCGCTGGTTGGTCGCGTCAATCACGACGTGTTTCACGTGTACACGGCGGACATCCATGCGATGAAGGCTCTCGAGCATCTGCAGGCGCTGACCCGTGGCGAGAGACGGGCTTCTTCCTTGGCTGCGCGTCTGGCCGCGGAGGCCCCTCGGCGGCTTCCGGTCTTCTTGGCCGTCCTGCTCCATTCGCTTGGACGTGTGCGGGGCAAAGACCAGGAAGCTCAGGGCGCGCGTCTCGCGGAGAGCGTCGCGCTTCGATTGGGTTTCAGCGCCATGGATGCGCAGCACATCGCCTGGCTCGTTCGTGAGCAGAAGTCGCTCTACCGATGGGCTACGCAACGGGACATCCACGACCCCCAGGGCCTGGCCGAAGTGGTCCGGATGGTCGAGACGTCCGAGCGACTTCGTGACCTATTCCTATGCACCGTTGCTGTGATTTCCACCGTGAACCCCAAGGCGATGACATCTTGGAAGGCGCGAGCGCTCGAGGACCTCTATCTCGCGACGCTCGCTGAGCTCGAGTTGGGTGACATGCCAGTCCAGGCCGAAAGCCGCGTGCTCGAGGTGAAACTCCAAGCGGTAGTGGGGTTCGCGGGAGATGCCGGCCAAGATGAGCTTCACGCCTTCATCGACGAGATGCCTGACCGGTACTTCTTAGGGAACCCGGTCGATGTCGTGCGTCGCCATGCGCGGATTGCCCGGGACCGCAACCCTGATCTCGTGACCGTACGTGTCGGTCCGGGGCCGAGCGACGACGTTGAGGAGGTTGTGGTCGTAAGCGCCGATCGTTCAGGCCTCCTCGCCGATCTGACGGCGGTATTCGCCGCGCACGACCTCTCGGTGCTTAGCGCCCAGATCTACACACGGCAACGTTCGAGTGGCAACGAAGTGTTCGATGTGTTTTGGGTGAAGATCGGCGAGGATACGCCGATGCCTGCTCGGCTCGCCGAGGAGCTCCTGGAGGACATCACTCACCGCGTGACCAACCGTATCTCCGTCGAGGATCTCATTGCCCGTCAAAGCACACCGCCGCCGTGGTCCGTTCGTCCTGGCCCGGAGGTGCCAACTCACATCAGCGTCGATAACAATGCCTCGGCGAAATACACAGTCGTTGACGTATTTACTCGAGACCGCGCCGGCCTCCTTCACGAGATCGCACGGACGCTCCACGAGCTCGACTTGAGCGTTACGATCTCGAAGGTGAACACCGAAGGGCAGAGCGTCGCGGACGTGTTTTACGTGGCCGACGACGATGGCAACAAGGTCGAGGATCCCGAGCGACTCAAGCGCCTTCAACGCGTGCTCTACGACCGCATCTTGGCCCTCCACGCCCGGGCCGACCAACAAACATAGGTGACAGTGTGGGGGTAGGCGATAGTGCGGGGGCGGTGGGGTGGGAGAAATTGCCGGGCCGCAGACCCGTCCGGGATCAAAAAAGGGCAGTCCCATTTATCGTTGTGATTCTACTGACCGCGTGTGCCTCGAGTCAGACCCCGCCGGCGACGACGCCGGCCAGCGTGGAGGTGGTGAGCCGACCGGCCGCAACACCTGAGGTGCTGCGAGGCGAGCAGCTCTTGGCGAAAGGCCACGTCAAGGAAGCTTCGGCCGCGTTTAAAAAGGCGATCGAGAACGACTCGCAAGACGCGCGTGCATGGTTGGATCTCGGCCTCGTCTACGAGGAGATGGGAGACCAGTCCAAGGCGGAAAAGGCGTACCGCCGCTCCACCGAGATCGACGAGGCCTTTGCCGAGGCGTACAACAACCTCGGGGTGCTGCTTCGTGAGCGCGGCGAGCTCGCCGAGGCGATCCCAATGCTCGAGCGAGCGGCCGCTCTCGACCCGCAGCTCGGGCCTGCCCGCTTCAACTTGGCGCTCGCCTACGAGGACGCTGGCGAGCGCGACAAAGCAGAGCGCGAGTACCTCGCTGCGATCCGAGCGCTGCCGGCTGATCCGATTCCGCGCATCAACCTTGCGATGCTCTACCTCGATATCAGTCGTCCGAATGACGCAGCGGATCAACTCCGAGCCGCCGCGCCAAGGGTGCACGGGGACGTGCTGCTCTCCATCGCCGCGGGCGGGGCGCTTCGACGCGCTGGGGAGGCAAACCTGGCGGTTGAAGTGCTTCACGGTGCGCTCGAATACGCTTCCAATCCTCCGCCGACGGAGCTTCTAGCGGAGCTCGCGCTGGCGTTCTACGCGACCGGCCAGCTTCAAGCGGCGGAGAACACCATGCGTCGCGCGGTCGAGCAGTCACCCAAAGACCCGGCGCTCCAATACGCCCTCGGCACCATCCTAGTGAAACGTGGCGAGCTTGACGAAGCGCGCGGGCACCTGCAACAGGTGGTCAAGCTCGATCCCGACGGGCCCTACGCGGATCGTGCCCGCGCGCGGTTACGCACGATTAGACCGTAGTATCGCGTCGCCCAAGCCCCACGAGAAACACCTCGTAACTCTCGTTTCGCGTGGCCTCTGGGCGGATGACCCGGACCTTTCCGAAGGCTTCGCGCGTGGCGTTTCGAGCGTCCTCGAACTCTTGCCCCTGGAAGATCTTCCCCACGAAGTGACCGCCCGGTTCGAGCACCACGATCGCCAGCTCGAGCGCCCGCATGAAGAGCTCATAGCTTCGGTATTGGTCAGCGTGTCGCTGGCCGCTCGTCTTGGGCGCCATGTCGCTGATGACCACATCGAACGGTCCACCAAGGTCCTCCGGATCGACCGCGAAGGCATCGAGCGCGCGAATCTCCGCGTGCCCGGGCAAGCTGGCCTCGTGATCGTTCAGGTCGATTCCGAGAACGTGTCCGCTCGGCCCGACGCGTTCGGCAGCGTACAGCGTCCATGACCCTGGGCTTGCGCCCAAGTCGAGTATGCGCTGCCCCTTTGTGAACAGACCGACGCGTCGATCGATCTCTTCGAGCTTGTATACCGAGCGTGCGGGATAGCCTTCACGCCGCGCGCGGCGTCCGTAGCGATCCTGCTTCCTCCGCGGCGGCAGTTAACCCTCGTCGGTTGCGGGTGCGTCTTCAGCGTGGGCAGCGGCCGGCTCTTCCTTGGCCGGAGGCTCAGGAAGCGGCACGGAGGCTTTCTTGATTGCCCCCTTCACTGTCACGAAAGCGTTGCGCGGACCGGGCACACCGCCCTCGACGAGCACGATGTTCTCATCCGGCAGCACACGAGCGATGCGAAGGTTCAAAACGGTGGCCTTCTTGTTGCCGTGCTGACCTGGCATCTTCTGGCCGCGGAACGTGCGCCCCGGAGTCATGTTCATACCGATCGAGCCACCATGGCGCTTGGCTTCGTGCGTGCCGTGGCCGACCGTGCCTGCGCCCGCGAAGTTGTATCGCTTCATGACACCGGTAAAGCCGCGGCCCTTGCTGGTGCCCGAGACGTCGACGAACTGACCTTCCTGGAAGATGTCCGCCGCGCCGAGCTTCTGGCCCACCTCGAAGCGATCGAGAAGCTCCGAATCGACGCGAAACTCCCGAACCACGCGAGAAACCTTGACGCCGGCCTTCTTGAAAGCGCCCGCCTCGGGCTTGGTCACGAGCTTTTCACGTCGTTCGCCGAAGCCGAGTCGGAGGGCGGAATAGCCATCCTTTTCAGGGGTGCGCTTTCCCACTACAGTGCAGGGCCCCGTCTTGATGACGGTGACGCGCCGCACCTCCCCGTCATCGAGGAAGATTTGGGTATTGCCAAGCTTGGTGCCGATGAGGCCAGGATTCGTATTCACGGGTCCGCTCGCCTGAGAAAAGGGCCGCAAAGATAGTGAGGGGTTGAGGCGAGTCAAGGCGGATGCTCGCCGCAGTCCCGATCCGGATCATTCGGCGATTCCGAACACTCGAAGTGCGTTCCGATAGGTCTGCTCGGCCAGCGCCTCTGGATCCTCGCCACGGAGCTCTGCGATGCAGGCTGCCGTGTGGGCTACATAGGCGGGTTCATTGAGTTTTCCGCGTTTCGGAATCGGGGCGAGATAGGGGGCATCCGTCTCGATCAGCAGGGAATCGGCGGGCTGTCGGCGGACCGCGTCCCGGACCTCGATGGCTTTCTTGAAGGTGACGATGCCGCTGAACGAGGACACGAACCCCAGATCGAGAGCAGCGGCCGCGAAGGCCTGGTCCTCGCTGAAGCAATGGATGATCCCACCGACTTCCTTAGCGGATTCCTCTCGGAGAATCCGTAGTGTATCGGTCGGAGCGGACCGCGTGTGAATCACCAGGGGCTTTTTCAGCTCCTTGGCGATCGCGATCTGCGTGCGGAAGGCGGCCTCTTGGGCGTCGTGGGGAGAGTGGTCGTAGTGGAAGTCGAGCCCCGTCTCGCCGATCGCGACGACCGATGCGTCCTTGCCCGCTTCGTGAACGGCGTCGCGGAGCTCGGGGGTCAGGTGTTTCGCGTCGTGGGGATGGACGCCCACCGTCGCGGTGATTCGATCGGGATGTTGGCGGGCGAGCTCCACGGCCGAGTTCACCGATTCGATGTCGTTCGCGCATCCGATCGTCGTGATGCGTCGTACGCCTGCTTCCACGGCGCGCGCCAGTACGCGGTCGAGCTCTTCGTAGAGTCGCGGGTCGTCGAGGTGACAGTGCGTGTCGAACAGCATCGGAGAGACCACTACGCAGGGTGATTCGTCTGGCGCATGGAAGCAAGCAAGGCCTGAGCCTCAAGGCTCCGCGGCGCGAGCTGTTCGAGTGTTGTTTCGTAGACCGGTTGCTCGGTGTCAGCGCTCCGCCGCAGAGCCCGTGCGAGGTCGGGAACCAGCGAAACCAACCCGAGCTCCCCCACGAGCTCGACGGCGTACTGGCGTGCTTCGATCCGCCAGCTTCGTAGGATGTCTCGGATCACTCGAGCTCCAAGGGGATCTCCGAGCCTCACCAGAGCGCGTGCTGCAGCGGCTCGCAAGATGGGAGAACTAAATCTGCGACGCGCCAACGCTGCCAGGTCTTCCAGCGATGCGTGGTCTTCGAGGTTGCCCAGGCCGATCGCAGCGTCGAATGCGCGGTCGGCACTGGTGAGCCCCGTCCTGAGCGTCGACGCGCCACGCGAGTCGCCGAGCGCTGCAAGAGCACTAGCGGCAGCGAATCGAACGGGGCTCGAGGGGTCTTCGAGAAGCGCAGCGATCGCTTCCGCCTGGCTCTTTGCGCCGAGCTCCCCACTGCATTCGATCGTGAGGAGGCGCACCTCGTCATCGGTGTCATTCAACCCTAGCGAAAGATGTTCGGGTCGCGCGTTGCCGAACCGAGACAACGTCCAGATCGCCGAAAAACGCATCTCAGGTCGGTCGTCTTTGAGGAGCGCTTCGATGGCCTCAGCGGCTTCGTTCGGCGCGACGGAGCCTGCCGCGAGCACGGCAGTCTGTCGCGCACCCGCGTGCGCGTCGCCGAACGCTTTCAGCAGATGGGGGAGGGCCTCGCGCGCGCCAAGCTCGCCGATCGCCTCGTACGCGACCTCGCGCACCGCCCCCACCGGATCGGTCGTCAGCGTCAACAGACCTTCCAAGGCTTCCTCGTACCGTTCGGCTGGCGGTTTGGCGAGTCGTTGAGCCGCTGCGATGCGGAAGCGTGGGCTCTGTGCGCGAACATCCCTGAGGGCGGCCTCGAGCGTCGGCGTAAGAGGAGGAATCACTTCGCGCGCGACCCAGGCTGAATTTCTTCATCTACCCCGAGGCGCTCCAGGATCGAACGTTCCTGACTCTTGTCGAAGCGGGGAAACAGCGGGGTGGCAGCACGGGTCTCGATCCCGGGCCTCAAGCCGCCCCAAGCGCTCGGCCAGAGATCGATGCCCTCGGTAGGAAATAGCGGCGGCATGCCGATCTGGGCGCGGAGCTCGTTGCACTTGTTGGGCATGATCGGGAACAGCATCACAGAGAGCCAACGCAGGGTTTCGAGCACGGTATAGCAAACCTGCTCGAGACGTTGCTGTTCGCCCTGCTTTGCGAGCTTCCAGGGCTCGGTCGAGTCGACGTACTTGTTGGCCGCCGAGACCAACTCCCAAGTCGTGTCGAGGGCTCGGTGAAAAGCCAGCGCCTCGAGGTGCCGTCTGGCCTCGCGCGAAGTGGACTTTGCGCGCTCGATCAGCTGACGGTCGATCTCCTCGAGCGCATCGATGTCGACGTTGGGGACGCAACCATTCAAGTTCTTCTTGACGATGCCTGCGACGATTCGGTTCATCAAGTTGCCGAGGCCGTTCGCGAGCTCGCCGTTGTACCGGTTGAGTAGATTTCGATGGCTAAAGTCGCCATCCTGACCGAAGCCGATCTCCCGCATGAAGTAGTAGCGCAGCACATCCGCTCCAAACGCTTCGACCAACGGTCCTGGGGGCAAGAAGTTGCCGAGCGACTTCGACATCTTCTCGCCGTTGACCGTGAGCCAGCCGTGTGCCCAGATCTGACTCGGTACACGAAGCCCTCCGCTGAGCAAGAATGCGGGCCAATACACCGCGTGAAAGCGAAGAATGTCTTTGCCGACGATGTGCGTAATGGTTTGAGCCGAGGTCCAGAACTCGTCGTAGAGCGGCGCCACCCCTTCCGCGACCGGTCCCCCGAGTGCACTGATATAGTTGGTCAACGCGTCGAGCCAAACGTAGACGACGTGCTCGGGATCGTCAGAAACCGGCACGCCCCAGCGAAAGCTGGTTCGCGAGATCGATAGGTCCCGAAGCCCCTCTTTGACGAACGCCTTGACCTCGTTGAAGCGCGCATCGGGCCGTACGAAATCGGGATGGGCGTCGTAGAAGTCGAGCAAGGGCTGGGTGTAGTTACTCAGGCGGAAGAAGTAGCTCCGCTCTTTGATCCGCTCGACCGGCTCTTGGTGGATCGGGCAGAGGTTGCCTTCGAGCAGCTCCTTTTCCGTCTTGAAGGACTCACATCCGACGCAATACCAATCCTCGTAGTCATCGAGATAGATGTCACCGTTGTCTTCCATTCTCTTCCAAAGCGTTTGAACGCTTTTGCGATGCTCGGCGGACGTCGTGCGAATGAACCCATCGTGTGCACAGCCGAGTTCCTCCCAGGCGGAGCGAAAGGGCGCGGCCATGCGGTTGACGAAGTCTTGCGGCGCCAGTTGCTCTTCCTTGGCGCGTCGTTCGATCTTGAGCCCGTGTTCGTCGAGGCCCGTCAGGAAGTACGTGGGGTTCCCTCGGAGGCGCTGGTAGCGAGAGACGACGTCGGCTGCCACGGTCGAGTAAGCGTGTCCGATGTGGGGTCGATCGTTGACGTAGTAGATCGGTGTGGTGACGTAGTATGGACGAGCCATTTTGCGCCCGAGACTAGCCAAATTCGCGAAAGGCGCCACTACCGGAGGCCCCGGAGACCAAACAATAGCGCGTCGAGCGCGACCTGACGGTTGGCGTTCTGACGCATGGAGCCGATGCATTCGTGAATCAGCGAAACCCCTGCAGCGGTCTCGCTAGGGTCTATGGAGGCAGCCCTTTGTCGGAGCTCCTCGTTGCGCCCAGAGAATGCGAGGTCTCTCGGGTCCCTCCCGAGGGACGTCATCGTGAGGTCGCGATAGAAGCTTTGCATCGCGAGGAGAGCCAGCTCGAGGTCATCCCGGCGGCCGAGTTGCTCCGCCAAATCGACGAGCGTCCCGGGACCTGATCCGCGGACCGCTTCGTCGACGGAAAAGACCAGGTCGGTCAGCTCTTCCACCATGCCGTCGCGCGCCAATGCGAGTGCGACGTCGGCCCTACCTGCGCTCAACGCGATCGCCGGGGCGATCGATGCCTCGGGGACCTCTTCTGACGACAGAATCTCGCGCAGGACGACCGAGGGCAGGCGTCCAAAACGGAGGCGCTGGCAGCGCGACCGAATCGTCGACAGCAGTGAGTCAGGTCGCTCGGACGTCAAGATGAAATGTACGTTGGGTCGCGGCTCTTCCAAAGTCTTTAGGAGCGCATTCGCCGCTTCCGGTTGGAACTCGGGGAATGAAACGTCGGCTTCTGGGAAGATGAAAAAGGTCGACCCGGCTTCGAAAGGCGCGAACTGCGCGAGGGGCAGGATCTCGTTGCGGAGGACCTCGACCTGAATGTTGCGCTTGCCTTCGTCCCGGGGTCGAAACACGCGCACGTCGGGGTGGGAGCCGGTTTCGATTCGATCGGCGATGTGGGGGTCACCGCCCGATACCACATCGGTAGCAAAGGCGGTCGCGGTGAGCTCTTTGCCAACGCCACTAGGCCCGTCGAACAGATAGGCGGGAGCAATTCGCCCGAGATCGCGCGCGCGTCGAAGCGTCTGAACCGCGGCGTCTTGCGCCCTCACGATGTCGAGTGCACTCACTTCGCCTCGGTCCCCGCGGTGAAAATCGAAACGGCGATCGTCTGAATCGCACTGACCACCTCGTCTGGGGACAGGGCGTCGGGGTCGACGAAGGCTTGCATGACGAGCCCGTCGAGCATGCCGATGACGATGCGAGGCAACAGGTCGAGCGGGATCCGTGGCTCCAGCCCGAGCGAGACCAGACGTTCCTCCAGGTATTCTCGAATCTGCTGGGCACCTAGCGCGTAAAACTCTGCCAACTTCGGCCGGAGCGACTCGTCGTAGAGACTCAACGCGAGCAGATCTGCCACGACCAGAGCCTCGTCGGTGCGCTGCGCACGGGTGGCCCAAAGCTCCTCGAGTGATTTCCGGAGCGCCTCGAAGGGATTGTCCGAAGGCGACCACGCTTCGACCGTCCTTGCCTGCACCACATTGCACGCCGTTTCCAAGACCGCGTGAGTCAACGCTTCCTTCGTCGGGTAGTGGTAGTGCAGAGCCCCCTTGCTCATGCTGGCTTCCTTGGCGATGTCGAGCAGACTGGTTCGCGCGTATCCCTGTCGCGCCATCACACGGATCGCCGCGTCAATGATCTGCTGGGAGCTGATCGCGCTTTTCGCGTACGCCATCCAAGGGCGAACATGACGCCTGCTCCCGGTGCTCGTCAACTGCCCTGATGACCCGGCATCGATCCCGGATTGTGCTAAGAGGCGGCGGGTGAGCGAACCCGGCCATTCGTTACCACGACTCGTCGAGCTGATGCAGACTCTGCTCGGCCCGAACGGCTGCCCGTGGGATCGTGAACAGACCCTCGAGTCGCTTCGCCAGTATGTGATCGAGGAGGCTCATGAGGTCGTCGATGCGATCGACCGCGGCACGCCGGAGATGCTCCGAGAAGAGCTCGGCGACTTGCTGCTCCAAGTGGTCTTCCAAGCCGCGCTGAGCGAGAGGAGCGGGTGGTTCGACGTCGATGGTGTCGTCGATGCGATTTGCGACAAGTTGGTGCGCCGGCATCCTTGGGTGTTTGGGGATCAAGAAGTTACCGATGCGAGCGGAGCGATCAACAGCTGGGAGGCGATCAAGTCCAAGGAAAAGAAGGATCGAGGCGCGCTCAGTGGGGTGCCGGTGGCGTTGCCAGGGCTGCTTCGTGCCGTGCGCATCGGAGAGAAGGCGAGTGCGGTCGGGTACGATTGGCCGGATGCGGGCGGGCCCCGAGACAAGATCGACGAAGAGCTCCAAGAGCTGGATGACGCGGCGAAGGCCCAAGACATGGCGGCCCTCGAGCACGAGCTGGGTGACCTCCTGTTCGCGCTGGCTACGTATGGGCGCAAACAAGGTCTCGACCCCGAAGCTGCGCTCCGAAAGTCGCTGAACAGGTTCTCGGACCGTTTCCGGCACTGCGAGCTCGCCGCGCAATCCGAAGGAAAGGGCCTTCGCGACTACTCCGAAGGAGAGCTCGACGCGCTGTGGGAGCGGGCCAAGGCCGAGGAGCGTGGCCGCGACTAGTGTGCGGATCTTTTCTCTCGCACACTACGTTTTTGGATGAGGCTCTAGAGACGTTCTTTGGGGAATGGCATCACGGCTTGAATTGAATCGGCGTTGACGAGCAGCATTAGAAGCCGGTCGATTCCGAGCGCGTTGCCGCCGGTTTCAGGGATTCCGTCCTCGAGCGCCCGGAGGAAGCGTTCGTCCACTGGGTAGACCGGTTTGTTGGCGGCCCGTCGGTCGGCCTGGTCTCGTAAGAGCCTCCGCCGCTGCTCGTCTGCGTTGGTGAGCTCGCCGAACCCGTTGCATAGCTCGATCCCGTGCAGGAATGCTTCGAACCGGTCCGCCTTCCCGTTGGGCTTCAACTTGGCGAGCGAGGCCATCGACGCGGGCCAGTCCGTCACGAAGACCGGCTCATCGCTTCCCAATCGAGGCTGCACCTGGTCGACCCAGATCCGAAAGAACGCTTCGTCATCACCAGTCAGCGTCTCGAGCTCCACGTCCGCGTACTCGCGAAGGACATCTTCCACGGTCCGGCGCGGCCACGGAGTCGAAAAACGGGACTGTCCCCGAACGCCCCGCATTTCATTCGCGACGTGTTCGACCAGCTGCTCCGTGTCGCGCATGACGTCTTTGGAGGTAGAGTGTGCGCGATACCACTCGAGCATCGTGAACTCTCGCTCGTGAAGCGCGCCTTGTTCCTCGGCGCGATGGCTCTTCGTGAGCTGAAAGATCCGTTCGGCTCCCGCCGCGAGAAGTCGTTTCATCTGGTATTCGGGGCTCGTGGCTAACCAACCGACACGCGCGCCGTGTGGGTCGTACACCTCGAACGCCGAGAGATGAAGGTCGAGGCCCGGGGAAGGCACAACATCGGGGGTTTCGACTTCGATGAAGTCGCGATCCTCGAAAAAGCGACGAACCAAACCAAGCAACCGGGCGCGGTGCTTCAGGATATCGAGCGGGCTCAGCTCGGCGGACGCCGTCACAGCCTTGCTCAGCCCTTGACGCGCTCCACGTACTCGCCGCTTCTCGTGTCGACTTTGACCTTGTCGCGCGCGTTGACGAAGAGCGGGACGTTGACCTGAAGACCCGTTTCGAGGGTGGCCGGCTTTGTCGTGTTGCTGCTCGTGTCACCCTTGAAGCCCGGCTCCGTCTCAGTAACCCGGAGCTCGACGAACGTTGGAGGCGTGACCCCGATCGGACGCCCTTCGAAGAGCATGATATCGCACTCGGTTCCGTCCAAGAGATAGTAAACGTTCTGCCCCAACTGCTCGTTGGTCAACGTGAGCTGTTCATAGCTCCGCGTGTCCATGAACACGCGGGAATCGCCGTCCGGGTAGAGGTATTGCATGGTTCGTTCCACGGTGTCTGCTCGCTCGAGCTTCTCACCGCTCTTGAAGGTCCGGTCGATGACCGCCCCGGTGATCATGTTCTT
>CAXMND010000089.1:0-10675 GCA_964194675.1 uncultured Coxiellaceae bacterium | reverse complement strand
GTCGTCTTCGTGGTCGTGGTCGTAGTTGTCTTCGTGCTCGTCTTCGTGCTCGTGCTCGTGCTCGAATTACCACAACGATCGCACGAGACGACCCCAACCGCCCTACTCAGCCGCTTCGACCGCCGCGGGAACCGGTCGCTTTTCGCCGCGAAGCTCGACCGACACCAATTTCGAGATGCCCGGCTGCTCCATGGTGACGCCATACAACACGTCAGCGTACTCCATCGTCCGTTTCGAGTGCGTGATGATGATGAACTGCGAGCGCCCCGTCATCTGCAGAATCACTTCCGCAAAACGACCGATGTTCGCTTCATCGAGCGGGGCATCGACCTCGTCGAGCAGGCAGAACGGACTCGGCTTGTATTGGAAGATGGCGAAAATCAGCGCGACCGCAGTGAGCGCCTTTTCACCTCCGCTCATGAGCTCGAGTGACCCGAGGCGTTTTCCGGGCGGCTGCGCGATGATCTCCACTCCCGTCTCGAGTAGGTCTCGCGGGTCGGTCAACTTCAGCTCTGCCCTGCCGCCCCGGAACAGCATCGGGAAGATGCGCTTGAAGCGCTCGTTGATTGCGGCAAAAGCCTCACGGAAGAGCGCACGGCTCTCCTTGTTCATCTGACGGATGGCACGCTCGAGCTTCGTCAGCGCCTCCTCGAGGTCCTTCCTTTGGGAGGTCAGGTACTCGTAGCGCTCCGCGTTTTCCTTGTACTCTTCGATGGCGGTGAGGTTGATCTCCCCCATCCTGTCGATCAGGCGCTGAAGCTCGTCGGCACGGGACGTCATCTCGGCATCTGGCACCGGACGTGCGTGGTAGTCGCCGATCACGTGCTGAAGCTCGACTCGGTGCTTATCGTGAACCTGCTCCTCTAGATGCTCCATCGCCAAGGTTTGCTCGCGCTCCCGAAGCGTGAGCGCGTTGAGCTCGGCAGACTGCTGGTCGATCGTCCCCCGGAGCTCCTTAAGCGACACTTCGCGCCGCCCGAGCTCCATTTGGGCCTCGTCGAAGCGCGCCCGTAGGTTCGAGAGCTCATCGCGGGTCACGGAAGCCTCGTGGACCGTCTCCGCGAGGCGCCCCCGATGCAGAAGAATGCGGCCCGCGGCCTGGCCTTGGTCCCGATGGGCCACCGCCACATCTTCTCGGAGGCGCTTCTCTCGCGCGTCTAGCTCGGCAATGGAGCGCTCGATCTGCCCGAGGATCAAGCGCTCTCGATCGGCTCGCTCGTGGGATTGGGTGGCGCGGACCCTAACCTCGGTGAAACGTTCGGTCTGATCTTCGACGACCCGGCGCCGCTCGCTCAGAACGCTTTCCGCGACGCGGATGGCTTCGTCGGCACGGGCCACACTGCCTTGCGCTTCGGAGAGCTCGCGTTTGGTGTTGCCCTCGTCGATGCCGATCTGGGACACCGCCGCGCGAGCTTCCGTCTCAGCGCCCGCGAGCTCATCCTGGCGCTCCGCCATCCGTCGAAGCTCCATCTCGACGGCCCTGAGATCGCGCTCGGCCCCGAGGATCTCGAGCTCCGCGTCGTGAGCTCGGACACGCGCCGCGTCGATCGCCGCCTGACGTTCTGCGATTATCGCACGGAGACGGCCCTGCTCGGACGTTGCTCGCTCGAGCCCCGCTTCTTCTCGGGTCGCAACCTCCTCGAGCTCGCGGATCTCACGTTTCATTCGAAGCAGATGCGCAGCGGATTCGTCCTTGGCGCCCCCCACGACCGCGCCATCGGAAAGAAGAGCCTGACCATCCAGCGTGACGAGCTTGCCCTCGAAGCCATCTTTGTGAAGGCGGGCGGCCGTGCTGAGGGACTCGACGACGAGTATGTCAAAAAGGAGGTATCTGACCCATGCCTCATCTTCCCGGGCGAAGCGAACCAAGCTCGAGAGCGGTCCGATGACCCCCTCGCCGGTCGGAAACAGTGGCACGACGCGAGCGCGACCACTCGGCACGCGCGGGAGGAAAGTTGCTCGGCCTTTTTGCTCTCGCGCGAGGTAGTCGGCGGCCCGCAATGCGGCGTCGGTGTCGTGAACGAGCAAGTACTCAAGCGCTCCACCGAGCGCGGCCCCTAGTGCACGTGTGTGCTCGTGCGCGCATTCCAAGCGATCAGCGACCAATCCTACCAAGCCCGAACGCGAAGAATCACCGGAAGCATAACTCGTCATGACCGCTTGTGCGCCGGCACCAACGCCTTCGAAGCGCTCGTGAATCTCATCGAGTGATCGCAGGCGGGAGCGTGTCACAGCAAACTGTTCGCGCAGGCCGTCAACCTCAGAGTCCGCTCGCTGGAGCGCTTCCTTACCGGATGACAGTAAGCCTTCGATTTCGTTTTGGCGTTCCGCAGTTTCGGCCTTGCCGCTCCTCAGCCCAACCATGCGCGCGTCGAGCTCGCCTCGCTGCTGAGTGAACTCGACCTCACGCGTAGATAGCGCCTGTGCTTCGTCTTGAAGTCGTCCGATGCGCGCTCGAATTTCGTCGCGGTGAGCACCAAACCCGCCCAGCACCGCCTCTGCTCGCGCCCCTCGTGCTCGGCCTTCGGCCAGTTGGGCGCGTGCGTTTTCCAGAGCGATTTCGGCCTTAGCTGCAGCGTTTTTTCGCAGTTCGAGCTCGGCTTGGACCTCGGCAAGGAGCTGCTCGGCCTCGGCCTCCAAGGACTCCAACTCGCCGAGTGAAACCCGCACGGTCGAACTCTCCTGGCGCAAGGTTTCTCTTCGCTCCTCGATCTGGCGGAGCTCCCGAACGGCGAGGTCTTCGCGGTCGACCAACGCGGCTTGTCGATCTTGCTGCTGACGGATCAGACCTTCGAGTTGGCGAACCAGGTTGTCGAGCTCGTAGGCTCGGCCTTGCCCGCGCTCGACCTCGGACCCGGTCTGTTGCAGCGACACCCGTTCTGCTTCAACCGTCGCCTCTTGTGCCACCAGCGCACGACGAGTCGCCTGCACGTCTTCGCTGGCTTTCGACAGCGAGGACGTCACGGTGCTGATCTGTCCGCGGAGCTCGAGGAACCGGTGCGACGCGACCCAAAGGTCGAGATCGCGCATTTCTTTCTTGTAGCGCTTGTAACGCTCGGCCTTTTGAGCCTGGCGCTTGAGCGAAGCCAAGCTGCGTTCGAGCTCGCCGATGATATCGGTGACGCGCAGGAGGTTCTGGCGCGTCTGGTCCATCTTGCGCTCGGCAGCCCGCTTGCTCAGCCTGAACCTGCTGATACCCGCGGCCTCTTCGATCATCGACCGTCGGTCTTCTGGCTTGGAGGTGACGATAAACCCGATGCGACCCTGCTCGATGATGGAATAGGCTCGCTTGCCCACGCCGGTCCCGAGGAAAAGGTTGGTGATGTCGAGAAGGCGAACTGGGGTCTTGTTGATCAGGTAGTCGCTGTTTCCCTGACGATCGAGCCGTCGGGACACCTGAATCTCGGCGTAGTCCCTATATTCCGGGGGGGCGAGACCGTCGGAGTTGTCGAAGGTGATCGTCACCTCGGCGAAGCCGTGCGGCCCTCGGCCCTCCGCACCGCTGAAGATCACGTCCTCCATGTGCTTGCCGCGGAGGCGCGAGGGGGACTGCTCACCCATGACCCATTTGACGGCGTCCACGATGTTGGACTTGCCGCACCCGTTAGGCCCAACCACGCAGGTGATGTCGTGGTCGAAGTGGACCGTCGTCCGGTCCACGAAGGATTTGAAGCCGGCGATTTCGAGCTTCCTGATCTTCACGTCGCCCCCGTAAGGAGTAGTTGCACGTGGCTATCACTGAACATACGATATTGCAACGATTTGCGCGACCAGAAGCGCCTGTCACTGCGTGACCCCCACTACATATTGGGGGTATTCGTCAGGAGCGACCGAGAGCGTAGGTCAGTTGGACTCGTTTTCGGCGGTTTCGGGCTGCGCCTCCGAAGGCTCATCGGCTCGTACCCGGGAGGCCGAACGTCGGCCCATAAGGAACTCGAGAAAGGTGCGTGCCATTTCGAGGTCCCTCGGAGCGATGGCGTCGACCAGGTCGTGCACGTGTCCCCGACCGGCGTCTGGAGCAGCAGCCCGGGAACTCGTGTGCGTGGGTGATTCCGGCTTCGCCACCGCCTCGACGTGGACCTCTTGAACGGTCGGAACATGCCACTTGGGCCGCTCGACGGAGTTGATCCCATGGGCCGTCAGCCAGGAATCCATGCAAGAACGCAGTCTTTCAGACCGAAACGTAAACCAGCGCTCACGGTCGACCGGATGGCTCATCAACGCGTCCTTGAAGCGCCGAAAAGCGCCCTTTCCGTCGATCGCGATGTTGAGAAGCCGCCCGAGCTCGTCGTCCTCGACCGTAACGATGAACCGCTCCATCCAGCGGTATTGCTCGCGTGACGAGACGGGGTCGATCCGTAGGTAACGACTGTCGTTCAGGATTCGCGAATGCATCGCAGGGTCGGCGACCCCATCGACGATGCGAATCACCTCGCCCGTATCGAAATGCAAGTAGCTATGGACTTCGGGCGCATTGTTCTCGAATGCGTCCTCTAGGGCCTCCCAGGCCACCGCTACATCTAGTTGTTCTTTATCGTGTAGTTCTTCTTTGTCTTGCCCGGCATCCGAATCATTTTCATTCATGTTATCCCCATATCACTTCGCGCTCGCCGTACCGCGTCGCGCCATCGCCCGAGATGTTCAACTCTTTCCTCAGAAGCCATCCGGGGCTCAAAGCTACGTTCGATACGGTAAGCATCTACAACAGATTGCAGGCCATCGAAGACACCAACGGCCATTCCAGCTAAGTAAGCAGCTCCAAGTGCAGTGGTTTCGACAGACTCGGGGCGATCGATCGTCACTCCGAGCATGTCAGTTTGAAATTGCATGAGTAAGTCATTGCAGGTCGCACCACCATCGACCCTCAAACGCTTTATAGGACGATCGGCGTCCGCGCGCATCGCGTCGACAAGGTCGACGATTTGGAACGCCATTCCCTCGAGAGTTGCGCGCGCGATATGAGCGGCGGTCGAGCCCCGCGTAAGCCCGCAAATCAGGCCCCGCGCGCGGGGGTCCCAATAGGGGGCCCCAAGCCCAGCCAGCGCCGGAACAAAGACCACGCCATCGCTGGAGTCCACCTCTTTTGCAAGGGATTCGACCTCTTCGGAACGGGAAATCAACCCCAATCCGTCTCGAAGCCACTGGACCGCGGCGCCGGCGACGAAAGCGCTGCCCTCGAGAGCATAAACGGTTTGATCGCCGATGCGCCACGCGATCGTAGTCAGGAGCCCGTTCTTGGAATGCGCCCGGCTCGTTCCGGTGTTCATCAAGAGAAACGCGCCCGTGCCATAGGTGCACTTGGCATCGCCGACCTCGAAGCAAGTTTGTCCGAACAACGCGGCCTGCTGGTCGCCCGCCATGCCGGCGATCGGAATCCCGTCGACGAGACCGGGCACGCCGGACGTGCGAGCGTAAACTTCCGAGCAGCTTCGCACTTCGGGCAGAAGCGCCATCGGCACACGAAGCTCGGCGGCAAGCTCTTCGTCCCAGCGCTCCTTTCCGATGTCGTAGAGCAATGTCCGTGAAGCGTTGGTCGCGTCGGTCACGTGTGCAGCACCGCTCGACAGCCGGTAGACGAGCCACGAATCTATCGTACCAAACGCCAGCTTCCCCGCTTCGGCGCGCTCCCTCAGGCCATCGACGTTCTCGAGCAGCCACTCGATCTTCGTACCGGAGAAGTAGGGGTCGAGAACCAAGCCCGTCCGCTCGCGGAACAGCGGCTCTTTGCCCGCCTCCTTCAGTTGGAGACATCGGTCGGCGGTTCGGCGGTCCTGCCAAACGATGGCCCGGTGGACGGCTCGACCGGACTCGCGGTCCCACAACACGGTGGTTTCTCGCTGGTTGGTGATCCCGATGCCCGCGCAGTCCGAGGATTCGACCCCGGCCTTCTGGAGCGCCTTGACGATCGAGTCGCCGACGCTCTTCCAGATTTCGCCCAGGTCGTGCTCGACCCATCCGGGCCTTGGGAAATGCTGGGTAAACTCGTGGGTCGCCTTCGCGAGAATCCGTCCTTCAGGGGACAGAACCATCGCGGTGGAACCGGTGGTTCCCTGATCGATCGACAAAAGAAAGCCCAGCATCCGAACGGGTACGGTACGAAGCTAGGGCTCCAAAGTAAAGCGCCGGTTTACCTGTGAAAAACCGGCACTCTGTGCCACGTCTACTCGGGCGGGCTGCCGTTTAGCCATACCTCGAAGCGAGGCCATGCCTTCCCCAAGCGAGCGCGTAGATCGTCCTCTCCCGCCTGGAGGATCGGAGTGTCGGCCCCTGCGTCTCGCGCGCGGCTGATGCACACCATCGCGGCCAGGTTTTGATCGCGGGCCGCCAGCGACTGCGAAAGAAGCGGCAGCGCTTCCGTTTCGTCCGCGCCGAGCATGATCGCCCGCCTCAAGAGCCCGATGGCCTCCCCGTACTTCGCGGCGGACACGGACGCCCTGCTGAGGGCGAGATACAGCCCCGCGGCTTTGGTCGAGTCTCCGGCCCACTGAATTCCTAGGCGGAGGATTTCGTTCGCCGCCTCGTATTCGCCGAGGCCCGCATAGGCCGATCCCAGCAAGTCTAGGCTCGTGGACAGCGTGCCGTGAACCTCTTCAGCAAGCTCGCCTGCCTCGCCCGTCCGAAGCAGCATCGAGATCGGTGTCAGCCACGGACTGAGCATGGCAACTGTGGCCCCGAAGTTGCCGTGTGCGTTGGCCTCTTGCGCCTTTTCGACGATCGCCAGGTCGATGGCCATCTCACCGCTAGGACTTCCCATCGCGAGCTCAGTGCGGACCCGTTCGTCGATGACATCTCGGAAATCTTCGAGGGCCAAGACGTGCCGAAGGTCGTTGAATTTGAGTGTGATCTCGGCGAGGCCGAGCTCGATGCGAAGCTCGAGCGGTTCGACATCGAAAAGCGCGGCTTCCAGGAAGTACCGGCCGCCGACGTACGCTTGTAGTGCTTCGACGTCGGGCGACTCGGGGAGCGCTTGAGGCTGCAGAGGCGACAGCAATGCCGCCCCTACCGTTTGCCGAAACTCCGACAGCGTCGTCTCTCTGACGGCCTCGCCAGGGCCCATCGCAAACTCCACCTTCGTGAGCTCTGACGCTCGAGGGTCGGGCGAGAGGCTCACGATCCGAACGCCGGCAACGAGCGCTAGCCCGAGAGTGTTGCGACCGATCAACTCTGAAGCAGCCTCGAAGTCCTTCGACTGCTTGACGACCTCGTCGAACCAGCCATCGGGCCGCGCGGGGGATAGATCGAAAGCCTGCGGACCGCCGCCGGTCAACTCACTCCTCGCCGTTGAGCTTGCGCCGGTACCAATCGATCGTGTCGAACAGCCCCTGCTCGAGCTCGACCTGTGCGCGGAAGCCCAGCAACTTCTCCGCCTTCTTGACGTCCGGGATGCGCAGCTCAACGTCCGGGAAGTCCCAGTCAATGAATTCGATGGGGGATTTACTCCCAGTCAGGCGCACGATGAGCTGGGCGAGTTGATAGATCGTCACCGTGCTGCGGGGGTTGCCGACGTTGAAGCTCTCTCCGACCGCTTGGTCACGCTCCAAGGCCAGCATGATCGCGTCGACGATGTCGTCGATGTAACACCACGAGCGAATCTGGTCGCCCTCGTTATGAATCTGAATTTTTTCGCCCTGCAGAGCACGCACGACGAACGCATGGACCGCACCCTCCCCCACCTGACCGGGCCCGTAGATGTTGAAAGGTCGAATCGACACGGTCGGCAAGGAGAACTGCTTGAAATAGTTGTGCGCCAAATGTTCGGTGGCGAGCTTGCTGACCGCGTATGTCCAGCGGGCCTCCCCGACGGCGCCGAGGCTCGTGACGTCCGCCTCGCGAACTCGAAACGCGTAGGACCCGAATACCTCACTCGTCGAAAAATCGATGACGCGTTTGATCCCATTGCAGTCGTTGGCTGCGCGGAGCACGTTCATCGTGCCCTCGAGGGAGATCTCCATCGTCGTCACGGGGTTCTTCAGAACCGTGTCGACGCCGGCGATCGATGCCATGTGAACGACGTAGTCGCAGCCCGTGACCGCGCGACGTACCGCCGTCATGTCTCGGACATCCCCGACGATGAGCTCGACGTTGGGATGGTGATCGAGCCCCACCGCGGAGAGCGCGTTTCTACGTAGAATGTCCAACACGCGAATGTGGTTGTCTTCGGCAAGACGCGCTGTAAGCGCGGTGCCAATGAAACCGGCGCCACCCGTGATCAGGACGTGTGCCCCTTGCAACATGTTCCCCCTACCCTTGAGCTAGCATAAACGGAGCACCGACGTCGAGAAAGCCCAGTTCCCTTTACATGAGGCTCGGCGCGTGTGATCTTGACCCAGGCTCGTAAGTCTCTCGATCATGGAACGCTTCGTCCTTTGGCATAGGATTCTGCCCCCCGCATTCGAGGAGGAGGAGACCACAGCCGCCGCTGGACAGTGGGCTCGCTACGTCACCAACGAGGTACAAGACGCGGGCGGCGAGATGATCTCTTCGCTCGCCGGGACCGTGGTCTCGAGTTTTGCGCTTCACGAGCTGCAGGCCGCAATCAATCTCGCGCTTAAGCTCTTGGCCGAGGCTGAAGGGCAGCCGGTCCCTGCCGGTGGGCTTCCGATTGCGTTCGGAATCGCCACCGGCGACGTGCAGCGGGCACGAGACGACGCAGGGCAACTCACCAACACCGGCAATGCAATCGACCGTGCGCAACTGCTCGCAAACCAAGCATGCGCAGGCGAGGTGGTGCTCGACATCGAGTCGCGGGAGGCGGCGTCGCGCACTTACCTGTTCGGTCGTAGCGTCAGCACGACCTCGTTCACGCTCCGGGGCGAGGCGATCGATCGGACTCGACCACTCGTCGAGGAGTGCCGTCAAGCGGTGTCCTTGTTGAATCCGGCGCCGCTCCCCGCCAGCATTAGACATGCGTTCGAGCCTCTCAAGAAGGCTGCGGCGGGGTCACGAACGTGCGCGTTGTACCTGGACGGCCCACTCGGTGTTGGTGCACGGGCCGCTATCTCCGCGCTCCGTGACGAGCTCGGACCTCCGGCCTTCCTGGAGATCGGCGCTGTCCCCGGAGGTCTCGAGCCTCTTGGCGGGCTCCGGCTGGCCCTCTTGAAATCGTGGCGCGCCCTAGAGCCGACTCGACGGGGCCTCAAAAAGACCGAACCTGGAGTCGCCGATGCCCTCAAGGCGATCGCCTGCGCCACTCCCCCAACTCGAGACGCCGCGGTCCACGCGATGAAGGCCACCTTGCGGGCCCTTCGAACCGACCGTGGGCTGCCGTGGATCTACATCGATCGAGTATCATCTGTGGACCCGGCGACGCTTTCGGTCCTCGGCGCAGCCCTCGAAGACGATACTGTAGCGGCGCTGATTTGCGTCCGAACGGTCGAATCGAAGATCCCGATCGGCTTCAAGACGCTACGACCGGCCGCGCAGATTTCGCTTTCTTCGCTCGATCCAAACGAAGCCCTGCTGGTGGCAGGAGAGATTCTCGGCCCAGAGACGGACCCAGAGATCGCGAAGCAGCTCGTGATCATGGGCGGCACCACCGTCCTCGGCCTGACGGAGGCAGCGCGAACCATGGTCGCCACCGGAGACATCGTTCATGACGGTAGCAGTTTCAGCTGGCGCGAAGATGCGCAGGAGCAGCGCCAGTACTTGGGTCCGCGAGCACTACTCGAAGAACGCTTCGCGACGCTCGACACGTCGTCGATGCGCTATCTCGAAGTCGCCTGCGCCGCCCTACCCGCCTCGTCGCAACTGGTAGTCGACGCCGTGGTTGCGCTCGACGGTGTCCCAGAGCAGACACGACGTCGTGCGCTCGATGCCCTCATCAACGACGGTTTGCTGAACGCGCGCGCCAAACCCGACTCGGAGATACTTCGAAGGGCCGTCGTGCAGCGAATGCCGCCCGCCCGTCGGACCGAAGTGTATCGCTTTGTCGCGCGCGCGCTGCACGAATCGGAGCCTCTGGTCGGTCCCTCGATGGCGGCCACGGTAGGAGCCTACCTTTGTGAGGGTGGGGATCTCGATCGCGGCGCCCATGCGATTTTGGAAGCTGGCTCCCTCGCCGCCGACAACGGATACACCGCCGCTGCAGTGCGCCTAGCCGCCGCCGCGGTCCAGTATCAGCCGGACAAGGACACGCGATCGGCGGCATCGGAGATCAGTCGCGCCGTTCGACTTCCGTCGGGCCCGCCACACGAGGACGAGGACACAGAGCGTGCGACGATACCGGTGCCGGAGGCCGAGCTCGAAAACTCAGCCGAAGACGTGATTCGCGCCCTCAAGGAGCAAGATCATGACGCCTTCGACGCGCTGATCGACGCAGCTATCGCCGCTGGAGCGGGTCTCGTCGGAACGCACTGCTTGCAAGTGATCTCGTTCGTGACGCGGGGTGACGTTTCGGCAGCGAGGCACGCCCTAGAGCTCGCGCGGCGGAGCCCCAATCAAAACGATAGCGCCAGCATCCGGATAGGGATTGCCTCTGCATGTCTACACCTCGCGCGAGGCTGCGCGCGAGACGCGATGCTCGACGCCCTCGAAGCGTTGGCCACGGCCCGCACCCAGGAAGACGGCCTCGGGGAGGCTGCGTCACTCAAGATGATTTCCACCAGCTGCCTTGCTGCAGGGCTAGAGAGTGACGCCGAACGACTCGCACACGTCGCCGCAGCTGTCGCTAGCTGAA
>CAXMND010000088.1:0-4802 GCA_964194675.1 uncultured Coxiellaceae bacterium | reverse complement strand
TTATGCTGTGGGTGACCGGGGGCTCTTGAGGGGGCGTTATGAGCAGAAAATTGCTTGAATTGATGGGGTTTGCGGCGATCGCCGCGTTTTGGTTGGTCGGCGCAGGTTGCGCGAGCAGCGCAGTAGGCGATCCGTGTGTTCATGAGCAGGTGCCAGAGGGCGGGTTCCTCGCCTCCGAGACCTACCTGGAGACCAGCTCGGTTCAGTGCGCAACTCGCGTCTGCCTAGTCCGAGAACTGGATGGTGACCCGAGCCAAATCTGCACCGGGGAAAACGACAGCAACGAATGCGTCACCGAAAAAGAGATCGAACGAAGCGTCTACTGCTCGTGCCGATGTGCAGCGCCCGAAGGCAGCAGCGTCCCGACCTGCGGATGCCCGGGCGGCTTCTTCTGCAAAGAGATCCTGTTCTCGGGCGGCGAGGGCCTCCGCGGAAGCTACTGCGTCCGCGACCCGGCCATCCCAGAGACGTGATCTCGCCCGACGCGGCGAAGACCTCGTCGCGTCGTTACTGAGCGAACGCGGCTTCACGATCATCGGACGCAACGTGCGCGTCGGGCGATTGGAGCTCGATGTGATCGCTCGACGCGGATCATTGTTGGTCGTGTGCGAGGTGCGCTCGAGGCGAAGCGCGCATCCGGTCTTTCCGGCGGAAACGATCCAAGGAAAGAAGCTCGAGCGCGTTCGGCGTGCGACCGCGATGTGGCTGCGGCGGGCAAAGCTCGGAAAAGTGCATGCGCGGATCGACGCGGCCGCGGTGGTATTCGACGGGCCCGGGGGGGAGGCGCGGGTTGAGTACTACGAGAACGTGTCGTTCCCGTTCCGGTCGGTGTAGCAGTGCCAGTGCCAGTGTCAGCGTCAGCGCCAGTGTCAGCGTTCGACTAGTCTACCGTGTTGCGGATTCGCTCTAGTACGGCGCGAAGCTCGGTGATGAAGTCCGACTGCACGCCCGCCGCCTCCATCTTCGCAAGGGTGTCTTCGAGCTGCGCGATCTCTTCGGATCGTTCGTCCCGCAGGGACTCCACCATATCGGTAAAGGATCGGTACAGGTCTTGAAGCTCGTCCCCCTTACGAATGCCGGTCGTGATCTGAAGCTTCCCTTCGCGGATCCCTTCGAAGAGGCGGCGCATGCGGTACGCGGGACCGACAACGCGATGGGTCACAAGGATTCCCGTCACGCCGAGCGCGAGTGTGAGCAAGAGGACGCCGATGATGATGGCGTTTCGTACCTTGCGGTCCTCTTGCTGTGCGAAGCGCTCCAGGTCCTCGGCGGTCTCGGTGTCGAGGTCGGGTTGGGCCGCGATGTGCGCGGTCAGCGCTTCAGTCTGCCCTTTGGAAAACCCGTAGGCGACGTAACCCAGGCCGCCCGCGACCGTCACGGTCACGAGGACTACCATGCTCGTGTACTTGAGCTGGAAACGCCGATCCAGGAGGTAGTTCCTCAGTTTTCGTTGTCTTTTATTGCCCATCGAGTTTCTCTCTTCCTACGCTCATCGCTCTTCACCGGTCAAAGGCTTCCTTTCGCATCGGCCGCCGCCAACACTTGCGGCAGTCGGCGAAGGGCGCCGATGAATGCCCCTTGGACGGCCTGTTCTGCTGTCCCCGCGCTGTAGCGGCCCGAAGCGGTCGCGGCTCCGCGAAGCATCGCGCGCATGTCGCGTCCTGGGTACGTCAGAACGATAACCGACACCTCGGCTCTGACCCCGTTTCCCCTTGGCTTGAGCGTCACGATCGAGCTTTCGAGGGAGTAGCCGCGAAGCCTCCGTCGTGCGATCTCCCGCTTAGCGTCGGCAGGGCTCAAGTCGTCCGGGGCGAGCTCGACCCCCGAGAGCTCGATCAGCTTCTCGGACAAGAAGATCCGCGCGTCGAAAAGCATTTGCCGGGAAACACGGTCCGCTTTGGCGCCGGGCATGCCGACCGCCACCAAATGCCTCGGTTTCCCCGGACCCCGCTGGCGTTCCCCGATCGCCTCGAGCGCTGTGACCGCTCCATTGGCGGCGTGCCTCACCGACTTATTTCGATCCCGTGTCGCCCGTTGCACTGTCGGAAGTGCCTCTTTCGCGCCAAGACGACGCAAAGAAGAAATCGCAGATACCCGCACCGCGGGGTGCTTATCGCGCACGGCACGCTCGAGCGCGGCCACCGATCGGGGGGTCGCGTCGAGTTGGCCGAGTGACAGTGCGGCTTGGGCACGAACTCGGAAAGCGCTCGAATCGCGTAAGAGGCGAACGAGGTAGTTCTCCCGCCCGTCGGCGTGGGCCGAGGTAGCCAATAGCAAGGCGATCACGACCAGCGGTCGCCATCCACGCCATCGAACGATGTGCCGCGTCAACAGTCCTCGCCCTTCCCCAAGGTTTCTAGTATCGCAGCTGGCCGAAGGCGGCGGCAACCGATTCTGCAGAGTCAGCCACGTTGACTGCGGAGGGCAAGCCTCTCTATATTGCGACGGTCCCAACGACCATCGGGGGATCACAGAGGTCGAATGGAGTCAATAGACAGCGTAGTTATCATTGCGGCAGTCGCCGCGCTCATTGCCGTGGGGATCGGCATCGGTCTTTGGCGCGGTCGCAAACGGCCGGTACTGCGGCCGGAACCGCCAACACCGCCATCCAAGGCCGCCGACCACGCGGAGCCCACCCAACCCCTCGAGCTCGAAGACCTGCTCACCCGCCCACCAGGGGCACCCGAACGGGGGGTTACCCCGCCACCCGCTCCCCCTGTCGACCTCGGGGCATTTCGAAGTGGCCTGAAGTCCACGCGCGGGAATCTGATTTCACGTCTTGCCGGTGTGCTCCGCAAAGACCGCGAGCTCGATGCTTCGATCCTCGACGAGGTCGAGGAGGTGCTGATCACGGCAGACGTTGGCGTGCACACCACTCAACGCGTGCTCGAAAGCCTGCGCGCCCAAATGAACGGCGGCCAACTGGCGTCCGCGGATGACGCCTGGGACGTGATCCGCGGGGAAGCCAAGAGCATTCTCGCTTCGAGTGGTCGCGGCTTGGCGCTCGGCGCGGGACCGACGGTCATTTTGGTAGTGGGCGTCAACGGCGTCGGCAAGACCACGACGATCGGCAAGCTTGCGAGCCGGCTCCACCGCCAGGACAAGCGCATCTTACTCGCGGCCGGTGACACCTTTCGTGCTGCTGCCGTGACGCAGCTCGAGGTGTGGGGTCGTCGCGTGGGTTGCGAAGTCGTCAAAGGGAAGGACCGTGCCGATCCCGGCTCGGTGATCTTCGATGCGATCCAAAAAGCCAAAGACAGCGACATCGATGTGCTGATCGCCGACACGGCAGGCCGACTGCACACGAAGGTGCCGCTGATGGATGAGCTCAAGAAGCTTGGCCGCACGGTCGAAAAGGCGCTGGGTCGGCCGGCCGACCACGTGCTGCTGGTGCTAGACGCCACCACAGGTCAAAACGCGATCCAACAGGCCAAGCTATTCAAGGACGCGCTTCCTTTGAGCGGCATCGTCCTGACCAAGCTCGACGGCACCGCGAAGGGCGGCGTGATCCTCGGGATCGTCGAGCAACACCAGATTCCGATCGAGTTTATCGGCGTCGGAGAGCGCGTCGAAGATCTCAAGCCGTTCGACGCGGAGGCCTTCGTCCAAGCCCTTTTCGAGTCCCCAGAGACCTTAGAGCCGGCCGAAGAGGCCCAAAACGCCGGCTAACCCTACGGGACGACGTCGAAATTTGTCGAAAATCGCTACCGGATTTGGTAGTGCGATATTCGTCATGGTATAGTCTTGTCGTCCGAACGGAAACGGACACTTGTTATGTGATTTCAGCGAGTTGTCACCGGTGGGGGACCGGGGCGCTCCAGGGGGAAGGCCGGCGGCCGATGCGAGAATTTGGGGGGATCACGCTACTGTTGGCAGCGCTTTGCTTAGCGCTGCCCGCATCAGTGGGAGCCCAGATGGAGTTCTCCCTCGACGAAGTCGAGGATGAGAAGCCAAACCGAGCGGCGCAGAAAAAGGTCGACAAGGAAGCCGAGGAAGAAGGCGACCTGATCGAGCAGCTGGCAGCCGAAAAGGAAGTTGAGGGTCCGGAAGAGCCGGCGCCTAAACGCGAAGAGACCGTGGAAGAGATCTATGCCGTGCAGCAGATCTACGCGCTGCGTCTCAAGCGATTCGAGCTCGCGCCTTCGGCCGTATTCACGGTCAACGACAAGTACTTGAAACATCCGGGGCTTGGAGTGGCGGCGAACTACTGGTTCACCAACGTCCTGGCGCTCGGAGTCAACTTCATCTGGTACGACTGGGGCAACCCGCTCGAGCGCGGCACCACGCTGGTCCAGCAGATTCAGCGGTCGTTCCGGTTGGGCGTCCCGATCAACGAGTGGCAGTTCGGGCTCTGGGCCAACTTCACGTATGTGCCTTTCTACGGGAAGTTCTCGGCGTTCAGGAAGTTCCTCTTCCAGTGGGACTCCTATCTGATCGGCGGCGTGGGTATCATGCGCACCAAGCCGATTCCGGTGTTCGACCCGGAGATCCGCGAGTTCAACTGGGACACGCGCGTGTCGTTCAATATCGGCATCGGACTTCGAATCTTCTTGACGCGCTACCTAACCTTTTTCACCGAGTTTCGCGACTACATGTTCCTCGAGCAGTTCGAGAACGTGAACGTCGATCCGGCGAACCGTGATGACCCATCGACTTGGCTCGCTGGGAGCTCGACCTTCTTCAACAACCTGACGGTGCAGTTCGGCTTCACCCTCTTCCTACCGATTAAGTTCGAGTACCGGTTACCGAAATGATCAAGCTCGCACAACAGACGCTTTTGCGAATCAGCATCATGGTGGCGG
>CAXMND010000087.1:0-20254 GCA_964194675.1 uncultured Coxiellaceae bacterium | reverse complement strand
CGACTGGGGCATGTCCAGTCGCCTACGCAACCATAGCGCCCCGCCAAGCACCGAAAAGGACTCGTTTCATGCCGATACCCAGTGGCCTCAAAGCCATCGATTTGATGATGAACATCCCCGATGGCGACCCGACCGGCTGGTACGAGTTCATCAAGCCCCTGCTTCTCGACGAGGAGAGCCGCAAGGTCTTCAAGATGCCAGCCCAGTACATGTTCAAGAACATCCCCGAGATCGGAGAACAAGAGGATTACGTCGCCTACGCCCTCGCCGAGATGGACAAGTGGGGAATCGAAAAGGCGATGCTCGGGATCTCAGGCCCCAACTCGACGAACCTCGGCGCGTGTCGCAATCACCCCGACCGATTCTTCCCCTCATACGGCGCCAACCCCAACAACGGCATGGAGGAAGTCCGTACCATCAAGCGGCTCCACAAGGAGCACGGCCTCAAGGCCGTTACCGGCTTCCCCGCCGGCCTTTGCCCTCAGGTCCCGATCAACGATAAGCGCTACTACCCGATCTACGCGACCTGCGTCGAGCTCGACATTCCGATCTGCGTGACCGCGGGCGTGCCAGGTCCGCGCATTCCGATGGAGCCTCAGAAGGTCGAATACATCGATGAGGTGTGCTGGTTCTTTCCTGAGCTCAAGTTCGTCATGCGACATGGCGGCGAACCGTGGGTCGACCTCGCGGTCAAGCTGATGTTGAAGTATCCAAACCTCTACTACAGTACGAGCGCCTTCGCCCCGAAGCACTATCCGAAATCGATCATCCACTACGCGAACACCCGTGGCGCCGACAAGATCATGTACGCCGGGTATTTCCCGATGGGATTGTCACTCGAGCGAATCTTCACCGACATGCAAAACGTGCCGTTCAAGGACCAAGTTTGGCCGAAGTTTCTGCGCGACAATGCGATCCGCGTCTTCAAGCTAGACGAATAGGAGCCTCAGCTAGCGCGCCTTTTGTGCCAAATGCGGAAGGCGTGGAACGGGGAGCGCGCGAAGTCGTCCGGGACGAACATCTTGGCGCAGTCCTGCACGGCGAAGCGTTCCTCGAGCTTCTTGTCCAAGCGGAATCCACGCGTATGGGTGGTGAAGAGTAGCTCCCCGCCCTTGCCGAGCGATCGCATCGCTTGTTCGACCAGCCGCCTATGGTCCTGATGAATGTTGAAGTCGTCCTTGGTTTTCTTGGAGCGGGAGAATGTCGGCGGATTGATGAAAATCCACCCGTACTCGTCGCGACTCTTGGCGATCCACTGCATCGCGTCGCTCCGAAAGAATCGGTGTTTCCTCGGGTCCAGGTCGTTCACCTCGAAGTTGCGGCGCCCCCAGTCGAGGTAGGTATTCGATAGGTCTACGCTCGTCGTTTGCTTGGCGCCCCCCACAGCGGCCGCAACGCTGACCGAGCAGGTGTACGCGAACAAGTTCAGCGTTCGCTTTCCGCTACACTGTTCGCGGGCGTAGGAACGGACTTTACGGTGGTCGAGAAAGAGGCCCGTATCGATGCGGTCCTCCAGGTTTACGACGAAGCGGAGGTCTCCCTCGGCAACGGTCAGCTCGGCGTGTTGTTGAGAAAGCCTTGCATACTGGTCGCCCTGGTCGTGCCGGTGCCGGACTTTGACCATGAGATCGTCACTGGAGACGCCAAGCGCTTCGGGCAGCGTGATCAGTACGTCTTGAATGCGCTGCTTGACGAGATCGTCGTCGGCTTCGTGGGCGCGCTGATAGACGTGCACGACGGCTTTCGATTGGTAGCGATCTACGGCCACGTTGTACTCGGGAATGTCCGCGTCGTAGAGCCGATAGCAGTCGACTCCGTTTCGCTTGGCCCAACGCTCCCACTTCTTACGGTTCTTCTTGATCCGGTTGACGAACATCCCCGCTTTGTCACTCGGTTTTCTCCATCCGGGTGTTTGCTTGTCTCCACTCCGCGTACCGACGATCGGTATCTCTAGCAGTCGGCACTCGATGGCTCCGTTGAAAAGGACGTGTCGCCGCGTGGGCCGAAGGCCGAGGTACTTGAGGTTTCCCTGCTGCGCCGCGAACACATAGGCCGTCCACCCGTCGAACCCGTTCTTCAGGGTGTCGCCTAGGGACTGGTAGAAGAGAAACAAGGTGCTCTCGTCGCCCAGGCGGTGTCCGTAGGGCGGATTGCACACGACGATGCCGTGGTCGTTGGGCTTCCGCACCTCGGTGAGCGCTTTGTGAGCAAGGGACACGTGCTCTTCGACCCCGGCGGCTCGGAGGTTCTCCCGCACGTACGAAAGCGCCGCCTCGGACGCATCGAAGCCAAGGATCCCGGCAGGGCAATCCGTTGTGCGCGCAGCGAGAGCTTCGTTTCGCTCCTTTTGAAAGAGCGCGGCGTCATGCTTCAGCCAGTTCTCGAAACCGAATCGTTGGCGGAACAGGCCGGGCGCGCAGTGGGTAGCCATCAAGGCGGCCTCGATCAGGAAGGTTCCGGATCCGCAGGTTGGGTCGACGAGGCTGAGTCCCCGACTCGCAGCTTCAGGCCAACCGGCCAGGTACAGAATCGCTGCAGCGAGGTTCTCCTTGAGCGGCGCCTTGCCGGCACTCTGCCGGTAGCCCCGACGATGCTGACCTTCGCCCGAGAAGTCGAGTGCGAGCTCGTGCGCACCCTCACCAATATGGAGGTGAAACCGGATGTCAGGGGACTTCTTATCGACGCTCGGACGCCTGCCGGCATGATCCCGAAAGGCATCTACGATCGCGTCCTTGGCCCGCTGAACCCAATAGTGAGAAGGGACAGAGCTTCGCGGGGATTTCGAGCTGCCAATCGCGAACGTCCACTTCGAGTCGAAATGCTCCCACCATGGAAGGCTCCGGAGGGTCTGATAGAGAGCTGCATCGTCCTCGCCCTCGAACGAAACGAGGGGCAACAAGACGCGCGATGCAACCCGTGACCAGAGGCAAAGTCTATATCCCTCCTGAAGGGTTCCAGCCACGTGGACGGCAGTCGGTCGCACGGCGGTTACCTCGACATCAAGCGCGCGCACCTCTTCGGCAAGCACCTCCTCGCAGCCCTTGGGGCAAGGAAGAACCCATCGCGATCGATCGGAGGCTTCGATGAGAACCTCGCTACTTCTCGAACAGCAACTTGGTCGCCATGTCGACGTCTTCGAGCACTCGGGAAGCGTCGTGTAGACCGCCGGCCCAGCCGACGAACGATGCAAACCAGACATTCTGGAGCACCGACGCGATTTGGCGTTCGCGCTGGTCGACGTCCCCGCCCCACTCGGCTTGGTCGGCCGCGGCCTCTCCACGAATCGCCGACATCACGACCGCGGTGATGAGACCGTGAAAGCTCGCAACGCGCTCGGTGATGTTGGGGTCTCCCGAGGCGACCGACCGGACGGTGGCCTTGGCAAGATTCGGGCGCCGGACGAACCCACGGGTGATCGCGGCGAACACGAACCGAAGCCGCTCTTGCGGAGTATCGCCCGGTACTGCCTTCTTGCCCAGCTTCGCGACGAGCTTTTCGCTCTCCTGCTCGAGGGCGGCAATGAGGATCTCTTCTTTGCTGGCGAAGCGCTTGTACACCGTCCCAAGCGCAACCTGCGCACTTGCGGCAACATCGCGTAGGCGCACCGCTTGGAAGCCGTCGCGCTCGGCGAGCTCGACAGCGGTCTCTACGATGCGTTTGGCACGGTCATCCATGAGTCAATATCCCACCTCTGCCTGAGGCATGTAGAATTTCTGGTACCAGCGTCGAAGCGCACCCACGTCCCCGTCGCCGTCGCACAGGGTTGGTCGCACCCGGTACTTCTTGTTTTCCCAGATTCGAATGTCTTCCCGGAAGCCAGTGATGATGTTCTTCCGGTACCCTTCCTGGAACTCCTCTTTGCCCTCTTTGACACTCGAGATGTCGATCATCGCACCGATACGAACGTGCAGGTTGTTCTCGTCGATCGGCGTGTGGCACAAAAGCATGATGTTCGGGAGTACGCTCTGCATCTCGCTGAGCATGTAACCGGGACCGTAGTACGTGGATTTCAGCTCGAAGTGATCTTCGCCGCCACCACGAGGGTACGCGACACCTTTCACGTGCTGAATACCGATGTAGTCTTTGAAGTCGTTGCTGAACTCGTTGGCCCACGTTCCGTGCACCGGTCCGAAGTGACCCTTGTCCGCCAGGTTCTCGACGATCTCCTTGGGATGCGTCTTGATGTGGATGAGGTGCGAGCCCCAATCGGTCCAACCCGAAGTACCGTACTCTGGGATCTCCGGGATCTCCCAGGTCGGTTCTTCGCCCTCTTCGTGGGCGTTCCAGATGAAGATGAGCCCGTTCTTCTCCTGCACCGGGTTGTTCTTGACGCAAGCGCGGGGTGGGATCCGTTTCGCGTACGGGACATCGACGCACTTGCCAGTCTCGTCGAAGCGCCACGCGTGAAACGGGCACTCGATCGTCTCGCCCTTGACCTGGCCACCGTACCCGATGTGGGCACCTAGATGTGGGCAAAAGGCATCGTGAATGATCGCGGCTCCACCCTCGCTCCGATAGAGCACCATCTCGCGTCCAAAGTACTTGATCGGTCGAACGTCGCCGGCATCGAGCTCACTTGAAATCCCAACGACGAACCACCCGCGCGGATAGCCGGGGAAAAGCTCCTCTTCTTCTTTTTGTGCTGCTGCTGTGGTCATGACGTCCTCTTGTGGGGGGGCGGCCTTCGCTCAGGCACCCGCCTGTTTGCGGGCGATCTCCTCGGCCCGCTTGTAGTCCGGCTTACCGCTGGGCATGCGGGAAACCGTCTCCGTGATCGTGATCTGTCGTGGGATCTTGTAGCCCGCGACGTGCTGCCGGCAGTGCTGCTGCACCTGCTCCAGCGTCAGCTGCTTGTTGTCCCGCGTGTTGAAGACCGCGGCAACCTTCGAACCGAACCGGGGATCCGGAACGCCAACGACCAACGCATCGATGATGTCCGGGTGAGCCTTGAGCGCCTCCTCGACTTCTTCAGGAAACACCTTTTCGCCACCGGTGTTGATGCACTTGCTGCCGCGACCGAGGAACGTGATGCGGCCATCCGTTTCGATGGTCGCGAAATCCCCCGGCACGACCCAACGCTTTCCATTGAACTCCTTGAAACGCTCTGCGGTCTTTTCGGGATCCTTGTAGTAACCGAGGGGAAGGCGCCCGGAACGCGCGACGAGGCCCATCTTTCCGGAGCCTGGCTCGATCTGATTCCCTTCCTCGTCAAGCACGGTGACTTCGTCACCCATGTAGAACGACGGGCGACCCTCGTGGCTGTCTTCATCTCCGGCCGCGCGTCCGAGATCACCAGCTTCGCTGGTTCCGAAGCTGTTGATGATCATGGCATCGGGGAGCAACTCTTCGATCTCCGCTTGTACGCTCCCGGAAAGGATGGCGCCCGCCGATGCGATAACGGCAAGGTTCTCCATGTCGTAGTCGTCGGCCTTCAGCTCATCGATCAGCGGAATGGCCATCGCATCGCCGACTAGCGAGAGCGTCGACGCGCCCTCCTCCGCAACGAGTGACAGGATCCGCTTCGCGTCGAAGCTCGCGCCGGGCTGAAGCACCAGTTTTCCTCCCGTGAGATGGCAGATCCACTGAGTGAACTGCGCCGATCCGTGAATGAAGGGTGCGCATGGAAGCATGGAAACGGTGTACCAGCCTTCCTTGGTTTGCTCGATCACCTGCTCGGGCGATTCCACCGGTTCACCACCTGGAGAGCCTCCTTGAAGACCGGAGAAGAAGAGGTCCTCTTGTCGCCACATCACGCCCTTGGGCATCCCGGTCGTACCGCCGGTGTAGATGATGTAGAGGTCGTCACCCGAGCGGGGTTCAAAGCCGCGCTCCTCGGATCCTTGGGACACGGCGGTTTCATATTCGATCGACCCCTGATTCGCGACGGCGTCGGACCCATCTTCGATCACGATGAGCGTTTTGAACGGCTCGAACCCTTCCGAGGCATCGTTGATGATCGGAATGAAGCGCCGCTGCGTGATCATTCCCTCGAGGTCGGCGTTCTCGATCATGTAACGGACTTCGGGCGCCACGAAACGGTAGTTCACGTTGATGCCAACCGCTCTGATCTTGAAGAGTGCCAGAATCGCCTCGACGAACTCGTGACCGTTGTAGAGATGTAAGCCGACGTGGTCGCCCGGGCCAACCCCTCGTGACTTAAGGAAGTGCGCCAGACGGTTCGCCCTCTTGTCGAGCTCCGCATAGGTAAGATGTACATCACCGGAAGCGAGCGCTTCGTTGTCGGGAACCACATCAGCGATTGCCTCGTACAAGTCTGCAAGGTTGTATTCCACTTCAGATTCTCCTACTCATCGCTCCGAGCTCACGATCCACATCGCAAAGAATTGAGAGCCGCCGCCGTAGGCATGGCCAAGAGCGACCTTCGCGCCGTCGACCTGATGCTTGTCTGCCGTGCCGCGCACCTGGCGTGCGGCCTCAGCAAATCGAAGCATACCACTCGCCCCGATCGGGTTGGTGCACATGACCCCGCCCGACATGTTGATAGGCATCTCCGCGCCGAGCTTCGTCTTGCCTTCCATCGTCATCTTCCAGCCCGAGCCTTCTTCGGCAAAGCCTAGGTTCTCGAGCCACATCGGCTCGAACCACGAGAACGGAACGTAGATCTCCGCGCAGTCGATCTCGGTGAAGGGGTTGGAGATTCCGGCTTGGTCGTATACGTCCTTGGCGCATTGCTTTCCTGCGCCAGGGTTGACCTGATCGCGACCGGCGAAGAACGTTCGTTCGGTTCGCACCGAGGTGCCCTTGACCCACGCGGGGTTCTTGACTCGGTCCGCGTGTTTATCGTTCACGAGTACGATCGCTACGGCACCATCCGAGGAGGGACACGTTTCGGAATAGCGAATCGGGTCCCACAACATGGGAGACGCCTTCACCTGCTCGAGCGACTGTTTGAGGTGGAGGTGAGCACATGGATTGAGCAGCCCGTGCTCGCGATCCTTGACGGCGACCATGCAGCCGGTGTCAAGGTGGGCGTCCGAGCGGCGGATGTACGCGCGAATCAGTGGTGCGAAATAGCCTCCCGCTCCCGCTACGAGCTGTGGCTGAAACGGAATCGCAGGGGACAGGGCCCACATCGCGTTCGACTCGCTCTGCTTCTCGAATCCGACCGTGAGAACTTTCTCGTGTACCCCCGCTTGTACCAAGTGAGAGGCGACGACGGCGGTCGAACCGCCCACCGAACCCGCGGTATGCACCCGAAAGATCGGCTTACCGGCAGCTCCGAGGGCGTCGGCCAAGAAGAGCTCTGGCATCATGATGCCTTCGAACATGTCCGGCGCCGTCCCAATTACGATTGCGTCGACGTCCTTGAACGTCATGTCCGCGTCTTCGAGGGCCTGCAGCGCTGCAACCCGGATCAGTCCGGGCATGGACAGATCTCGCCGGCTCTCGCGGTGTTTGGTTTGGCCGATGCCGACGACTGCACAGTGCTCGGCCACTAGTCGCCCTCCAAGACGGCAACGAGGTTGTGTTGAAGGCAGACGCCACTGGTCGTGTGCGCGACCACGCGGTCCACTTCGCCGCCAAGGACGCGGCTGGCGGCTTCGCCAAACCGAATGAGACCGGCGGTCATCAACGAGTTGGCTGCCAATGCGCCTCCCGAAGGATTGACAATCACGTCGTCGCCAAGACCCAACGCGTCGCACAGGATGAGCTCTTGATGGGCAAAAGGCGCATGGAGCTCCGCCACGTCGACTTTGCCCTTCCCCACCCCGGCTTTCTCCCCGGCGAGCTCACTGGACGGCGAGGTGGTCAGGTCACGCTGCCCGAGCGAGTGGGGCTCGGTGCGATGATCGATGCCCCGGATCCAGGCGGGGCGGTTGGCGAGCTTCTTCGCGGTGTCTCCTGCGGCAAGCACGATCGCGGCTGCCGAGTCGGACAGCGGTGAACAGAAGCTCTTGCGAAGCGGCGAGCTGAGATACGGCTCCTCCAAGAGCTCATCGACGCTGAAGTCGCCCTTGATCTGGGCATTCGGATTGTCGAGGGCATTCTTGCGATTGCGAACCGCAACTTCGGCGAAGTCACGCTCGGTCGCCCTGCCCGAATCGATGAGGGCCTGGGCCTGAAGCGCAGCCGCGCTGATCGAGTCGAGCCCGAGCGGCTGCACGTAGTACGGATCGTTCTGCAGGTTCAGAACGTCTGGCACGGAGGCCAGCGAGCACTTGCCGAACGAAAACACGAGCGCGGTATCGATGTCTCCGTGAAGCAATCGAACCCAGGCTTCATACAGCGCAAACCCGCCGTCCATCTCGACGTGCGATTCACGAATCGGGGGCCACGCCTTGAGCCCATCGACGGCGGCAACGAACGAGAACGGACGCCCCGGCAGGTAGTCGGTGCTCCCGGAGCAGGTAAAACCGATGTCATCTTGGGTGATGCCAACCTGCTTCATCGCCTCCGAGGTCACCGATTGGACCAGCTCGGCCTCGTCCGTGGCATTGGAAACACGCACCGACGGAAGCTGCGCGAAAGAAACGATTGCAACGTCGCGCATCAGAGATGCTCCTCGTAGCTCTCGAACGGAGCGTCGGGCTCGCCTGTCGGCTCGAAGTAGAGAATGTTCTCGAGCGAAGTCTCCCACTCCTTTTTGGGCTTCCACTTCGCCTTCACACGCATCCCCATGCGAATTTGGTCGTGGGGCACGCCGCTGATCAGGTGATAAATCGGTATGTCGGCCCCATCGACCACAATCGCCCCGAAGCAGTACGGCGGCTCGAGCTTTTGCCCCGCGAACGGAATTCGAATGATCGTAAATGTCGTGAGCACCCCGGTATCGGCGACTTCGACGTACTCGCTCGTGGGATTGCCCGTGACCGGATCCGCCGCACGCGGGGGCACGTAGACCTTGCCAGACTCGGGGTCGCGGCCCCCGATCAGCTTGCCTTCCTGTAGACCCCTGAGAAACGCAGTGTAGTGGTGCCCGGGACGGACACTGTACTGTAGGCGAACCGGCCCTGGCAGATATGGCAGGACCGGCTCGAAACATGCGATGTCCCGAATCGTCCCGTTGCGCTCTTCTGCCCAACGGAGGCGCACGCGCAACCCGGTCTTCATCCGCTTCTGCTCCCCAGCGTCCACCACGTGCAACATGGCGTTGTCGGTGCCATCGATCTGAACCAATGCGAACGCGAAAGGACGATCCAACGGATGCCCTTTTCGCGGCTCGGTCACCCATGTCCACGACTTCACCGTGCCGCTCGGTCGCAACTGCACGAACTCGCCGGTCGTCGCGTCACCCGCCTCGTCGTATTCGAGGGGCGGGCAAAGCACGCGGCCATCGGCCGTCTTGACGCCTTCGAGAACACCGTAACGAAGGCTTTCCAGGAAACGGCCGATCACCGGCCCGGTGCTTCGGGTGTACGTATATTCTAGTACGTACGGCGCCGAAAGGAAGTCGCTCATGAGTGTCTTTCGATGTGTCGTTAGCCCTGTGGGAAGAATTTCTGCATCTTCTGGGCGAGAGCGATGTTGCCCTTCACCTTGAGCTTGCGCGTGAGGAATGCCTTTCGGCCGTCGAGGTCGCCATTGGCCATCTCGAGAAACTTTGCGGCGTCCATCATGATGTGAAGCGTCGGCTTCTCGGTGGTGCCGGGCTCGACGCCTTTGAAAGCGCCATCGTCGATCGTGACGACCCAGTCCCCGCCGCCGTCGCCGCTCAGGCTGTACTGCATCGTAGCGGTGACGCCCTTGGCCCCGCCGGCCGCGAAGCGATCCGCCAGGGTGCTGAAATACTCTTCTGTGTTGGCTACTTTGGCCATGCCCACCTCCCGGTTCGGCTAGAGAAAAAGGGTGAAAGCAAAGTGAAACATGTTCTATTTTGCGAAGGGCACGGCGTCAAGCCGCCACATTGCTGGAGCCGAAAAACCGCCATAGAAGGAGCAATCGGCGTACGACCGAGAACCCACGCCCGATCGTCGAGCTCTGCCAGCGCCTCTACGGGCTGGGCGGCGGGTTGATCGAACCCACCACGCGCAGCCCGGCAACGCATTCTTCGCCGACCCGGCGCGCCCAGATCACACGAGCACGCTTGTAGATCTCCCTACCGGTATGCGTGGTGATTCGCAGGTCGCAGATCGTGCCCGTCGAGAGCCAACCCTGAAGCGAGAGCTGGACACCAGCAGTGCTTACATCGAGCGCTACCGCCTCTTGCTGGAGCGGAGCCAGAATTTCCACCCGAGCATCCGATGGCCAGCGCTCCGCATAACGACGATTATCCGGGTCCGTGGCCGGGCGCACCTCGGAGTGCTTTCGCAAGGGAGGGGGTCGGTCGGATCCGTGTTTCGGTAACTTCGAGCTCATGGTCTGCCCGGGCCGCGTAGTGCACGCTGCGACCTCGACCTACATGATGCCGACCCTAAAGGCGGGTGTCTACAAAGAGGCGAATTTTTGTGCGGCGTTTCACAACCCATATCAAAATCAGCTTAGGCGTTCGATGATGGTGACGTTGGCCTGGCCGCCGCCCTCGCACATCGTCTGCAGACCGTACCGGCCGTTGGTGCGCTCGAGCTCATGAAGAAGGGTCGTCATGAGCTTGGCGCCCGTGGCACCGAGCGGGTGGCCGAGCGCGATCGCCCCGCCGTTCACGTTCACTTTGCTCAGGTCGGCGCCGAGCTCCTTGGCCCAGGCGACGACCACGGGTGCGAAGGCTTCGTTGATTTCGACCAGGTCCATATCGTCGAGGCTCATGCCCGCTTTCTCGAGCGCGTACTTCGTCGCGGGGATCGGAGCGGAGAGCATTCGAATCGGATCTTCGCCACGAACGCTGAGGTGATGGATGCGGGCTCGAGGCTTGAGGTTGTGCTCCTTGAGCGCCTTTTCCGAAACGACGAGCACAGCCGCAGCGCCATCCGAAATCTGGCTTGCGACCGCCGCGGTGAGGCGACCTCCCTCCATCAAGATCGGCAACGCGGCCATCTTTTCGAGCGTAGTGTCTCGGCGCGGGCCCTCATCGGCGGTTACGCTACCAAAGGGAATGATCTCGCGATCGAAACGTCCTTCGTCTTGGGCATGAATGGCCCGTCGATGGCTCTCGAGCGCAAACCTCTCCAGCTCTTCACGAGATAGATCCCATTCTTTGGCAATCATTTCGGCGCCGTGGAACTGATTGACGGGCCGGTCTCCATATCGCTCGGTCCAGCCCACGGACCCCGAGAACGGATCGGGAATACCGAGCTCTTTACCCACGATCATCGAGGCACCGATCGGAATCGTGCTCATGTTTTGGACGCCGCCCGCAACGACGACATCCTGCGTGCCGCTCATCACGCCTTGCGCCGCAAAGTGGACGGCTTGCTGAGAGGAGCCGCACTGGCGGTCGATGGTGACGCCCGGAACGTGCTCCGGGTAGCCGGCAGCCAACCAACAGGTGCGAGCGATGTCACCGGCTTGCGTAGCAACGCTATCGACACAGCCAAAGACCACATCCTCGACGATCCCGGGGTCGATCCCTGAGCGCTCTACCACGCCCTTGATCACGTGGGCGCCAAGATCTGCAGAGTGAACTTCGCTCAGCCCTCCGCGCTTTCTTCCTACGGGCGAACGAACTGCATCGACGATGTATGCTTCAGCCATCAAAACCTCGCTATGGGATATTTCTAGGGGTAACGGTTACCGCCCGCAAGGCGCCGCCCCCGAAGTCTAAAGAATATGGCGGCCGATACGCTCGCGGTGGAGAGCCGAATCGCCCCGAGCCGCGGCCAGTGCCCAGCCGCGTTTCATCCACATATGGAGGTCGCATTCGATCGTGTAGCCAATCGCTCCGTGCACCTGAAGCGCCTGCTTCGCCACGAATCTTGCAGCCTCGCCTGCATAGATCTTGGCGAGCGAGACATCAACCTCAGAAGTCTCTTGAGCCGTGGCCATCGACCAACCCGCCCGGTAAACCATCGGACGAGCGAACTCCTGCTCGATCAGCGCGTTGGCGAGCAGGTGCTTCACTGCCTGCTGCGCGCCGATGGGCTTGCCAAACTGCTCTCGGTCTTTGGCGTACTGCACCGCCATATCGAGCATGCGACGGCTGAGGCCGATCAGTTGGGCGGCAGTCGCCAGGGTTGCGCGCTCTTTGGCTAGAGACAAGAGCGCTTGGGCGTCCACGTCGCCCCGCATACGGTGAGCTTCGCTCTCTTCGAAGTTGATGCGCGCCAGTTGGCGAGCGCGGTCGACCGATTGCTCGGGAACCGTGGACACCTCGGACATCGGAATGCAGTACCCTACCCCCTCGCGCTCTGCGATGAGAACGTCCGCCGAAGCGGCATAGGGCACGATGCTCTGGCCTTCGAAAGAGACGACCATTTTTGAGTCGCCTGCAACGGCTGCGCCGAGCCACCGATCTTTTTGGGCGTCCGTCCCCGCTGCGTCGAGAAGCGGAATTCCCACGGCCACTGTATCGACGAGGGGCCCGGGCAACGCGGCATACCCAACTTCTTCGAACGGCAGGATCGAATCGAGCTCGCTCATCGCCATCCCACCAGCGTCTTCCGATGCGGTCATGCCGATGACGCCAGTTTCAGCGAGGGTGCCCCAAACCGCGGCTGCAGCTTCGGGGCGACCTTCCCATACGGCGCGAACGACTTCGGGCGCGCATTCACGTTGCAACACTTCTCGAACGGTGTCGCGCAGCATCTTCTGATCGTCGGTGAAGGCGAAGCGCATCGTTGTTACTTTCGAGGAAGCCCGAGCACGCGCTCAGCAATGATATTACGCTGGATTTCATTGGTTCCCGCGTAAATGGGCCCCGCGAGTGCGAACTGGAAGCCCTTCATCCATTGTCCGTCGTCGATCGCGCCTCCTGCGCCTTCGTCGAGCTCCAGCAGGTCGCCGATCAGCGCAAGGGCCGTCTCGTGGGTGCGAACGTCCATCTCGGACCAGAACACCTTGTTCATACTCGAGTCAGGCCCGATCGATTCGCCCTGCATCATCCGAGTCACGGTCTGGAAGGTAAACCAACGGTACGCCTGCGCATCCATCCAAGCCTGAATGACCTGGTCGCGCAGGACGGGATCGGAACGATCACGATATCGATGGTAGAGATCGATCAGTCGGGAAGCGGTGGCCACGAACCGACCGGGGCTCCGAAGGCTCAGCCCACGCTCGGAGCTCGTCGTCGCCATGGCGACCTTCCACCCTTGATCGACCGCGCCAATGATGTCGGCCTCGGGCACGAAGGCGTCTTCGAGGAAGATCTCGGCAAACCCCTCATCGCCATCCAAGCGATCCACGCCACGGACGGTCACGCCTTCGGCATGAAGCGGGAACATGAAATAGGTCAATCCGCGATGGCGAGCCTGCTCCGGGTCGGTGCGGAAGAGCCCATAGGCCATGTCGCAAAACGCGGCCCGCGTGGACCAAGTCTTCTGACCGGTCAGGCGCCATCCGCCCTCGACCCGCCGGGCTGTGCTCTTGAGCGAAGCAAGATCGCTTCCTGCGTTCGGCTCGGACCATGCCTGGCCCCACGTGACATCGCCGCGCGCCATCGGACGCAGGATTCGCTCTTTTTGTTCCTCGGTTCCGATCTCGAAGAGGGTAGGAGCCAAGAGGAAGATCCCGTTCTGGGTGACGCGGCTCGGCGCCCGGGCTCGGTAGTACTCTTCCTCGAAAATCAACCACTCGACCAAAGACGCTTCGCGCCCGCCGTACTGCTTCGGCCACGACACCGCGGCCCACCCCGCATCAAACAGCCTATGCTCCCATTCGATGTGTTGCGCGAACCCCTCGCGGGTGTCGCCCGATGCCAGGAACTCGGTCGGGACATTGGCCTCGAGCCAGGCGCGGCACTCTCTGCGAAACGCCTCTTCGTCAGCTGTGAAGTCGAGGTCCATCGAAGCGACTCATGCTCCCAGGCGGGCCAGGGTCTCTTCCGCCTCGCCCACGATACGTTGAATCAACTCGGCGACCGAAGGTATCTCGTCGATCACACCCGTGACTTGCCCTGTCGGCAGGATGCCGGCCTCGATGCGGCCGTCCACCATCGATGCCTTGGTCAGCATCGGGGCGTTGGCAGCCATCGCGAGCTGTGACCAGGTGAGCCCCTCGTTCTTTCTCATCGCAAGACCTTCACGCAGAAGGTCCCAGAACGACGTCCCCGTGATCCTCATGAGTGACAACGCGTTGATCAAGGCTCGCGGAAAGCGAGTCAGCACGCTGGCCTTTTCGAGCTTGTCGATCAGCATGGTCCGGATGACGCGCTGCGGATAGCCGTCTACCGCTCTGGTCACGATCGTTCCGTTGGCTTTGGTCTCGAGGTAGACCTCTTTGACGTGGTTGGGGACGTGACTCTCCTGGGTCAGAAGGAAACGCGTGCCCATCGCAATCCCCGAAGCTCCGAGCGCCAGCGCCGCCACCAAACCGCGGCCGTCGCGGAAGCCACCCGCAGCGACCACTGGGATGTCGACGGCGGACGCCACGTCGGGAATCAAGATCGAAGTTGGAATCTGACCGGTGTGGCCCCCACCCTCCTGACCCTGCGCGATGACCGCGTCGACGCCCCAAGCTTGTACCTTCTCGGCATGCCGGCGGGCGCCGATCGTCGGCATCGTCACGACTCCGGCATCTTTGAGGGTCTTGATGACTTTCTCGCCGGGAGCCTGCGCGAAGCTCGCAACCTTGACCTTCTCCCGGATGAGCAAGTCGACTCGTTGCATGACGTCGGCCTGGTCGGCTCGCAAGTTCACGCCGAAGGGCTTGGTCGTGCGGTCCTTGAGCTTGGCGATCGCATCGGCAAGCTCATCGAGGGTCATCGTCGCGGCCGCGAGGATCCCGAGGCCTCCCGCCTCGCTCGTCGCGGACGTCAGGCTCGCGCCGGCGACCCAGCCCATCCCCGTCTGGACGACCGGATACTCGACGCCAAACAGGTCGCAAATTCGAGTGTGCAGCGTGCCGTGGGTCATACAGCAACTTCCTTTTGTGCATACCCCTGCGGGTCGAGCTCGCGGAGGGCGGCCAGTTGATCTGAGGTAGGTACTGCGGTGGTGTCCACGCGATCAGAGACCACCAACTCGAATCCCGTGTTGTCTCGAACTCGGTCGACCTCGACGCCGGGATGGACCGAGACCAGACGCATACGGTGATCCGGCGTGTTGAAATCGAAGACGCCAAGGTTGCTCACTACGCGACGAATCTCGTGAAAGCGGCTGCTGGCCTCGCCAAGCGAAGCCGCCCGGTCGTACCCAACCCCGCTGACCATGTCTACGTTCGGCACGAACACGCGCGCGTTGTGGTTGGAGACCCAGTAACTCGTCGTGTGGTTGATCGTATTGCCCGGAGCGCCGCGTACGCCAAGCAGCTGCGCCTTGGGGTGCTCCCACTGACCGATGCAGGCGATGTTCTGGTTGCCGAACTGATCGATCTGAGAAGCGCCCATCATCACGTGACGGCGTCCCCACCAAAGCGTTTCGAAGACCGAACCGAAAGGCAACCATCCCTCGACGTCCTCGTCGGTCGGTTCGGTCCCGAGCGGAAGCGCGCGCCGAAGCAAGAGATTGAACCCATCGGTCATCAGCAGGTTCGGCTCGAAGGTGGACTTTGCCAGCCGCGCGCCAAGACTCGGGGTGGTGCCCATCGCGCTCACCAAGATCTCGCCGTCGTTGCGAAAGCACTCCGCGACGGCAAGCGCACAAACGTCAGCCCGTGTAGCTTCCGTGCTGCTCATGACGCCACCGCCTTTTGATACTCTTCCTCGCTGACCTCGAGGTACTTCTCGCGAAACATCTTCCACTCGGAGTCGTTCTTGACGGTTGCAGCGTACTCGCGTTGGAACTTCTCGTCCCTCGGGTAGTCGGGCGGACATTCGGTGAAGTGTGCGCCCCCCGGCGCTTCCACCACGCCGTCGACCATCATGCGACTGATCAGCAAGCTCTGAAGGGGGCCTCCACGCACGAGCTCGTCGGTGGAAACGACTCTCTCGCAGCTCATGTAGGCCCGGTTGGCGGACATACAGAAGAGGTGATCGAAGTACGGGTCGCGGCCGAGCACTTGGCCGTTGCCGGAGGCATCGGCCCGATTCATGTGGATGAACGCAACGTCGAGCCTGAGAGCAGGCACGGCGACGAGCTCTTCCCCGTCGTCGTATGGCGACTTCACCGTCTTGAGGTGGGGATTGATCTTCAACACGTCGGAGCCAAGGCCGGCGCGCGTGGGAAGAAACGGCAAACGCTGCGCTGAAGCGCGAAGTCCGAGGAGAAACATGCCCTCATCGAGCTCGACGGCTTCAATGGTGCCGTTCTGGCGTGCCTTTCGGAAGTGAGGTTCGAGCGCGATCGAGTCGAGCGAAACGAACCCGTAGACGGCCTTTTTCACCTGACCCGTCGCGCACAGGATCCCGACGTCGGGCCCACCATAGGAGACCACGGTCAGGTCTTGAACACCTTTGCGAACCAGAGCTCGCACGAACGCCATTGGCTTTCGGCGCGAGCCCCAGCCTCCGATGCCGATCGTCATGCCGTCGGTAATCTCGGCAACGGCTTCATCCGCCGTCATTCGCTTGTCGATCACGACCTAACCTCACTTCTTATCGGCTTTGTCGACGAACGCGTCCCGCGCCTCGTCGGCCACACCCGCCAAATTGAGCTCGAAGGTGAAGCCTTGCTCGAACCGATACGATCGGTTGACGTCAACCGGGTCGATGTTGTTGAGGCATTCTTTGGCGACACGAACGACCCTCGGAATCTTCTTGGTGAAGGTCTGCGCGACTTCACGCGCCTTGTTGGCGAGGTCTTCGGGCTCGACGACCGCATGGACCGAGCCCCACGCGTGAAGCTGCTCCGCAGTCGCTGGCTCACAAGTGAGTACCATCGCCCGCATCTTGAGCGGAGGCACGAGCCGAGCGAGATGCGTCGCTGCCCCGAGCGCGCCTCGATCGACCTCGGGAAGGGCAAATTTCGTGCCCTTTGCCGCAATGATGATATCCGAGTTGCCGGCGAGCCCAATCCCTCCGCCCAAGCAGTACCCGTGCACAGCGGTGATCACGGGCACTTTGCACTCGTAAACCGCCTTGAAGGACTCCCAACACCCACGGTTGGCGCCCAAGAGCGCGTCGAACCCTTCGGTGTTCTGCATTTCCTTGATGTCCACCCCGGCATTGAAGCCCCGACCCTCGGCACGAAGGATGACGGCGCGGGTCTCGGGGTTGTTGCCGAGTTTGGTGATCACTTCGGCGAGCTCGAACCAGCCGCTCACCGGAATGGCATTGACCGGCGGATAGTCGACGACGACTTCAGCGATTCCATCAATGATTTCATGCGAGATGCCCAATGCGTGTCCCCTCGACGTAGGGCAGAAGTGAAACGCGTTTCAGTCCACCGGTCAAGTAGGCGATAGTGCGCGGGCACGCAGCCGCTCGAGCAACGCTTCGATCCCCGGGGTTACCGGCTGACCCATACGATCGAGCTCAATGCGGGCCACATCGGCCGCCGCCGACGTATCGGCCGCGGTCAGCGTACGAATCGGTGGGGTACGAAATCGGTAGACCACGCGCAGAACCGCACGAAAGATCGCCTCAGGTAAGACGACCACGGTGCTGTAGTCGTCACGCTGGAGCTCCTCGCGGCGGGCGTCCAGCCAATCGGCAAACATTCGGCGTTGCCTGGCCACAATGATGCCGGTGCCTCGCCGAAGCTCGATGAGGGCGACGTACGGGAGGTTCCGCTCGAGGTGGAAGTCAGCGAGGTCCAGCATGAGCTGAATCTCCTCATCGGTAACCTGCCGCGGAAGCTTGAAGGAATAGACGACCAGCGGAGAGAGCGTCCCGTCAATTCGTATTCGATCCGATTCGTAGATCGGATTGGCGTCCCAGTCCCAGTCCATGATTAAGCCAGTCGTAAAGAGATATGCGCCCAGAAAAGAGCGACTCCTTCCACCAAAAGGAATGCCCGAGTATGACCGCGTTACATCGATGGTCAATCCATAAACGGGGGTGTAATAGATCGGCCCGACCGCGAGCCGTTGCCCTGTGCGGCCGATGGCGATATCTAGTGTCCGCCAAAAAGGGGCCTAAATGACTGATACAAATCGCGTGGGTCCGCAAGCCCGAACGATCCCGGAACTCGTCACACAACAGGCGCAACTGCTTGGCGATGCCGAGGCCATCGTCGACCGCGACACGACGATCAGCTTTGCGGGCGTGGCCAAACGCTCGGATGAGGCGGCCCGTGCACTGATCGCGATCGGTATCGAAAGAGGCGACCGCGTCGCGATTTGGGCCCCGAACATGTGGGAGTGGATCGTTGCGGCGCTGGCGATCAACACCGCGGGCGCCGTGATCGTGCCGGTCAACACCAGGTACAAGGGTATCGAGGCGGCGTACCTGATCGAAAAGAGTGGGGCGAAGGCTCTCTTCACGGTGACGGGGTTCCTCGACGTCGACTACGTGTCGTTGCTTCGCAACTCGGGCGCCAAACTGCCAGAGCTCAACGATGTCGTCGTGCTTCGCGGCGACGCCCCGGAGGGAACGCTGACCTACCAGGGCTTCCTGGCGCGCGCGAAAGATACCGCACCCAACGCCGCGACGGAACGCGCAGCCGAGATCGACCCCGACGACATCGCCGACATTCTCTTCACCTCTGGAACGACGGGCAAGCCAAAGGGCGTGATGTGCACGCACGCACAGAACCTGCGCGTATTCGATACCTGGAGCTCGATCGTGGGTCTTAGAGAAGGTGACCGCTATCTAATCGTTCTGCCATTCTTTCACAGCTTCGGCTACAAAGCGGGATGGTTCTCGTCGCTCATGCGCGGTGCCACGACCTTCCCCGAACCGATCTTCGACGTGAACGTCGTGCTGAAGCGCGTGCAGCAAGACCGCATCACGATGCTTCCAGGTCCCCCTTCACTCTATCAGTCGCTGCTGCTGCACCCCGAACGAGCCAACTTCGATATCTCGAGCCTCCGCCTGGCGGTAACCGGAGCTGCGTCGATTCCGGTGGAGCTCATCCACCGCATGAAAAACGAGCTTCGCTTCGAGACGATCATCACCGCGTACGGGCTCACCGAGAGCAGCGGCGTAGTGACGATGTGTCGACTGGACGATGACCCCGAGACGATCGCAACGACCAGTGGGAGGGCGATTCCGGACGTCGAGGTGAGGATCGTGGACGGTGAGGGGAATCCAATGCCCCCGAATGAGCCCGGAGAGATCGTCGTCAGAGGCTACAACGTGATGCAGGGCTACTTCGACGCCGAGGAAGAAACCAAGAAGGCGATCGACGCCGATGGATGGCTGCACACCGGTGACATCGGCACCTTGGACGAGCGGGGATACATCAAGATCACCGACCGATTGAAAGACATGTTCATCGTCGGCGGGTTCAACGCCTATCCCGCCGAGATCGAGAACACCCTGCTCAACATGCCGGGTATCGGAGAGGTCGCGGTGATCGGAGTGCCCGATGAACGCCTCGGTGAGGTCGGAATGGCCTTCGTCGTACCGGCGCCCGGTCGGTCGATTACCCCCGAGGAAGTGATCGCGTGGAGCCGAGAAAATATGGCCAACTTCAAAGTGCCTCGAAACGTCGAAGTGCTAGGTGCACTGCCGCGCAACGCGACGGGCAAAGTAGTGAAATTCGAGCTGAGGGAGCGTGCGCATGGATGAGTTTCCGAAGGGTGTGGCCCTGGTGGTGGGTGGCAGTGGTGGCATCGGAAGCGCGGTGGCGCGCGGTTTCGCAGAGCGGGGAGTCCCTCTCGCGATCACGTATCGGAAGAATGAAGCGGCCGCCGAAGAGGTCGCCGAGAACATTCGAGCCGCAGGCGGTACCTGCTCCGTGCACGGGCTCTCGCTCGGAGACCTCGAGTCGGTCGCTGGGTGCCTCGACGCGCTCGTGGAGGAGCACGGGTCGATCCATACGATCGTCCATGCAGCCGGCACGCACATCGACCAGCCCTACGTCAGCAAAGTGACCCCAGAACAATGGCGCAACACGATGGACTGGGATGTAAACGGCTTCTTTCACGTGGTTCATGCGGCACTGCCGCTCCTCCGACGGAGCCAGGGTTCGATCGTATTCATCAGCTCGGCGGGGCTCAAGCGCGTCCCGCCGGGCGATGTTCTGTCGGTCGCGCCAAAAGGAGCGATCGAGGCTCTGGTACGCGCCATTGCACGTGAGGAAGGGCGGTACGGGATCCGCGCCAACAACGTCGCGGTCGGCGTCGTGGACGCCGGAATGTTTCCAAAGCTGGTGGAACGCGGTGAGCTGAGCCAGGAGTGGATCGACGCGGCTACAAAGAACACGCCCCTTCGGCGCTTCGG
>CAXMND010000086.1:0-31480 GCA_964194675.1 uncultured Coxiellaceae bacterium | reverse complement strand
GTGGCGAAGTGGCCCCCGGCTCGGGTCGCGATCCAGCCCCCGAGCGTCGAGAACTCGAACGACTGGGGGAAGTGGCGGAGGGTCAGCCCCTGCTCGGCGAGCTGTGACTCAAGCGAAGGTCCGAGCGTCCCCGCCTGAATGCGCGCCGACATCGAGCTCCGTTCCACCTCGAGCACCTGATCGAGTCGACCGAGGTCCAAGCTGAGCACGCCCCGATGAGAATCACCGACATCTCCCTCGACGCCGCCGACGACGCTCGTGCCGCCGCCGTACGGAATCACCGCCACCTTTGCATCGCTTGCCCAATCGAGGACCGCTACGATGTCGTCCTCGCTTCCGGGCGTCGCGACCAGGTCCGGGGCATTCGAAAAGTCCCCCCGGAAGCCCCGCATCAGGTCACGGAAGCTCTTCCCGTAGGTGTGACGGACACGCGCCTCGTGTCGATCGGAGACGAACCCCGACAAGCTCGAGGGCACTTCGATGCGGGCCGGGCGAAGCTCGATCGATTCGAGCGCCGGAGGCTCGTCACAACGCTCAGGGCTGAACCCGAGCAGCAGCTGCGCATGCTCCCCGATCGCCTTGCGTCCGGCGGCATCGGGGAACTTGTCCTCCCAGCCCCAACCCCAAAAACTGCGCTTTCGTTTCTCATCCATGGACGACGAACCTTCCCCCATCGACCGGGGCCCTGGCAAGCGCCTTGACGGCCGTCCTGATCGGCGCTTCCCTCGACCGATGTCTTTTCCAGAACCGCTGCGCGCGGTGATCACCGGTGGCGGCAGCGGTCTCGGCCGCGGGCTGGCACTTCATCTGGCGGACCTCGGCGCCTCCCTCGTCGTTTCCGACGTCAACCAAACCGGAGCGGAGGAAACCGCGTCCTTGACGCGGGAGCGAGGCGCGCAGACGGAGGTGATCACATGCGACGTCACCGACCGAGCTGCAGTGTTCGAACTGGTCGAGGAGACCGAGAAACGGCTCGGGGGCATCGATCTCATCTGCAACAACGCCGGAGTCGCCCTCGGGGGCCCCTTCGACGAAATTTCGATCGAGGATTGGCGTTGGATCGTCGATATCAATCTGTGGGGAGTGATCTACGGATGCCAGGCCGCGATCCCGAAGATGAAAGCCCAAGGCCGCGGATACATCCTGAACGTGGCCTCTGCAGCAGGCCTTCTCAGCCCACCCAGCATGGCCCCCTACAACGTGACGAAGGCAGGGGTCGTCTCTTTGAGCGAAAGCCTCTACGCCGAGTACAAGGGCTCGGGGATTCGCGTGTCGGTGCTCTGCCCCACTTTCTTTCAAACGAACATCATCAACGTCGAGCGCGGCAAGTCGACGCCGAAAGAAGAAGCTCGAATGCGCAAGTGGATGGAGCGGTCCAAGGTGCAGGCCCCGGACGTAGCCAAGGCCGCCATCGACGCGCTTCGCGATGGAGAGCTCTACGTGCAACCGATGGCCGATGGCCGAGATGCGTGGCAGCTCAAACGTCAAGACCCCCAAAAGTATGTCGACTTCGTGAGCGCGGCCCACCAACATCAACTGCAGATCGAAGACGAGTCCTGAGCGTCGTTGATCACTGCCCCGGAACGCCGTCGATGTCCGGTTTGAAGCGGAAGATGTGATACGGCGCGCGCGCCGCCATGTGCGCCTTCGACTGCAGCATTTGGTCCGGAATGGCGCTGTCAGCCACGTAGAGCCAGCCATCGGGCCCGTAGCTCAACGCGTCGGCCCATCGAATCTGGTCGCTCTGCACCAGCGTCGTGAGCTCGCCCCCGGGAGTCATACGGATCACCGCGCCGTGCTCGACGTCCGTGAGCAACAGATTGCCGTCGTTGTCGGTGCTGAGCCCGTCGTTGAGGGGCTTCGCGCCAACTGCCTGCACCCGCGCCCCGAGTGCCCCATCGCCGAGCGATTCATCGAGAAGGTCCGAGACTTTGACTCGGTACATCGTGTCGTGGGCCATCGCCCCGTAGTAGACCCACTGGTCGTCGCGATCGATCGCAATCCCGTCGACGCCAGGCTTGAGCACCACCAGGCCTCCAAAGAACTTCATGTCTTTGGTCGGATTCCGAATCAGCCAATTCTGTGCGGACACCGAGGGATCACTGTTCAAGACCCGCCGTGCCTTTCCCACTTCGACGTCATACACGATCAATCCAGGGTTCTTCCGCCAGAAGCTCACGTCCGCGATGAAAACGTGCTGCCCGGTCGAGTCGACCTGCAGGTCCTGGAGAAACGATCCCAGTTGAGCGACCGATGAATCGAACACATGCTCGTGCGCGACGGCCCCAGTCGCGAGATCAAAAGCGAAGAGCCGAGGCTGCCCCGTCCCATGGTTCCCGTGGTCGATCGTCCAGAGCCGATTCTGCCGATCGATGGCGATACCGAGCGGCGTTTCAAAGAGCGTCTGTGCGGCTTCACTCGGGAAGGGCTTCGCCGCCCCGTCAACCCACTCGAGAAGCTTGGCTCCGCTCGGGCGACTCTCGGGATGAATCGTGTAGAACACGCGCCCATCGGAGGACACCGCAAGATTGCCGATCGGCTCGGGGCTCGTCACCACGACCTCGAGCGCACTCTCGTCGAAGATCGGCGTGCCGCTGAGGTCGGGATATGGATCGCCACCGCCGTAGCGGATGTTGAGCAGGATCGTGAACAGAACGGCAAAACACGAGACCCCGATCGCCAGGCGCACTAAGAAACGTGTCATCGGTCGCCGACGCTAGCACGCCATCGGCGGTAGCCCTAGCTACTAGGAGCTGCTATTCCCGCCCCGGTCATGCGCAGCGCCGCTTTCTTGTTCGTGCTTTGTGCTGTTGCGAGTGGCGCGCTGCCCGTCGACATCGCCGCGGCCCAGGAAGATCTAGTGCCGGAGGAAGAGGTGATGGAGGCCGAGGGCATGCCCCCGCTTACCACCCCGCCGCCGGCCGCCGCCGTCATCGACACCGAGGGCCCCGCACCGAGCCCGACGGCACTCTCGGCCAACGCCCAGCTCATGGATCGGCTGCTGATCACAGCCACGGAGAAGACCATTCGCGAACAGAAATTCGGCGCCGCCACCGGGATCGTCGGCGGCTCGATCCTTCTCGGTATCGGCGGCTGGCGACTGTCTGAAGATCCGCCACAGAGCCAGTTCAGCCGCGGCCTGGGGATCATGTTCATGACCCTGGGCGCCGCAGACCTCACCACCGGCATCTTCGCGGCCACACGTATCTCGCACGAGAAGCGCAGGCTCGAACGTTGGCGCACGGCGAAAAAGGACGGCATCACCGACCTCGAGCTGGCTCGCACCGAGGGGGAGCTGCTGTCGTCGGCTGAGACCCGTGAAGGCGAGCGACTCTTGATCCGATGGAACGGCCTGACCCATGCGCTGGCCGGAATGGTCGTGCTGGGTTTGTCGCCTGTGCCGGATAATAGTCAGAGCGACAGGATCAATGCCTGGGTGATCGGCGGGATCTTCATTGCCACTGGTTTCGCCGCCTTCGGACTCTCGTTCAGCCCGACCCCGAGCGAGGCGGCATGGAACGAGTATCAGGCCAAGAAGATCTCGAGCTCTGGGCAACAAGTGAGCTTTCGGCTTTCGCCAGCCGCATCTCGCCGCGGATTCGGCCTCGCTATGAGCGGCACCTTTTAGCCCCCAACGGCTTGCATCCGAACCATCGAAGCGGCTAGGAATCTCCCTATGGACCTCGACCAACTCAAAGTCATCATCACGGGCGGCGCCTCCGGTCTCGGAGAGCACTTCGCCAAACGCCTTCACGAAGCGGGGGCCCAAGTCGCGGTAGGCGACGTCAACGAGGAAGCCCTCGCCGCCCTCCCCGACGGGATTCACCGACATCGCCTCAATGTCGCCGACCAGGACGACATCGCGAGCTTCGTGCCTTGGGCGGCCGAGGAGATGGGTGGGCTCAACGCATTGATCAACAACGCCGGGATCATCCGCGACGCGCTCTGGGTCGGAAAGAGCAGGAGGACCGGCGAGATTCGCCGAATGTCACGTGAGGATTGGGACGCCGTGATCGCCGTCAACCTCACCGGGGCGGTCCTGATGGTGCAGGAGGTCGTGGCCCACATGGTCGAGCAGGGTGTGGAGGGCGTGATCGTGAACATCTCCTCGGTCGCCCGCCATGGAAACCGGGGCCAGACGAACTACGTTTCGGCCAAGGCCGCGCTCGCCGCCAACACGCGCACGTGGATGAAGGAGTTTTCCCCGTACGGCATTCGCGTGGCTGCCGTCGCTCCCGGCGCCGTCGAGACCCCGATGACCGCTGGGATGAACCCAAAGGCTTTGGAGATGATGAAGGCGTCCATCCCGCTAGGGCGAATGGCACAGCCCGAAGACATCTGGCGCGCGGTGAAGTTCATCTTCGACTGTGATTATTTCACGGGCGAGACAATCGACGTACACGGCGGGGCGTATCTCTAGACGGCCTGCGGCCTCAGTTTGTCCCACCCCACCACCCCCACACTATCGCCTAGCTAAGCGCCCGCATCACTGCGCGGTGTAGGAAATATCCAACCGGCAATAGCGCGCATCCGAGCGTGTACGCCCCCCAAAACGAGAAGCGGTCCCGCAGCAAGAACGGGATGAAGAATAGGAGCGTGATCGGCAGCGCCACCAGAATGCTACGCGCCATGTCGAACACACTCGCCGCATCGCGGTGCTGGAGATAGGCAAGCGGGAGGACCAGCATCGTCGCCAATGGCAACGCGACGAGAAACCCGGCCGTACCTGGGTATCGCCTCGAAAGCCACGCCGCGACACCGATGACCAGCGCCGACACGAGCGTGTTTAGGACGATGAGCATGACTCAGTTGCCGGCGACGATCTTTTCCACGGCGTCGAGCAGGCTCTTGCTGTAAACGCGCCCTATGAGATTGTGACGGGTCTTCAAAGCGACCGCGTCCCATTCGGCTTTGTATGCCGACGTGTCGACCTCGATCATTCCCCGTTTCACCAAAGACTTGTAGGCGCGATCGTCGTCTCGACGCACGAGTGAATCGAGGGCACGGGCGGCTCTCTCGCTCGTGTCGATCAACACTTGCTTGTCGACCTCTGAAAGCGAATCGAACTTCTCTTGCTTGATGATCGAGCCACCCACGATGATGCCGAAGTTGTCCTTGGCCAGGTACTTGAGGCGCGTGTACCACTGGAGCGCAACCGCCGCGATCGCCGAGGCCGGGACGGTATCGATCATTCGGGTCTGAAGGCCGGGGTAGACCTCGGGAAGGCCCAAGCGAACCGGGTTGGCGCCGATGACGGTGATGAACTCGGCGAAGACCGGGTCGTCCTTCCAAGCCCAAGGCCGCCCGCTTTTGAGATCCGAGGGTCGAGCAAACTCGTTGACCGAGAACAGGCGGTTCTTTCCAGCCTCCCCCCACGCCAGCAACTTGAATCCGGCATCCGCGAACATCTTCGCAAACCGGTCATTGAGTTGCGAGCGGGCACGCTCGAGCTGCGGGTACTCGGTGATCAACCCGGGCGCCGTGAGCACCAACACTGGGCGCGCTACCATTCCAAGCCCGGTCGTCGACACGCCGGCCGCGTCCATCTGCCCCGCACGTACCTTGCGGATGAAGTCGCGCTCATCGCCCTGACTGCCGCCCGAATAGAACCGAAGCTCGACGCGGTTCTCCGTCTGCTTCTTCAGGCTTCGGTTCCACGCTTTCATGACTTTCATGAACGCCGAACCGGCTGGCGCGAGAGAGGCGAAACGGATCACCGTCGCCCCCTCGGCGTTGGCGCTCGGCCCCGACACGGTGCCAGGCGTTAGGAAAACGCCCGCGACGAGGATTGCCACGAACAGGGGCTTCATTTTGAGCATGGGCTACTCGCTGAGGTCACTAAAGAAAAACTCGATCCGGTCCAAGTACCGCTGCGCTCTACGCTTCGCGATGACGTTGGTCAGCCGTGCTTCAGGTAGCACATCCCCGGCATCGAGCACTTCGGTAAGCAACTCCCTGAAGAGCTTGGAGTCTCCCTTGTTGACGGCGTAGAACCTCGCCATATTCAGTTGGACTATCAAATTACGTCGCTCGGTGCCCTCCAACACCTCGTCGAAAATCGTTTTCGCGCGGTCCATGTCGGGCGGGAACTCCGAGGCCGCCAGGACGCCGAGGGTCATCATGGGAGTCATGAAGAGCCATTCGGGGTCGAGCTCGACGGAGTGGGCGAGCAGCACCTTGGCGAGCGGGAGGTCCGCCACGGTGTCTATGTCTTCCATGCCCATGTTGATGCGCGCGCCGAGCGAAGCCCCCGCCCAAAAGGCCAGCGCCGCGTCCTCGGGCTTGGTCAGCACCGCGTCGAGCCAAATCTTGAGCCCCTCCGGGCCGAGCGAAAGGGCGTCGTTGAAACTCTCGTCCCTCATGCGCAACAGGTGCTTCGAGAGATCCCAGGCTCGCTCGTACATGATCAACGCGCGGGCACGGAGGTCCTCGGCCTCTTCCCAGTCGTCCTTGGCATCGGCGACCTCGACCCGATCCTCGATCCAGCCGGTGCCGTAGCCGATGTAGGCTCCGATGGTCGACATCACCACGACTTCGTTGTCCGGGACGACGCGCATGATGCCCTCGAGCTGGATGATCGCCGCCGGGAACGCGGCGCCCGCAGTCTCGTAGTCCCAATACTGCTCGATGGCCGGCGCCGCCCGTTGGAACAGGCCGGAGGTCGAGTCGGCCGCGAACTTCGCCGTGTCGCACGCGGTGAGCCACACTAGCCCGACGACGAGCACACCAATCCTCAAACCTACCGACCTACTCATTGCGCGAAAGTGAACCGGAAAGCCTTCCCCAACACAAGCCCAAAACACGAGACTAACCCAAGAAAAGGCCCGAAGCCCCGTGGGCGGCGCACAGCGTCGCCTTTACGGGGTTTTGACACCGGTCGAAGGGCGGGCTAGTCCGCGCCCAGAGACATGACACCAGGGGAATGTCGCGAACAACTTCAAGACTTCGTACAGCGCATGGAAGCGCTGGGGAGGTATCTTTGACCTCGAAGGCCTGCGTCACACCATCGACCGTCTGACCAATCTCAGCCTGGCCGAGGGCTTTTGGGACGACCAGCAGAAGGCGCAGAGGATGATGCGGGAGCGCGCGTCCGCCGAGGAAACACTCAAGGAATTCGAGCATGTCGAGCGCGAAGCTCGGGATCTCTTGGAATTGTTGGAGCTGGCCGCGAGCGAGGGAGACCAGGAAGTCGTCGCGGATGTGGCCGAGCAGCTTCCGTCACTCGAGCACGAGGTACGGGGCCTCGAGCTCAAGCGGATGCTGACCAAAGACGACGACACGGATGCCATCGTCACGATCAACCCGGGAGCGGGTGGCACCGAAGCCCAGGACTGGGCGGAGATCCTGCTGCGGATGTACCTTCGCTGGTGTGAGCGCAGGGGCTACAAGACCGAGCTCCTAAGCAAGCAGCCCGGCGACGAAGCGGGGATCAAGGACGCGACCTTCGTGGCCCGCGGCCCGAACGCCTATGGGTATCTTCGCGCCGAAAACGGAGTCCACCGGCTCATCCGAATCAGCCCGTTCGACGCCAACAAGCGCAGGCACACTTCGTTCGCGGGTGTCAGCGTAGTACCGGACCTCGACGACGAGCTGACCGAGGGTGAAATCGAAATCCGCGACGAGGACCTCGAGGTCAGCACGATGCGCTCGGGTGGCGCCGGCGGCCAGCACGTCAATCGGACCGAATCGGCGGTTCGCATCAAACACATCCCCACGGGCTTCACGGTGCGATGTGAAGCGGAGCGGTCCCAGCACCAAAACCGTGATACCGCGATGAAAATGCTCCGCGGTCTGCTCTTCGAGAAGGCACGCCGCGAGCGTGAGGAGGCCTTCGAAAAGGCGTTCCTCAGCGACCGAGCGGATATCGCGTTTGGGTCGCAAGTTCGAACCTACACCCTCCAGCCCTACACGATGGTCAAAGATGAACGCACCGACCACAAGGCGACCAACGCCGATGCGGTACTCGACGGAGATCTGGACGAGTTCATCGAAACGTACCTATTGATGAACGCGGACAAGCAACAACAAAAGAAGAAAGCGGGCAAGGCCCAAGGACACCAGGAGGACTAGGAGCCAATGGCGACCGAAGACGAGCTTCGACAAACACGCCTCAGCAAGGCCGAGCGACTGCGTGAGCTAGGCGTCCTGCCCTATCCGAACGATTGGCGCACCAGCCCGGAGCTCGAGGACAAGCGCCGCCGGGTTGTCGAGCTGGCGGCGGACGAGTCGGCGCTGGCCGAGCTCCCACTCGAAGCGGACCTCCCCGAAGACGCCACTCACCTTCCGCTCTTCGGACGCGTGATCGCCAAGCGGGGCCCGTTCCTGGTCATCCGTACCCCGCACGGAGACGCACAGGCGCTGGTCCGTCCAGAGAAGCTGAGCGAGCGTGATGCCGCCCTCCTCAAGCTCCTGGACCTTGCTGACCACGTGATGGTCGAAGGTCCCGCCATCCGAACGAAGACTGGCGCCCTCGCCGTGAGCGCCCGGCGCTACGAGCATCTCGGCAAGGCCCTGCTGCCACCGCCGGCCAAATGGCACGGCCTCAAAGACGTCGAAAAGCGCTACCGGGAGCGATACGTAGACCTGTTCGCAAATCCCGCCGTTGCCGAGGTGTTCCGCGCGCGCACCGCCGTCGTTCAGTCCCTGCGTCGCTTCCTCGACGTCCTCGGCTTCTTGGAGGTCGAAACCCCGCTGCTCCATGCGATCCGCGGCGGGGCGATCGCCAAGCCTTTCGATACGCACCACAACACACTCGATCTCGAGCTGATCCTCCGCATCGCGCCGGAGCTCTATCTCAAGCGCCTTCTGGTCGGCGGCTTCGACCGGGTCTACGAGCTCGGCCGCGCCTTTCGCAACGAGGGCATCAGCACGAAGCACAACCCCGAGTTCACCATCCTCGAGGTCTACATGGCGTACACCACGTACGAGGACCTCATGGGCCTTGCCGTCGACATGATCCGCGCGGTCGACGCCGACCTTCACGCGCGCTTCCCCGAACTCACGAACGAACGCGCGTTTGACCTCCGAACCGAGTGGAAACGCGTGACCCTTCGGGGCTCCATTGCCGAACGGCTCGAGCGCGCCGGCCAGGGAAACATTCCGAAGACCCCCTGGACCGATATCCTCTCACGAGAAGCGATCGACGATCCGGAAGCGCTTGCCAACGCATGCCAAGCCATGATCCCGAAGCTCGATTCCTCCGCCAAAAAGCAGTTCGATCACTGTGAGACCCACGGCGAACGTCTGTTTGCGATCTACGAGCTGCTGGTCGAGCCCGACCTCACCACGCTTTACCGTACGTCGGATGGCAGCAAATCGGTCCCGGTCTTCATCACCGAGTATCCGATCGAGGTTTCCCCGTTGGCGCGACGCACAGACGACGACCCCGCGTTCGTCGATCGGTTCGAGCTCTTCGTCGACGGGCACGAAATCAGCAACGCCTTCAGCGAGCTCAACGACCCCGACGATCAGGCGGCCCGCTTCGAAAGCCAGCTGCGCAACCGCGAACGCGGCGACGACGAGGCGATGGACTTCGACGCGGACTACATTCGTGCGCTGTCACACGGTATGCCCCCTGCCGCTGGGTTCGGGCTCGGCGTAGACCGATTGGTCATGCTTCTGTGCAATCAGCCCTCGATTCGTGACGTACTGTTGTTCCCCTTGCTCAGGCCGGAAGGCGAATGACGAACGGACGACCCCTCGGCTTCTGGGCGGCGTCCCTCTGTGGGTTGTCGGTCCTACATGCTGCAGCCGCGCTCGTTTTCGTCGGCACCAGCACGCAATGGTTTCAATCGATGCTGGTTGATGAGCTCATTTGGATTCGGCTCGTGATCGGCTGGACCACCGCGCAGCTGACCCTCGGCCTCCTCAGCTTGGCGGTCGCACGCCGCGCTCGTTGCATGCCGCGCGGCGAATCGGGACGAGCTCGCATCCTGAGCCTCTCCGTCGTCACAGGGCTTCACACCTTGATCACCACCGCTTCGATCGGGATCATTCTATGGGCGGCACACGCTTCGCTCGGCCACGTGCTAGGCGGCACGATCGCGAGCCTGCTGTTCGGCCTCACCCACCTCGCGTACCCCGACCTCGAGCTCGACTGGGTTCGAGCGCTCTACCAGACCGCCACGAGCCTTCAGGCCGTGAGCGCTACCGCCCTGGTCATCCTTTCCGCGTCGTGCTGGTTCCTGCTGCCCATACGACAGCGCCAACGGTTCTGGTGGGTCTTCGACGCCGCCTTGGTCCTGGCCTTCGTCACTGCCAGCTTCACGCTTCCCATCTCCCCCGTTGAAGGAGATGACTCGAGCCTCGCGAGCGCCGTCGTACGGATGACGGTGACGACCCTTTTCGCGATTCGGATCGGGCTGCGCCTGGTGGGCCCACTTCTTTCCGCGTTCGAGCGTATCGGGTTTCGATCGATGGTGGCGGCGCGTCACCTGCGAGCGAAAAAGACGGGTTTCCTGGCGGCGAGTAGCACCCTTTCCGTGCTTGCAGTCGCAGTCTCGTCATGCATGCTGATCTCGGTCCTGAGTGTCATGGGTGGCTTTCGGGCGGACCTCAAGAAAAAGATCCTCGGCAACCACGCCCACATCGTCATCGACCAGGTCTTCGAGGAGCTCGAAGACTGGCAGCCCATCCTCGAGCAGACGCGCAACACCGAAGGCGTGATAGGCGCGACGCCATACCTCCAAACCGAGGTGATGGTGTCGAGCCTTTCAAATCGGGCTGGAGCCATCCTGCGAGGGATCGATCCCGGATCCGTGAGTGAAGTCACCGACCTCGCCAGGAATATGACCCATGGCAAGCTCGACTACCTCGAGCACCCTGAGCAGATCCTCGACTCCTCGGTTGGCACATCGCGAACCAGCCCGATCGACGCGATGCTCGAGGACCCTCCAACCGAACGAGGCGAGGAAAACGACCCCGAGCCAGCACCCGAGGCGATACCCGGATTGATCGTCGGTCAGGAGCTCGCGCGGGCGCTCCGGCTCGTGGTTGGCGATCGGGTCACGATCGTGTCGCCCCGCGGGGAGCTCGGCCCGACCGGCCTCATCCCGAGGACGAGGGCATTCCGGATCGCCGGCATCTTCTACAGCGGCATGTACGAATACGACATGAAGCATGCCTATGTGGCCCTCGGCATCGCCCAGCGCTTCCTGAAGGCGGGGAATGTGGTCAGCGGCATCGAGGTCAAAGTGCAAGACGTCGAAAGGGCCCCGGCAATGGCCACTGAGCTCTCGTCGATGCTCGGTCACGACGAGTTTCGGATTCGCGACTGGAAGATGATGAATCAGCAGCTGTTCGGCGCGCTCGCCCTCGAGAAGCTGGCCATGTTCATCACGCTCGGGATCGCGATTCTGATCGCGGGGTTTTCGGTCTTCGGCACCCTGACGCTCCTCGTCCAGGAGAAGCAGCGCGAAGTGGGGATCCTCAAAGCGATGGGTGCCTCGGCGCGCGGCGTGATTCGGATCTTCGTGATCGAAGGCCTTCTCATCGGCGTAGCCGGGGGTCTCATGGGTCTCGGCCTTGGCTTCGTCATGACATTTGCCGCTGAACACTTTGGAATCCGGATGAATCCCGAGGTCTACTACATCGACAAGCTTCCTGTGAATCTCGACCCGACCGAGTTCGCCCTAGTCGGTGCGGCAACCGTGGTGGTATGCCTGGCGGCAACACTCTTTCCAGCGTATCAAGCGAGTCGCGTGCGACCCGTGGACGCACTTCGATACGACTGACGTTCTTGAATTCTCGATGTCCGACCCACTCGTCACCGTCGAAAACGTGACCAAAACCTTCGAACACGAAGGTCAGTCCCTCGAAGTCCTCAAGGGAATCGATCTCGAGATCCCCAGCGGCGAGATGGTGACCATCGTCGGGCCCTCGGGTGCCGGAAAAAGCACCCTCCTGCACCTGATCGGCACCCTCGACCTTCCCACTCAGGGAACGATTCGATACGCGGGACAGGACGTGACTCGCCTTGGAAGCTCTGAGCTCGCACAATTTCGAAACCGAAGTATTGGATTTGTTTTCCAATTCCATCATTTGCTGCCGGAGTTCACAGCACTGGAGAACGTGATGATGCCGGGGCTGATTCAAGGAAGTCGGCGGCTCGAGAATCGGGCCCGTCAGCTGCTCGACGAGGTAAGCCTCTCACACCGACTGACCCATCGGCCGAGCGAGCTCTCGGGCGGCGAACAACAACGGGTCGCCCTCGCTCGCGCACTCCTGATGGAGCCGAAACTGGTTCTCGCGGACGAGCCGACCGGCAATCTCGACAGCCAGAGCAGCGCTTCGGTGCAAAAGCTCTTCCTCGAGCTCAACCGGCGCCATGGGACCACCTTTCTCATCGTGACCCACAGCCAGGACTTCGCCGCCATGATGCCGAGACGGGTCGCGATGAAGGACGGACGGATCGACTCCGACCAGCGGACCTCTCTCCATGGCTCTCAACCCCTTGAAAACCAAGGAAAACCAACTTGACCCCCCTCTAGGCCACGGCTATAGCCGCCCGGATCGCAGGCCCTGACAATGCGCCTTTCCGCCCCTGCCATAGCCCTGACGCTCGTTGCGGGGCTCGCTTCCGTGGCGGGCGCTCAGAGTGAGGACAACATCCCGGAGCCACCGCCTCCTGCGACCCGTCCGATTCGAACCTCGCCCAAGCCTAAAGCGCCGCCCCCGCCTCTTCCCGAAGAGGAACCGGAGGGCGAAGACTACGAACCCGTCGAGGACCCCGAGGCAGCGATCAGGGTCCCGCGGACGAGCTGCCATGGCAAAACCATTCGTCGCGTTGCGGTCGTGGGCGCGCGACGAGTGGACCCGGAGGACGTCCGCGCCACGATGAAGCTCGGTCGCGGCAAGGTCTGCACCGACCCCGAGATCACCCGGGACGCACGCGCCCTCTGGAACATGGGGTACTTCGACGACCTCGCCATCGAATCGGACCCGATCGGCGATGGGATCAAGCTCACGATTCGGGTCCTCGAACGCCCCGCGATCCGCAAGGTCACCTACAAAGGCAACGACGAGGTCGACAAGGACGACATCGACGAGGTCCTCACGCTCGAGCCGGGGACCATTCTAGCGATGCCGGAAGTCGAGGAGAGCGCCGACAAGATTCGCGCACTCCTGTCGGAGAGTGGCTTCTTCCTCGCGGAGGTCACCTACGAGCTCAAACGAGTTCCGGGTGACGCCAACCAAATCGACATCCTTTTCAAGATCGACGAGGGCGGAGAAGTCGATGTCCGGCGAGTGAGCTTCGTTGGGAACGAGCAGCTCCCGTCCGAAGAGCTCCTCAAGATCATGCAGACCAACGAGACGGGCATGTTCTCGTTTCTGAGCGACCGGAACAAATTCAACCGGGAAGCCTTCGACGAGGACGTGACGCGGGTCCAAGCCTGGTACTACGACAAGGGCTTCCTGATGATGCGCCCGGGCCGCCCCAGCGTGGAGCTCACGGCCGACCGGACGTATGTCGATATCACCATCCCAGTCGAGGAAGGGCCGCGCTTCAGGATTCGCAACGTCAACGTGGTCGAGACCGACGCAGCCGGCAATGAGGTCGAAACCATCGTGCCGAAGGACCAGCTTCGAGACGGGATCAAGCTCGAGTTTGGCGACTGGTTCAGCCGGAGCAAAGTCGCCGAAGGCATCGAGCAGATCAGCCGCACGTATCGCGACCAAGGCTACGCGCTCGTAGACATAATGCCCGGGACCGACCTCGACGAGGTCAACCACTTGGTCGACGTGAGCATCAACATCCAGCGTGGCCCACTCGTCTACATCGAGCGCATCCACGTGCGCGGTAATACCAAGACTCGAGACGCCGTCATTCGACGCGAGTTCCGCCTCAGCGAAGGGGATCTCTACAGCCAGAGCAAGCTCGAAGACGGCCGCGCGCTAGCAACCCAACTCGGGTTCTTCGAGCGCGTCGACGTCTCGGAGGAGCAAGGCAGCGCCCGAGACCAAATGGTAATCAACGTCGAAGTCGCCGAGAAGTCTACCGGCACCTTCCAAGTCGGCGCCGGCTTTTCCTCTCTCGAGAGCTTCATCATCACGGCGCAGGTCCAACAGCAAAACCTGTTCGGCCGCGGTCAATCGCTCGGTCTCAACGTGCAGCTGTCCGGAATCCGCCAGCAGATCGATGTGAACTTCATCGAGCCGTGGTTCCTCGGGTCGGAGTGGAGCCTCGGCTTCGGATTCTTCAAGCGGATCCGAGACTTCAGGGACTTCCGACAGGACTCGACCGGCGCAAGCGTCACCACGGGTCATCCCCTCTTCAATCCTAGGTTCCGACTCTTCGTCCGGTACGAATTCGAGAACGTGGTCATCTCGCAGCCACGAGGAAACCTCATTGGAGGGGTGGGTGGAGACCTTCAAAACACCTTCTCGAACATCTTCATCGCCAACGCATTCCGAGACGGCATCACCAGCTCGCTTCGTTTCACGATCAACTGGGATAGCCGAGACAACCGCCTAGCGACTACCGGCGGCATCTTCGCCAACTATGCCGTACAGGTGGCCGACCAATACCTGGGCTCGGACAACACGTTCGTTCGTCAAACGGCGTTCTCGCGCTTCTACAAGCGAGTCTTCGGGCCGGTGGTATTCAAAGTGAACACCGAAATGGGGTTGATCACCTCTCGAAAGGACCTCCCGGTCTTCGAGCGGTTCTATCTCGGTGGCATCTTCACGATTCGCGGCTACCGGCTTCAGTCGGTGGGACCCCAGGCGGGCATCGCATCCGCCGGAGACCCGAACCTGCCTATCATCGCCCAGGGCCGACCCATCGGCGGTGACTTCCAGGCGTTCTACAACATCGAACTCGAGTTTCCCATCATCGAGGCGGTGGGCATCCGCGGGGTCATCTTCTCGGACGGCGGCAACGCGTGGAACCTCTTCGCGTTTCGAGACCAGTTCGGCAATTGCCAAGCCCCCATTGCGCCTGAGAACGACAAATCATCGCAGCCGTGCGGCATCAATCGCTTCCTGAGGTACTCGGTCGGTTTCGGCGTGCGCTGGTTCTCCCCGCTTGGTCCGCTGCGTTTCGAGTGGGGCATTCCGATCAACCGACGCCCTCAAGACGACAAGGTTCGCTTCGAATTCACGATCGGTCAGTCGTTCTGAGAATCTTTGCGGACGCGGGTGCGTATAACCCCCTGCGGCTTGACCGGTCACCACCGAACGGCTAGCTAGGCCGGGCTCGAAAGGATGCTCTGATGGGTTTTAACAGAATCGTAGTTTTCGCATTCGCGGCGTTCGTGTTGGCCAGCACCGCATCGACCGTGGACGCGCAAAAGGTGAAGATCGGCGTCGTCGATCTCCAGCGCGCGATCAACGAGACCGAAGACGGCCGGCAGGCGAAGCGACGGCTGACGAAGCTCTTCGAGGAGCGGCAGAAGAAACTCGATGGCGCGCAGAACTCGCTCAAGGCGCAAAAAGAGAGCATCGAGCGGCAGCAAGATGTCCTCAGCGAGGACGCGCTCAAGAAGAAGGTCGAGAAGTACCAGGAAGACCTGATGGCCCTGCAGACCGAATACGTCGACTACCAGCGCGAGCTCTCGACGGCCGAGGCGGAGCTGACCAAGAAGATTCTCGACAAGATGCAGGCGATTCTCCGCCGCATTGGGCAGACCGACGGGTACACGATAATCATCGAAGCCAACGAGGGTGGCGTCGTGTGGGTGCCCTCCAACTTGGACCTCACCGATGTCCTGATTCAACGCTACAACGCCCAGGCCAAGAAGGGCGGCGGCAAGAAGAAGAAGTAGCGAGAAATCGCGCATTCGTGGCCCGTCCGACCTTTTCCAGGTACAAAAACACTATGGTAAGGTTCTGCGCCATAGCCGTTGTCGCGCTAGCAACGCTCGGCGTCGCCGTGCACGCGGGCGCGGAAGAGGCGTCGAACACACGAGCCTATCACCTCGACGAGTACACCGCAGCAGCGATCCAACACTACCCGTCGCTCAAGGCGACGAAAGCCGACATCGAGGTCGCGCACGCTCGGTTGAACGAGGCGAAGCTGTCGCCCTTTTTCCAGTTCCATGGGAGGGCCGCGCTCTTCGTCCGACCCAAGGCGTCGGGCACACCGATCTTCAGCCCCGATAGTCAGATTCAGTTCAACAACCCCTGGGGCCCGGGCGTCGAGCTCGCGGTCGAGGGCGGCATCCCCATCTATACATTCGGCAAGTATCGGGCGGGCAAGACCGCTGCAAGGGCGGGGATCAAAACAGCGGAGCAAGACCAGCTGAAGACGCTCAACCAGGTCGTTTTCGACGTGCGCCGCGCGTACTTCGGCACGCAGCTTTCGCTCGACCTTCAGTCGATGATCTCAGACGGCAAGGGGAAGCTCGCCAACGCTGTCGAGAAGCTCGAGGCGCGTCTCAATGCCGACGACCCACGGGTCAAGCAAACCGACTATTGGCGCTTGCTCTCGACGTTGTCCGAGATCGAGTCGCGGGAGTCCGAGGCGCTGCGGCTCGAAGCTTCGGCGCGCGCTGCGCTCGAAATCCTGTCCGGAATCAAGCCCGCTATCGTTCCCGAATGTGCGCTCGAACCGGTGAAGAGTGAAATCCTCGAGCTCAGCGAGCATCTCGATCACGCGCTCGCCAACCGGCCCGAAATCGAGCAGCTCAACGCAGCCAAGTCCGCCCGAGAAGCGAACTTGGTCGTCAAGCGAGCGGGTTACCTCCCCGACATCATCCTTGCTCTGGCGGCAACTTTCGCCAGCACGCCTATCGTCACCGACATCGACAACCCGTTCATCATCGATCGCGGCAACTTCAGGGGCGCGTTTGCCGGTCTCGTGGCGAAATGGGAGCTCGACTTTGCCGGGACCAACGCCCGTGTCAAAGCGGCCAAGGCCGAGATAGCGTCGTTGAAGGCCAAAACCGAGGAGGCCCACCAGGGCATCGAGCTCGAGGTGACCGCTCTCTTCGAGCACCTACAAGACGCCAAGCGCAGGATGAACTCTTGGGCCCGTGCCGAAAAAGAGACCCGAAAGTGGTTCGTCTCGGCTGGCCAGGGCTACGAGGTCGGCACCATGAGCGCGAAAGACCTCGAAGACTCGATCGAAGGATACTTGAGCGCTCGCTCGAAGCATCTGATGGCGATCGCCGAATACAATCTCGCGATTGCGGGGTTGGAGAAGGCGACCGGCGTGCCGCTGGTCAACCCCAAGGACTGGCGAGCGCCGGGCTGCGAGGAATAAATCCCCGGCTATAGTCGTCCCAAGGGAGATATGGCGCGTCTTACCATTGTTTCACTCGTGATCGTCGGGCTCTTGTGGGTAACCGGACCGCTCCTCGCCCAGAGCCCTGCGGCCGACAACACAGCGGACACCACCGTCGACGTCGAGGCCGCTAAGATCTTCATTCGTAAGAAGCACAACAAGGTGCGTGTCGTACTGCGGCGACCCGATACCCCGAAACGCGCCGAGCAACTCACCGTGCTCCTCGGCGAGTTCCTCGACTACGACACGCTCTCCGAGCTTTCTCTGGACCAAGAATGGGACAAACGCTCGCCAAAGGAACGAAAGCAATTCGTGAGCCTCCTGCGCGCGCTCGTCGAACGCCAGTACCAGCGCAACATGGAGTCGACCCTCAAGTACAAGGTAACCTGGGTAGGCGCCGAGGCCATCGACGACGCAAACGCCCTCGTCAAATCATCCGCCAGCTCCCAAAAGAAGAAGCGGCAACCCCCGATCGAGATCGACTACAGCATGCGCCCCGCAGGCCGCGAATGGCGAGTCTGGGACATCTCTACCGATGGCGTCAGCCTAGTCAAGAACTACAAACGCCAGTTCCGCCGAGTGATCAAGGACGAAGGCTGGAATGGCCTAATCGACCGTATGGAAAAGAAGCTCAAGGCGGAGGATGAGCTGAGCTAGGCGAGCACGACCACGTACTCGTGCTCGATCACAGCCCCTGCCGCACTTAAAAATGTCCGCCCGGCGGCGGCCCCCCCAGGCCGCGCCGTTCGGACGACTCCCCCTGGCTATACCCTCTTTCGCAGTCCTGCGACGTCCCTGATCACGACGCGGCGGTGATCGGTTGCGATCAACCCGCCCCTCTTAAACGCGCCGAGTACCAGTGTGACGGTTTCCCGAGTCGAGCCTACATAGCTCGCAATCTCCTGGTGTGTGAACTTCACACCAATGAGAATCCCCCGTGAGTCCGGGATACCGTGTCGTGAGGATGCATCGAGAAGAAATTCTGCAACCCGCGACTCTACGCTGCGGGTGAGTAGCGCATCGATTCGGCGCTCCGCCATCAGGCGACGCTCCCCCATCAACCGATGCATCGCAGCCGCGAACTCCAAGTCCTGGCTCATCACCATCTTGATGAGGCGCGGCGGGATCCGAAGCGCTTCCACGTAATCCAGAACCACCGTCACGAGGCGGGCTTCCGGATCTACCAAGGACATCTCTCCCACGAGGTCTCCTGGTCCGTAGTAACCGAGCGTAAGCTCTCGTTCCGGCGTGCGGCGTACGCGCCGGACGCGACCACTACCGATCACGAAGATCGCCGGGTCGCTCGGCATGCAAAGAGATTCGCGACGGTCCGCATCCACGAGGGCACTGCCGTTGAGCACCCGCTCCCGGACCTCCGCTCCCACTGCCTCGAACACCCTGCATCGAGCGAGGATGCGGATTCGACGTTCTTCCGTCGTTCGCAGGCGTCGCGCGCCAGAGCCGCTTTGGAGTGCAGGAGCGTTGGAATCCATACTTACAGCCTTAACGGTATAGTGCATTATCATAGGATTACCGTCAAGATGCATTTTCACAAAGATGATTCAGGCAGAGGTCTACTCGTATTGACCCGGACCCCCTCCTTCGCTAGGGTCGCGTCATTGGAAGGGGGCTGATCGAGAGTCCCTTTTAGCACCATAAACATGCGACTTTACTCAGGAAAAGTTAGCCCAATCGTCGATGACTTGGTGAGAGAGCTCACCGCCCAAGAGGACATCGAGGTGGAGCAGGAGGCCGAGGTGCGGTTGGACCTCGAAGCTGTCCTCAAAGAATTCGTCCGGCGAGAACGCCAGATGATCGATGAGGCCAAGGATCGGATGGAACGCGAGGGCCTCGGATACTCGAAGCTCGGCCGAATGCGGCAGCGGCTGGCCAAGGAGATGGGCTTCCCCCAGCAGGATGAGGTACTTCCGTACCTCGTCGATCAGCTCCTCAACATGCTGTTCCACAGCTCGAACGTCGTCGAGATCTACGCCGACGACGTGACTCTGCGAAAGAAGATCACCCCGGTGCTTCGTCGGCACATGGAGGTCGAAACCGGCCTCGACGAAGAGGTCCGCTCGAAGATCAAGAACCTCCAGGAAGGCACCGCCGCTTTCGAGGTCGAGTACGCCAAGGTGATGGACCAGATCAAGCACAAGCGCGGGCTCGAGTAGGCGTCTCATGCAGAGTATGACGGGATACGGGAGCGGCCGGGCCACGCTCGGTGACGGGCACATCGTGCTCGATCTACGGGCGGTCAACCACAGGTACCTGGATGTCCATGTGCGCCTACCTTCGCGCATTCAGAGCCGCACCCCGATGGTGGAGCGCGTCATCCGCAGCCGACTCGAGCGCGGACGGATCGACGTCACGACGAAGTTCGAGGGACAGACCCTCCCCCAGCCCACATTGGACATCGATCGCGCACGCGCGGTTTACGAAGAGCTTGGCTCCCTGCGCGATGCGCTGAGCCCGGACGAGCCCTTGCCCCTCTCCTTGCTCTCCTGCGTGCCCGATCTCTTCGTGGTCAGTCGCGAGATCGACGAGAAGGCCCTCGAACAGGCGCTCCTCACCGCTACCGACGAAGCCTGCGACGCCATCACCACGATGAGGCGCACTGAGGGCAAGGCGCTGGCGGAGGAGCTCGCGTCACGACTGGTCGACGTCGCCACACATGTGCAAGCGCTCCAAGCCGAGTTGCCCCGGATGCTCGAAGGACGTCGCACACGACTTCGCGATCGCCTCGAGGCGTTGCTCGAGGATGTCGATGCTGAGCTGCAACCCGACCGGCTCGAACAGGAAGTCGCCGTGCTCGCGGACCGAAGCGACATCGCCGAAGAGCTCGCCCGCCTCGGCAGCCACCGGTCTCAAATGCTCGAACTCATCGACGATTCGGCCAAAGCCGTCGGGAAACGCATCGACTTTCTTCTTCAAGAGATGGCGCGTGAGGCTAATACGATCGGCTCGAAGGTCCAGGGCAGCGCTGTGACCACGCTCGTCATCGCGTTGAAGATCACCGTGGAACAAATGAGGGAGCAAGCCCAGAATGTGCTTTAGTCCGCCGGCCGCACGGGGTAGAGGTGACAGCCAACAGGTAAGCGCATGAGTGCCTCCGCCTCCACCGATCCGGATCTCATCCTGTTGATCATCAGCTCGCCCTCGGGAGCTGGCAAGACGACGCTGACCCATCGGCTGCTCCAAGAGTTTCCCGAGCTTCGATTCAGTGTTTCCCACACGACGAGGCAGCCGCGCGCAAACGAGGTCGACGGCCAGGACTACCACTTCGTGGACCCACAAAGCTTTCGCCAGCTCGTCGACCAGGGCTCCTTTGCCGAGTGGGCCGAAGTGCATGGCAACCTCTACGGCACCAGCGTGACCGAGATCGACCGCGCGCGCTCAGACGGCAAGCATGGGGTCCTGTTCGACGTCGACTACCAGGGCGCGCGACAGATCAAAGAGAAGTTCCCCGAGGCCACAGGGGTGTTCATCCTGCCCCCGTCCATGGACGAGCTCCGCAGGCGCCTCGACAGTCGCGGCTCGGACGACGAGGAATCGCGGCGCCGACGCCTTCAGAAAGCTCAGGAAGAGATCGAGCACTACCCCTTTTTCGACTACATGGTCGTCAACGACGAGCTGCAACAAGCGCTGGCCGACCTTCGTGGCATCGTGCTCGCCGAAGGGTGTCGGCAGTGGCGCGTGGCCGCCAAGGCCGAGGCACTCCTCGAACGCTAAACGCCTCTAGAATTCGATCCCGAGAATCAGGCGCCACACTTGGGCGACGCCCACGTTGAGCCCCTCGGTGCCTGGCTCGCGAATACCGTCCACCTCGAGAAACTTGAGCCCGGCGAGCGGGAACAACACGCCGTATTGAAAGGCCGCGAAAAAGCCATCTTTGAAGCTCGGGCCGTTCTCGGTTCGGTAGTAGAGGGAGAGGTCGATCTCGGCGCCGAGGTTCGGCTGCGACGAATACGTTTGCTGCTGGTACATCGCGCGGCTGTAGATGAAATCGAGCTTCGCGCCGAACACGCGGCCGAAGTCGGTGCGGATCAAGTCGTAGCTGATCGCCGGCGCCAAATAGTACGCGCCGGAAACGCGCCCGAGGATCTCCTTGAATAGGATCAAGTCGATCCGGTAGTCCGCGGCAAAGGAGAACGTCGAGATGTCCTTCTTGCCGATGGGTTGCGTCGCCAGGTCCTCGTACTGCGAGAGGCCGACCACATCCGGGTCACCCGAAGCCACACCACCCTTGAGGTACACACCGAGCTTCTTGTTCAGGAATCGATACTCGGTCTCGACCGCAAGGCCCCACTCGCGAAGCTTGAATGGCTCGTCCTCGGCGGTTGGAGGAAATTCGCCCGATGCGATGTTTTGGATCTTGCCGAGGATCGCAGCGACCTCGATTTGAAGCCTCAAGTCTTTCCAGAGGACCTGAAACCAGCCGTCGGGGATATAGACCTTCGCGTCACGACGAACGAAAACAGACTCGACGTCTGCCCGTGTCGCGAGAAGCGGGGCGGTGGAAGTCGAAAGGGACTGCGTCCGGTAGATGAAGTAGACGCCCCCGTTGAACACCCACTTGCTCTTTTTGAGGCGCTTGAGCTGCTTCAATGGATCCATGCGGCGCGCGAGAAGGAAGCTCCATTGACGGGTGTCGTCCTTCCTCGTGCCGTCTCGCGGGATGGCTTGGATGTCGTCGAGCGGATCGACGGTGAAGCCCTTGTTCACAAAATCCCAAGAGACGCCAAAGAAGATCCCTTTGAACTTGCCGATCAACTGGATGCGGTCGATCTCGGTCTGGAAGTCCGAGTCGAGCTGAGTGTCGAGGATGTTGGTGCCTTCGCCGGCGTTCCACAGCATCCCGAGGCCCCATTGGTGACCCATGCGACCGAAGCGAAGCTGGCCGATCGTGCTGTTGGTGATCTCTCCCCACGCGCGCCGTACGACGATGTAATCGCCCACGGTGTTTCGGAACGATTCGGGCGGGGCCTGAGTCAGGGTCAAGCTGTCAACCGGCACCCCGGGAGCGCGGCCGGTGATCTGTCCGAATTGGTTGACCGACTTCACCTCGGGTGTCGATCCAAGCACAATGTTATCCAACACGTCGAACATCATGTGGAGGCGAATGTTGTCGCTCAACGACAGGGTCGGCTGAAGTCGAAGCCGCATGTTCGCAAACCGGATGCTCTTACTGCCGACGCAGCGCTGATCCTGGGTCGCGGGCGACGAGGGGACCCCACTGCAGCCGCCTGCCGGCAGCACGCCCTGGTTGTCCTCTCCAGCGTCGAGGCCGATCCACCGTCCGAATGGCTCTCCGGTCAAGCGATCCAGGGGTTGCCGGCCGAGATGGAAGTTGTTGTTCATGTTGGCACGGACGCGGAAATAGCCGTTCAGCGAGAACACCGGGCGCGGGTTGGTCCACGACGCAAGCGTCGGATCCGAGGGCGGAGGCTCTGCCATCCCGAGGAGCTCCGCATCTTCGGCGGCCATCTCTTCCTCCGACTCGTACTCGTCAGGCCCGTTTTCCTCGACCTCGGCCGTTTCTCCGGGTAGCGCGAGCCCTTCCAAGGAAGGAGCCCGCAACTGGGGCGGGGTTTCCTCGGCCGGCTCGATCTCGACGGTGACGTCCTCTTCGACCTCCCAAGCCTCTTCCTCGGTCGCCGCCTCCCGACGCGCTCCAGCCGGCGTGGACTCTTCCTGCGCCGCACTCGCGGTCGCCCACAGGCAGACTACCCCAATAATCGCTAAGAAACGGCGCATGAACTCGTGCGGTCCGGGGCGTAGCATGGTGGAAACGCGCGGGTCAACGGGGCAATTGCCTCCTTGACCTGATGCCCGCGTACCTTTAGCCCGCCACCCAAGAGCTCCGTGACCGATAGTCTGCGCTTCATCCCACTCGGCGGCCTGAGTGAGGTCGGAATGAACTGTGCCGCAATGGCGTCAGGCGACACCACGATCGCCATCGACTGCGGCGTGGGGTTCACCGATGAGCTTGGTGCCGACCTGGTGCACCCGAATTTCGGCTGGCTCCGGGAGCAGGGCGAACGGCTCCGCGCGATTGTCGTCACGCATGGCCACGAGGATCACATCGGCGCGCTGCCCTATTTCCTCGAGGGCTTTCGGGTTCCGGTCTACGCGCCGCCCTACGCGGCCGCATTGATTCGAGATCGCCTTGCGGAGCATCGGCTGGAAGACATCGACCTCCGGATCGGGGGTGCGGGTAGTCACTTCGAGATCGGACCGTTCGGGATCGAGCGGTTTGGGGTCCATCACTCGATCGCCGACGCGACAGGGCTCATCCTAGATACCCCCGTCGGTACCGTGGTGCATACCGGGGACTTCAAGATCGAGTCGGAGCCGTGCGCCGGACAGCGCTTCGATCGCGAGCGACTCGAAGAGGCTGGTCGGGACGGCGTCCGACTTCTGTTGAGCGATTCCACTGGAGCAGACGTCGAGGGTACCTCTGGCCTCGAGCGCACTGCCGAAGCTGCGCTCGAGCGATGGGTCGCGCGATCGTCGCATCGGGTGCTCATCGCAACCTTCTCGTCCAACGTGTTCCGGCTCCGCGCCGCCCTTCGGATCGCGAGAGAGCAAGGTCGCAAAGTCTGCCTCCTCGGGATGTCGGTGCAGAAACACACCGAGATCGCGACTGCCCTCGGCTTGATCCCCCCCGTCGATTCCCTCCTCGTTTCGGCAGAACAGGCGGCCACCCTGCCCCGCAACGAAGTCATGATCATCGCAGGCGGCACCCAAGGGGAGCCCGGTTCTTCGTTGACGCGTCTCGCCCGCGAAGAGCATTCGTATTTGCACCTATCGGCAGGCGACATGGTCGTCTTTTCGTCACGGATCGTTCCGGGCAACGAGCTCCCGGTGCTCGACATGATCAGTCGGTTCGAGCGGCAGGGGATCGAGGTGATCACTCGCCGCAAGCACCCGGAGGTGCATGCAAGCGGCCACGGAAGTCGCGAAGAACAGCGATCAATGATTCGCATACTGCAACCACAGGCGTTCGTCCCGGTGCACGGGACACACCATCACCTTCGCCGACACGCGGAGCTGGCCCGCGAAGAGGGCGTCGCGCAGATCGAGCTCGTCGAAAACGGAAGCGTTCTCAAGGTCACACGGGACTCGATCGCCGTGGTCGGCTCGGTGCCGGTCGGGCGCATCTACGTCGAGAGGCACAATCACCGCAAGCGCCCGCTCATCACAGCGGTCGTAGATGGGGAATCATGAGCCTTTGGGTCGTGGGGTTGGTAGCTGCGCTGTGCCTGAGCGGTTGCCATCGACAAGCGAAACCGGAACCACAGCCGAAGCCCATCGTCGAGCAGCCCTCGGAAGAACCAAGCACGGTCGGGTCTTCGGCGCCATCGTCGTCGACACCAGGGCTCCGGCGACCGGCAACTCCTCGAGAGCGCGCGACGATCGAAAAGCTCGCACGAGCGGCGGAGTCCGTACGACAGCTCAGGTTCGAAAGCCCGATCGCGATCGAAATCGAAGATGGGATCGCGATTGCGAGCAGCTTGCGCGATCAGATTGACGACGAAGAGATCGAGCGCGCGCGACTGCTCTATGGCGCCCTCGGCCTCATCGACCCCGACGCAGATCTGCGCGCACTCTTTTCCGGAGTGCTCGGCGAGCAGGTGATCGGTTACTACGATCCGAAGGCAGCTCGCCTGGTCATTCGAGACGACGTAATGGATGGACTCCTAGGAACACTCGGGGCCGCAGAGACCGAGGAAGCACGGTTGGTGCTGGTCCACGAGCTCGTCCATGCACTCCAAGATCAACGTCTCGGGCTCGGAAAGTCCTACGATCAGACCCGAACAGCCGATGCGGACAATGCCTTTCGGGCCGTTATCGAAGGCGACGCCACCCTCGCGATGCTTGCGAACGCGCTGCGCAACCAGGGGATTCCTCTGTCGGCGGCCACCCAGGGGATCCAACAGATGGGGAGTTATCTCGATGTCAACGCCTTCGTACGAGGCGAGAAGCTCGATGAGGCCCCCGCGATTCTGCGCGTTACCCTGATCGCCCCGTACCTGCGTGGCCTGCAGTTCGTCGCAGCCGTGTATTCGATAGGCGGGTGGCCCTCGGTCAACCGAGCGCATCGGCGTCCGCCCATGACCACCGAGCAGGTTCTCCATCCGGAAAAGTTCGCCGCAGCCGAACGCGGGGAGTCGTTTGAGGTTTCCGAAGTTCGGGCGCTCGAGCAAGCCGGCTACGAGCGAATCGTGGAAGATACTCTCGGAGAGCTGGAGCTCGCCGTGTATCTCGGTCAGGATTCGCCGAAGGGAACGAACGAGGCCGCTGCCGCCGGTTGGGCAGGAGATCATCTCGCCGTGTACCGACGGGCTGGCAAGACGGCGGTCATCTGGTGGACGACCTGGGATTCGGAGGCGGACGCGGTCGAGGCGTATCGAGCAGCACAACGGGTGACGCCAAAGAAGTCGTCCTCGATGGTGGAGCGGCAGGGGCGTGCCGTGCTGATCGTGCGAGACCTACCACCTCGCCTACAGCGGGCCGCGCGGAAAGCATTTGCGACGTTCGCGCGGAGCGTAAACGGGCAGCGCCCTCCCCCGGAAGAAGCCCGCGACTCGGCGTATTGAGGTTGTCGGCGCTTCTGGCTCGGGCTAGGAACCCCCGGTGGCGCGTGCTTCTTGGGACGAATACTTCATGGATATCGCGGCGGTCGTGGCCGCGCGGTCGACCTGCTCCCGCAAGCACGTCGGGGCCGTGATCGTTCGCGACAAGACGATCTTGTCGACCGGCTACAACGGCTCGGTGAGGGGTCTTCCCCACTGCGACGAAGCCGGCCACATGATGGAGGACGGCCATTGTGTCCGAACCATCCACGCCGAGATCAACGCCATCATCCAGGCGGCCAAGAACGGTGCTCGAATCGACAGTGCCTCGATCTACGTAACCGCATCCCCGTGCTGGAGCTGCTTTAAGGCGATCTGCAACGCCGGCGTCAATCGAATCGTGTTCGAAGAGTTCTACCAAGATGAGCGAATTTTCGAGGTTTCGCAGGCGCTCGGGATCGAACTCGTCGAGCTCCACCGTGAGAAATCGGTCGCCAAGGCTGCACCTTGACGCCCTTGTGGCTGGGCAGTACGAACGGCGCTCGGCAACTCACCTAAAATCCAATGCAATCTGAAATCCGAGAGATCAGCCCGGTCCTCTTCGAGGTGACGATTGAGGTCCCCTGGGAGCGAATCCAAAAGGACCTCAACGACACCTACCGAGAGATCGGCAAGACGGCACGCATTCGCGGTTTCCGGCCCGGCAAGGTACCCAAGAATGTGGTCAAGCAGGTCTACGGTTCGCAGGTCAAAGCGCAGGTGACCGGAACGCTCGTCGAGCAAGGCCTGATGCAAGCGGTACAGGAGCACGAGCTTCACATCGTCGCGCAACCCGAGATGGAGGGGACGCCTGAGCTTCGGCAAGGACAGCCCCTCACGTTCAAGGCGAAGGTCGAGGTCCGACCGAAAATCGACGAGGTCGTCACCGAAGGCATCGAAGCTTGGCAACGCCCGGTCGACGTTCCGAACGAAGACGTCGACGCCGAGGTCGAACGGCTGCAGCACCAGCACGCCGAGATTCAAGTTCCCGAGCCGATGCGTCCGGCGCAAGAAGGCGACCTGATCACCATCGACTACGACGTGACGGTCGATGGCGAAGAAAAGGAGCAGCTCGGTGCGAAGGACAGGCAGGTCGAGATTGGCGACGCCCAGCTCTTGCCTGCGCTCAAAGAAGGGTTGCTCGGAATGCAGCCCGGCGACGAGAAGACCCTCGAGGTCGCGTTCGAGGACGATCACGCAAACCCAGACCTCCAAGGCAAGACCGCCGTTTTCGCGCTGACGGCCAAAGACGTTCACGAGAAGCTTCTGCCTGAGCTCGACGACGAGTTCGCAAAAGACTGCGGCGACTACGAGACGCTCCTCGAGCTCCGACTCAAGATTCGCGAAGGCCTCGAAGGGGGCGCGAAGCAACGCGCTGAGGCCGAAGTCAAAGAGCAGCTCGTCACCAGCTTGATCGAGCACAACGACATCCCCGTACCTCCCTCGATGGTTCAACAGCAACAGCAGATGATGATGTACGAGATGACGCAACTGATGCAGATGACCGGGCAAGGGGGCGCCCCCGGGGAAGAGTTCTTCAAAGGGATCGAGGAACGGGCGAAGCGGCGCGTCCAGGCGGGCATCTTGCTCGGGAGCCTTGCGCGCCAAGAAGGCATCGACGTGACCGAGGCCGACCTCAACGCCAAGTTTCAAGAGATCGCCAACCAGACCGGCAAGCACGTGGCCAAAGTGAAAGCCGACTACCAGGAAGCCCAGCGGGATGCTCTCGAGTCCCAGCTTCTCGAAGAAAAGGTGATGGCGCTGTTGACCGAGCGCGCCAATATCAAGGACGGAGAGCCACCGGCGCCTGCCGAGCCAGAGGAGCCTTCCGAAGACGAGGGGAACGAGTCATGAGCCAGCCGACGACCGCACAGATGTACATGCCCTGGGTGGTGGAAACGACGCACCGCGGCGAACGCCAGTGGGACATTTTCAGCCGCTTACTCAAGGACCGCATCGTCTTCCTCGGGACCGAAATCAACGACGACGTCGCGAACGCGATCATCGCGCAGATGCTGTTCCTCGAGAGTGACGATCCTGACAAAGAGATCACCTTGTACATTAACAGCCCCGGCGGCTCGATTACAGCAGGGCTCGCGATTTACGACACGATGCAGTACGTTCGTTCACCGGTTTCGACGGTATGTCTCGGTCAGGCGGCATCGATGGCTGCATGGATTCTCGCGTCTGGATCGCATGAAATGCGCAAGTGTCTGCCCAATAGCCGCATCATGATTCACCAGCCTCTAGGCGGAATTCGCGGCCAAGCAACCGACATCGAGATTCACGCACGAGAGATTCTGAAACTTCGTGAACAAATGAACACGATCCTGGCCAAGCATACAGGCCAAACAGCCGAACGTATTAAGGAAGACACCGAACGTGATCGCTATCTGTCGGCCGAAGAGGCCAAGGAGTACGGGCTGATCGACGAAGTGATCGCCCCAAAGTCGGACGAATAAACCGTAAAACGCAGTGCGAGCGTGTCTCCAGGTCCTTGCCGGAAACCAGGTGGGACGCTAGACTCACACCAGCAGGTATATAGTGGATCGCAGGCGAGACGACGGACACGGTAATCTTCAATGTTCCTTCTGCGGAAAGTCCCAGAAGGAGGTCAAGAAGCTCATCGCTGGGCCGACAGTCTACATCTGCGACGAATGCATCGGGCTCTGCAACGACATCATCGCGGAGGAGGTCGAACGCGAGGAATCCCTCACGACGTCGACCCCCCTCCCCAAGCCCGCCGAGATCAAAGAGATCCTCGACGAGTACGTGATCGGGCAAGAGCGCGCGAAGAAGATCCTCTCCGTCGCGGTGCACAACCACTACAAGCGTATCGACTCGAAGGTCGCCAGCGACGACGTCGAGCTGCAGAAGTCGAACATCCTTCTTCTGGGGCCCACAGGGTCCGGTAAGACTCTCCTGGCGCAGACACTGGCTCGCATCCTCAACGTTCCTTTCGCCATCGCAGACGCGACGACGCTGACCGAAGCCGGCTACGTCGGCGAAGACGTCGAGAACATCATCGTGCAGCTTCTGCAGAACGCCGACCACGACGTCGAGCGCGCGCAGCGCGGCATCGTGTATATCGACGAGATCGACAAGGTCGCTCGCAAGGGCGACAACCCATCGATCACACGCGACGTCAGCGGTGAGGGCGTCCAGCAGGCTCTTTTGAAGATCATCGAGGGCACGATCGCCAACGTTCCACCGAAGGGCGGTCGTAAGCATCCCCAGCAAGACTTCCTGCAAATCGACACCGGCAACATCCTCTTCATCTGTGGCGGCGCCTTCGTCGGCCTCGACGAGGTGATCGAGCGGCGCATCGGCCAGCGCACCCTCGGTTTCGGCGCAGACATTCCGTCCCGCAAAGACAAGAAGATCGGCGCTCTGCTCGAACGTATCGAGCCCGAGGATTTGCTCCGCGCAGGGTTGATTCCGGAGTTCATCGGCCGCTTGCCCGTCATCGCGACGCTCCACGAACTCAACGAGGGCGCCCTGGTCGATATCCTCACCAAGCCCAAAAATGCCCTGGTCAAGCAGTACCAGAAGCTTTTCGAGATGGATCGCGTGAAGCTGAAGTTCTCCCAAGGCGCCCTACGTGCGGTGGCGCGTGAGGCGCTCAAGCGGAACGCGGGTGCTCGCGGTCTCCGTGCCATCATGGAAAAATCGATGCTCGACATTATGTACGACGTGCCGTCGCAGGCAGACATCCGCGAGGTCGTCGTCAGTGAAGAAGTGATTCTTTCCGGCGAGATGCCGCTCATCGTCTACGAAAAGGAAGAGGCGGAGCTCGCCTAATGCGGCGCACGCCGCCAACCCCTACCCCGCGCGGGATTGAGTAGACCGATGTTCTTTCACAAAAACGAAAACGACGAGAATGGTTCCGGTACGGGTGCGCCCGGCGGCGACGTCTATCCCTTACTTCCCTTGCGCGACATCATCGTGTTCCCACACATGGTGGTACCGCTGTTCGTCGGGCGCGAAAAATCGATCAACGCACTCGAAGGGGCGATGAGCCAGGACAAAGAGATCCTGCTCGCGGCGCAAAAGAAGGCCAAAACGAACGACCCGACTCCAGAGGACATCTTCGAGATAGGGACTGTCGGGACGATCATTCAGTTGCTGCGTCTTCCAGACGGCACCGTGAAGGTGCTCGTCGAAGGTAAGCGTCGTGTGCGGATTTCGCGTTTTGTGCCAAACGAGGAGCACTTCCTCTGCGAGACCGAGCCGGTCGAAGAGATTTACGCGGCGAATGTCGAAATCGAGGCGTTGATTCGGTCAGTCCAATCCGCGTTCGACGTCTACGCGAAGCTCAACAAGCGCATCGCGCCCGAGATGTTGATGACGGTACAGACCATCGACGACCCGTCCAAGCTCGCCGACACCGTCGTCGTGCACCTGACCAGCATCAAGCTCGCCGACCGCCAAGAGATTCTCGAAACAATCGATCCTGCAAGGCGCCTCGAGCGTTTGTTCCAACTGATGAACGCGGAGATCGAAATCCTCCAGGTCGAGATGAAGATCCGATCGCGCGTCAAGAAGCAAATGGAGAAGACGCAAAAGGAGTACTACCTGAATGAGCAAATGCAGGCCATTCAGAAGGAGCTCGGCGAGCGCGACGAGTTCAAGAGTGAGATCCAAGAGCTCGAACAACAGATCAAGGAGAAGAAACTCAGCAAAGAGGCGCACCTCAAGACGCGCAAAGAGCTCAAGAAGCTCAAGATGATGCAGCCGATGAGCGCGGAGGCGACGGTCATCCGCAACTACATCGACTGGGTGTTGGCGCTTCCCTGGAGCGACAAGACCGAAGAGAACTACGACATCGACGCCGCGGAAGAGATCCTCGACGAAGACCATTACGGCCTGAAAAAGCCCAAGGAACGCATCGTCGAGTATCTGGCCGTCCAGGCCCTCGTGAAGAAGCTCAAGGGGCCCGTGCTTTGCTTCGTCGGTCCACCCGGGGTCGGCAAGACTTCGCTTGCGCGGAGCATCGCGCGCGCGACCGGCCGAGAGTTCGTTCGCCTGTCGCTCGGCGGGGTTCGGGACGAAGCCGAGATCCGCGGGCATCGTCGTACATACATCGGCGCCCTGCCCGGCCGTCTCATTCAGCAGCTCCGCAAGATCGGCGCAAACAATCCGGTCTTCTTGCTCGACGAGGTCGACAAGATGTCGTCGGACTTCCGTGGCGATCCCGCATCGGCGCTCCTCGAGGTACTCGACCCGGAGCAGAACCACAGCTTCAACGACCATTTTCTCGACCTCGACTACGACCTTTCGGATGTGATGTTCATCACGACCGCCAACACCCTCCAGGGGATCCCGCTTCCGCTCCGCGACCGCATGGAGATCCTCGAGATCAGCGGCTACACCGAGTTCGAGAAGCTCAACATCGCGACGCGCTATCTCGCGCCGAGACAGCGTGAGAACGCGGGCCTCAACGACATCGACGTCGACATCTCCGAGAACGCGATTCGGCAGATCATCCACTACTACACGATGGAAAGCGGCGTCCGAAACCTCGAGCGCGAGATCGGAAGCATCTGCCGGAAGATCGCGCGCCAGGTCTTGAAGGACGGCGAAGAAGCCAAGACCAAGAGCTACCGCATCGAAGCGAAAGACATCGCTGACTATCTCG
>CAXMND010000085.1:0-7159 GCA_964194675.1 uncultured Coxiellaceae bacterium | reverse complement strand
CCACGCCTCCACAAGAACCGCACCGTCGTCCGGTTCGGTCCGGCACCTGAGCGTCACAAGCACCCGGGTATGCATGTCGACCACCACGTCGAACTCGGCCGAGCTGCCTTCGCACGTCGTCTTACCGTCCTCGGAGGTCGCCCAGAGCTTGATCGAGTAGTTCTCCCCTGCGGGAACCTCGAGCGCGAACCTCACGTGTGTGCCGGGGGATGCGCTGGTGTCGATGACGCCTTCCCTCGGGTCCACATCTCCGGTCGGGTTGGTCAGCCGCCAAAAGACTTCGTCGATCTCGGCGCCGTTTTCTAGGACGAGCTCGAGGTCGAGGGACCCAGACGGCCCGCCGTCGGAAGTGCAACCGGCCACCAAGAACACAGTGGCCAAGAACCAGCTAGACCAGCCAAACCGGCTCAAGGGTCTGTCTAAGAACATTGCGCTTCCTTCGGGCTTCACCCGGGACCGACGGGCATGCCGGCCACGAGCGTGGGGGGAGCGACGATATCATAGGTCGTCTCTCGCCAAGCCGGCTTTCTTGGCCTGCAAACCAAGAAATGTGGGTAGCTTTCGCACAAATTGTGCGGAGGCTTACAGGTTTTGGGCCTTGCCGGTCATCGGCACGAACCTCACGGGGACAACGGAGCGCTCTCTGAAGCCCTTCTTGGTTCGGGTGACCACCTTCAGGTGCTGGAAATAGTCCCCCACAGGGATCACCAAATGTCCACCGATTTTGAGTTGTTGCTTCAAGGGCTCTGGAATCTTTGGGGGCGCAGCGGTGACCACGATGGCGTCGAAGGGGGCGTGAGCGGGCCATCCAGCGTAGCCGTCGCCGGTGCGGACCTCGACCCTCGTCCCATAACCGAGAACGTCGAGGGTGGCCTTGGCGCGTTTCGCGAGTGGCTCGACGATTTCGATCGAAAAGACTCGGACCCCCATCTCGGCAAGGACGGCAGCCTGGTACCCGGATCCCGTGCCGACTTCGAGGACGCGACCACCGGGCTTCACCTCCGCGAGCTCAGACATGAGAGCGACGATGTACGGTTGGCTGATCGTCTGCCGATACCCAATGGGAAGCGGTCGATCATCATAGGCGTGGGGGCGCTCTGCCTCGGGCACGAAGAGGTGGCGAGGCACTTTGCGCATCGCGCCTAGGACGCGCGGGTCTCGAACGTCGCGTGCCTCGATTTGGCGACTCACCATGTGGAACCGCTCCTGCTCGCGGTCGTCGGGCTCAGAGGGGCGTGCGCGCGCGTTCTGACCGAACGAGGCAAGAAGGAGGAGCACCCCGAGGACACGCCACATCGCAGACAGACGCTACCCCACTTCAGCCCCGCTGTCGCACGGCCCCCCGAGAGGTGGTACAAGGGCCCCATGTCGGCCAAGATTCTCGTCTACGGGTCCTACGGTTACACCGGCGATTTGATCGTGCGGTTCGCCAAGGAAGATGGGATCGACGTCATTCTCTCCGGGCGCAATCCGCATCGACTGCGGGAGCAGGCCGAACACCACGGCTTCGATGTCATCCCGGCCGACCTTGCCGACCCACAGTCGATTCGCGATGCGTTGCGAAACATCGACGTCGTCATCCATTGCGCGGGGCCTTTTGCACGAACGTACGAAGCGATGGCCGAGGCCTGTATGGAGACCCAGACCCACTACACCGACATCACCGGCGAGGCGGAGGTGTTTGAGGGGCTCTGGGCCATCGATGGCGCAGCGAAGAACGCTGGGGTCATGTTGCTGCCAGGAACGGGGTTCGATGTGGTTCCATCCGATTGTCTCGCAGCGCATCTAAAGTCCCGTTGCCCGGACGCGACACACCTCGAGCTTGCGTTTCGCGGGAGAGGCGGCGGCGTGTCGCACGGGACGGCAACGACGATGGCCGAGAACATCTCGCGCGGTGGAATGGCGCGCCAGGAGGGTCGCCTCACCCGAGTGCCGACCGCCTGGAAAACACGAGAGATCGACTTCGGCGACGGCAAACCAGTGCACTGCATGACGATTCCCTGGGGAGACGTGGTGACTGCATACAAGAGCACCGGTATCCCCAACATCATGGTGTACACGGCCGTGCCGGAGCGGGCGGCGCGCATCCTTCGACTCGTTCGACCCGCGTTGCCGCTCCTTGGCACCCGGCCCGCGCAGGCGCTCATCAAGAAGCGCATCGACGCTGCGCCCGCGGGGCCTGACGACCAGGCCCGCGCAAAGGCGATCAACGAGCTTTGGGGCGAAGCGCGCGGGCCGGACGGCAAGACGGTCGTTTCGCGGCTTCGCACTCCCGAGGGGTACACGCTGACTGCCCGAATGGCCCTGAGCATCGCTTCCAAGATCTGCGCCGGGGAGGCGACGCCCGGCTTTCAGACCCCGTCGACGGCGTACGGCAAGGACCTGATCCTCGAACTGCCGGGCACCGAGCGATTGGACGCCTAAAGCCGGCTCGAGAACCCTTCAAGCGCTGGTTGCTCGGACGAAAGGCGCCGCTATCCTTCGCCGCCCATGAGCCTGGTGGTACAGAAATATGGCGGCACGAGCGTCGGTTCGCTGGACCGGATCCGCATGGTTGCGGAGCGCGTGGCGGAAACGTACCGGGAAGGCCACCAGGTGATCGTCGTCGTGAGCGCCATGGCGGGGGAAACCGACCGTCTCCTGAGCATGGGCTGGGAGCTCTCCGACCGACCGGCCGACCGAGAGATGGATGTGTTGGTCGCAAGCGGCGAGCAGGTGAGCGCGGCGCTCTTGGCGATTCAGCTGAACGAGATCGGGGTGCCGACGCGATCGATGCTCGCCCACCAGGCCCGTATTGTGACCGACAGCGTGCACACCAAGGCACGCATCCGCACGATCGATGGCAGCGGGCTTCGGTCGACGCTCGAAATGGGTAACGTCCTGGTGGTCACAGGCTTTCAGGGCATGGACGCGGGCGGCAACATTACGACCCTCGGGCGTGGCGGGACCGATACCTCCGCGGTTGCTGTCGCTGCAGCCGTGAAGGCCGACGTGTGTGAGATCTGCACCGACGTCGACGGGGTCTACACCACCGACCCTGAAGTGTGCCCAAACGCTCGGAAGATAGACCGCATCAGCTACGAGGAGATGCTCGAGCTCTCCTCCTTGGGAGCTAAAGTGCTACAGATACGTTCGGTGGAGCTTGCGATGAAGCACGGCATGCCGCTGCACGTGCGCTCGAGTTTCTCGAACTCAGAGGGAACGATCGTGACCGACGAAAAACACTTGCTCGAAAGAGTCGTCGTGACCGGTGTCGCGGCCGACAAGAACGCCGTGAAGCTGACCGTTCGCGCGCTTCCCGATCATCCGGGGGTCGTCGCTAGTGTCTTCGAGCCGCTCGCCGAGGCGAACATCTCGGTCGACATGATCATCCAGAACGTGTCGAAGGCCGGCCACACCGACCTCACATTCACGGTGAGCCATGAGGAGGCAAACCGCGCCGAAGCCATCGCGAAGGAAATCGTCGACAGTGTCGATGCCGAAGGGGTGACGCGCGACGACGAGGTGGCGAAGGTCTCGATCGTCGGCGTGGGCATGCGAAGCCACGCGGGCATCGCGGCGCGCATGTTTCGACTGCTCGCCGACAACAACATCAACATCGACGCGATCAGCACGAGCGAGATCAAGACCTCATGCCTCATCGGGGTCGAACACGCCGATCGCGCGGTCGTCGTGCTTCACGACGGTTTCGAGCTCGAAAAACCCACGAGCTGAGCCTCCAAAATCGGCGGGCCTCGATCTGCCCGATTGGACACCCAGTCTTCAGCGAGCTCTCTCAGCGGGGCTCGGCGGCAACTAACTCCACTTCCGAGGCGCTCAAGGCTCGGTTGTAGATCCTCAGGTTGTCCATCGCGCCGGCCCAGGCTTCGTCGGCTTCGAATCGTCCACCGACTTCATCCTGGTCCTGACCGAATATGAGCCCATCCGGATCGATATCCAGCGTTGCTCCGTTCACCGTGATGGGATTGCCTAGTTGCGTTCCGCCGAGGTAAAGGCGGCCTGTGGTTCCGGAGCGGGTCACCGTGACGTGGTGCCACTCACCGTCCTCGATCGTTGAGTCCACAGCGAAGGCCGAGGAGCTTCATGGTCCACCTCCTCGTGAGCGTTGCCAAAAGCTTTACCGCAACTGGCCCTGGAGAGGAAGAACCCATGACTGTCGGAGGTTCGGGGAAATACGTGCTGCTACCGAATAACATCCGATCTTCCACACGACCGATAGAGCTTCGTGCCCAAGGCCGCGTCGGCATCCCCGGTTCGATCGAGCGCAGTGCTGGTACTGCTGCTGTGCTGCTGCGCCCTCGGCGCGAGCACCCCCCTCGAGATCCGCCAGCGGAGTCTCGGGGACGGTGTCAGGGATAGTGTCAGGGGTAGTGTCAGGGACAGCGCCAGTGGCAGCGCCGGTGCGCTGGTGGATCTGAATCGGGCCTCGGTGGGGGAGTTGGAGGCGCTGCCGGGGATTGGGCCGGTGATGGCGGGGCGAATCGTCGAGCACCGAGAGGAGGTGGGGCGGTTTCGCCGGGTCACGGATTTGGTTCGCGTGCGCGGCATTGGCCCCGCCAAGCTCGAACGGCTTTGGGGTAGGGTGTCAGCGGGTGTCGAAGCGGAAACCGACACGCGCGGCGACGGTAAAGAACAGGGGGTCGAGAAAGCTGCTCTCATTGGTGGTCACCCAGTAACCGCGGCCGTCCGCCCCCACGAACCAACGGGCACTGATCAGGTAGTCGACGCCCAGTAGCACGTGGATCGCGAAGTCGGCACGGGTTCGACCGTCGTACCCGCTCACCATCCCATCGATTCCGAAACCGAAGATCGGGACGAACCGAACGATGTCGAGGAGGTAGATCGCCTCGAGGCCAACCACTCCCATCTGAAGACGCCTCTCGTCCGGAAAGACGTTGTAGCTGAGGACCCCTTGGATCCCCCACGCGTCGGTGATCCCAAAGCCGGCGCTGAGGCCCACATCGACGCCGTTGCGGGGAAGGGTGCTGGAGTTGGGGTTTCCGGCCCAGCCGACTTCGAGCGCGAGCGTCGCTTGGTCTTCGTAGGCCGATGCGGTCGATGGGACGGAAACGAGCCCGAGCAGGGTCACGCAGATCCAAACAGAGCTCCGCACAGCGAGCGCTGTAGCACGGGCGTCGCAACGCAGGCGAGGCTACGTTGACTGCCTCGGGGCCACGTGTATAGTCCGCACCCGATTCACCCGCATTTCCGGGCTATTGGAGGAAACTTTGGCCGACGATCCCGCAGAAAACCAGAAACAAGCGCCGCTCACTGCTGGGGAGCGCCTCGCCGCGTCGCGCGCAGCGAAATCCGCCCGCAAGACTGCCGACCGAGGGCGCGCGGCCGAGCTCGTCGAGGACAAGGCACTCGCCCAGGCCGCCGTCGCGAAAGATTGGCTCGCCGACAACCTCAGGCCGCTAGGACTCGCGGCGGGCGGTGTGCTTCTCGTCGCGGCGATCGGGATCGCCTGGTCGACGATCGCCAGTGACAAGAACGAAGAGGCAGGCAGCCAACTCGCCGCGGCGCTCGAGTCCGACACCTACGACGACGCCGAGCTCGCCGAGTCGTACGCCGCTGTCGTGCGGGATCACGAGGGCACGGTCGCCGCCACCTGGGCGCTGGTCGGCGAAGGCCGTGCGCTCTACGGCCAGGGCAAGCACGAGCAAGCGCGTGACGCCTACGAGGCCGCGGCCGAGAGCACCGACGACGAAACGTTGCAGTGGATTGCGCTCGAGGGCATCGCCTACACGCTCGAAGCAGAGCAGTCGTACGAACAGGCGCTCGAGCAGCTCGACGCCTTGCGCGCGCTCGGCAAGGAAGTCACCCCGATCGCCGGCTACCACCAGGCGCGAATCCTGATCCAGCAGGGCAGGATGGATGAGGCCAAGGTCAAGCTTCAAGGCGTTTTGGCTGAGCTCCGTCAACCCTATGCCCCCGCGCTTCCGTTTACGCGCGCAGAAACCGAGTCGCGGCTCGCGCTCCTCGACCCAAGCCTGGCACCGAGCACCGGCCCGGACATGAGGGCGCTGCAGGAACAGCTAAACGAAATGATTCGTCAGCAGCAGTCGGGTCAGCCCGCTCCCTGAGCGATGATCCGCCACGCCCCGCTGGTCACCCTCGTTCTCTTGCTCACGTCCTCGGGCTGTGCGGCCGCCGGAAATGCGACCAACGCAGACACGTTTGGTTGGGTGGAGGAGGACGAAGACTTCGCACCGCCCGGCGAAGGCGGTTTCAACGTGCGGTGGTCAAAGCAGCTGACCGACCGTCGCGAGGCGCCTTACCTCCCCGTGGAGCTTGCGACGGCTGCCTTCGATCCGCGGCGAAAGCGCGTTTATATCGGCACCAGCGAAGGGAACTTCTTTGCGTTCCGGATCGACGGACGAAGGTTGTGGCTGTACGACACCGTCGCCCAAATCGAGTCCCAGCCCGCCATCGACAACGGCACGGGGCAGATCTACTTGCCGTCGATGGATGGGTTCGTGCACGCCCTCGACGTCGACGGGAACCTACGATGGAAGACGAAGCTTTCAGGGACGGTTCGCACGACGCCGGTACTCACCCGGGACGCGCTGTACATCGTGGGCGAAAACGACATCATCACAGCGCTCGCGCGAGATGACGGGCGCGTGCTCTGGGTCTACGAGAAAGAACCGATCGAAGAGATCACGATCGAGGGGCACGCAGGGCTTCTGCTCGAAGATAGGCGACTCTACGCGGCGTTCACCGATGGCGCCGTCGCGGCCATCAACCCGAACGATGGACGGCTCTTGTGGGAGATCGAGACGGCCACCGACGTCGAGCTCCGACCGGGCGACGTGCCTCGGTTTTTCGACGTCGACACGACGCCAGTCCTTTACCGGGGCACGCTCTTGATCGCTTCGTTCACGGCCGGGCTCTATGCGCTCGACGCCGAGAACGGGACAGTCGAGTGGCGTGACCCAGAGTTGAAGGGGGTAACCGGGCTGGCGGTGGCAGGGCGCATGCTCATCGTTTCGTCGGCGCGGCGCGGAGTGCTGATGCTGGATCTTCGTTCGCACGAGGTGCTCTGGGAAAAGTCTCCGGAACGTGGGGCGCCGACGCCTCCGGTGCTGACCCCCACCGGCACGGTGATCTACGGAGAAACGCAGGGCTCGCTTCTGGCGCTTGCGTTGTCGGACGG
>CAXMND010000084.1:0-8800 GCA_964194675.1 uncultured Coxiellaceae bacterium | reverse complement strand
AACGGCGAAGGGAACCCCGAAGTCGGCGCCCCTTCGATTGCTGGCCTAGAACGCTGGTACGTCAAGGCTCAGCTTCGGAAGTTCAAGCGCAGCCAGCGTGGCTGGCACGCCGAAGATCTCGCCGGCAAACGGATGTGGCCGATGGCACAAGCGATGGATACCGATGAGAAGGTCGACCTCGTCTCAGCTTATGTGGCAAGCATGCCCGTCCGGAAGCCCGAGCCGACCCTCGAGGGCGGCAACCCTGAGACGGGGAAAATCTACTTTGCGACTTGCGTGCAATGCCACGGCGAGGACGCGGGCGGGAACATCGACGAGTACGGCCCCCCCCTCAATTACGCCAGCGATTGGTACCTTCTGACACAGCTTCAAAACTTCAAGGAGGGGCGACGCGGAACGCATCCGGACGACGTGACGGGCGCCAAGATGCGCCCCTTTTCGATGACGTTGCCTACCGAACAGGCGATGAAAGACGTCATCGCCTACATTGGCACCTTGCCGAACCAGGAATGAAGGTTGATTAGATGGCTGATAAGAAACGCAAACCCGATGAAGAAGCTTCCTTTTGGTTTACATGGACGATGGCAGGAGCGACGATTTTCGTCGGCGTCGTCTTCGCTTTCATTCTGAGCTGAGTTGGGAGAATCCGTATGCTCCAGGGACTTTACGACTTCATCAAAAGCTTCTTCGAGCCGCTCGGTGACTACTTCATCGGTTCCCTCGTCCCCGTCGGGTCGTCCTACGCGAGCGACATCGATTCGCTGATCGCGCTCGTTGGCGTATTCGTCGGTTTCTGGGGGCTCCTCGCCTACATGATGTTCTTCTTTTTGATCTTCCGCTTTCGCCGGAAGGATGGGCAGCGGGCCAAGTACGTCACCGGCGAGGAGAAAAACCTCAAACGGTGGATCACGTGGCCCCACGCGGGGATCATCGCGTGCGATCTCGTCCTCGTCTTCATGGCGATCATGGTCTGGTACAACATCAAGCAGAACCTTCCCGAAGCCGACGCGACGATTCGAATCGTCTCGCAGCAATGGGCGTGGAACTTCGTTCACCCTGGCCCCGATGGCGTGCTCGACACCGACGACGACATCGACACCTTCAACAACCTGCACGTTCAGCAGGGGACGCTCTACCACTACGAGCTCCTTTCGAAGGACGTGATTCACGACTTTTCGGTTCCCATCTTTCGCCTAAAGCAGGATGCGATCCCTGGACGCATCATGAAGGGCTGGTTCAAGCCCACCATCACCGGCACGTACGACATTCAGTGCGCCGAGATGTGCGGAGTCGGACACGGGATCATGCGCGCGCGCATCATCATCGAGACGCCTGAGGAACACGCGGCATGGTTGTCGCAAAACGGGGGGCAGCTCGCGTCGGCGACGACCCGCTGAATGGTTTAGACATGGCTGAAGTAGGCTCGATAACAGTAGACACTCACGAGGCACCTCACCACGAGCAGAGCTTCTGGAGCAAGTGGGTCTTCCCCACCGATCACAAGATGATCGCGATGCAGTACATGTTCACCGGCATCGCGATGGCCTTGATCGGCGGGTACATGTCGTACGCGTTCCGCATGCAGCTCGCATTCCCTGGGCAAAGCGTCCCCGGCTACGGCATGGTCTCGCAAGGCGAGTACAACGCGTTGGTCACGAACCACGGCACGATCATGATTTTCTGGGTGGCGATGCCGATGCTGATCGCCGCCTTCGGAAACTTCTTGATCCCGCTGATGATCGGCGCGGACGACATGGTCTTCCCCCGCATCAACCGGCTTTCGTATCAGATCTTCCTGATCAGCGCGATCGTGCTCGTCGCGTCGTTCTTCGTCCCCGGGGGCGGTTTTGGCGGAGGTTGGACGGCGTATCCTCCTCTTTCCGCGAACTCCGCGTACAACCTCACGCCGTACGGCGCGTCGTTCTGGCTCGTCGCGGTTGCCCTCGAGTTCATCGCCTTCTTGCTGGGCGGCATCAACTTCATCACGACGCTGATGAACTCCCGCGCTCCAGGCATGAAGATGTACGACATTCCGATGGTGCTCTGGATGATCGTCATCGCGAGCATCCTCTTCATGGCGTCGGTGGGCCCGCTGATCGCGGGCGCAGTCATGCTCTTCATGGACCAGGTAGTGGGCACCGCGTTCTTCGACCCGAGCCGAGGCGGCGACCCGATTCTATGGCAGCACTTGTTCTGGTTCTTCGGGCATCCGGAAGTCTACGTCGTGCTCCTGCCCGCCATGGGCATGGTCGCCGACGTCATGTGCACCTTCTCCCGCAAGAAGCTTTTCAACTACAAGCTGATCCTCTTTACGGTGTTTGCGACCGGGATCATCAGCTTCTTCGTCTGGGCACATCATCAGTTCATCGCCGGTATCGACCCGCGCATGGCGAACCTGTTCACTGTGACGACGCTCATAATTTCGGTCCCGGTCGGAGAGATGTTGTTCTTGTACATCGCGACGCTCTACGGCGGGTCGATCCAGCTCACAACCCCGATGCTGTGGGCCTTGGCGTTCATTGCTGAGTTCTTGATCGGCGGCGTAACCGGCATTTTCCTCGGCGCGAGCGGCGCGGATATCTATTTTCACGACACTTACTTCGTGCTCGCTCACTTTCACTACACGTTCTTCCCGATCGCGATCATAGGCTTCTACACGGGCATCACTTTTTGGTTCCCCAAGATGTTCGGGAAGATGATGAACGAGACCCTCGGGAAGATTCACTTCTGGGGCACCATCATTGCCTTCAACTGCATCTTCATTCCCCTGTTCATCCTCGGAGCGGCTGGGCAGCACCGGCGGATCTACAACTTCCAGAACTTCCCGGACCTTGCGGGGATGCAGGACCTCCGCATCTTTGCCACGGGGGCGCTCCTCGTCATGCTGGTCTTCCAAGTGGTGTTCCTCGTCAACTTCGTCATGAGCCTTCTCAAGGGGAAGCCTGCCGGGAAGAATCCTTGGAGAGCGAACACCCTCGAGTGGACGACGGATTCGCCGCCACCGCACGGCAACTGGCCCGAGGGGCTTCCTAACTGCTACCGAGGCCCCTACGAGTACAGCGTGCCGGGCCGTGAAGACGACTACTGGCCGCAGAATCTTCCACCGGACACGGCTCCGGCCGAATGACGAGGTGTTGATGAGCACGAGACCAATCGCAACCACGAGAAGCGCCACGGGCATCCCGACCGGCAAGCTCGCCGTCTGGTGGGTCGTCGTCTCGGAAATCGTGATCTTCGGCGGCTTGCTTGCTTCCTACATCATGCACCGTCTGGGCCACCCCGAGTGGGCGGGGTACGCCTCCCACACGAATGCCTGGTTTGGCGGCGTTAACACGTTCGTGTTGCTCACCTCATCGCTGTCTGCGGTGCTGGCACACCATGCGGCAGAGAATGGCGACGGAAAGAAGGCAGCCAGGTGGCTCTGGGGCACTTGCCTCGGGGGGGCAACCTTCATCGGCATCAAGGCGGTCGAATGGACCATCGAGATCCAGCAGGGCTACACGATCACCTCCAACGGGTTCTGGCAGTTCTACTACACTGTGGCTGGGCTCCACGCGATGCACGTCATTGCGGGTTGCGTGATCATGCTGATCATTGCGAACGACGCGCGAAAGCAGCTCGAGCTCCAGCGGGTCGAGCTGATCGGCATCTACTGGCACTTCGTCGATATCGTCTGGATCTTCCTCTTTCCCCTTCTCTACATCGCCAAATGAGGACTCTAGGGACTACGAATCATGGCTGAACACGAAGAACATACGGGACACGGCCAGGCTCACTACGTGAGGATCTGGGGGATCCTGCTCATCCTGCTGCTCATCAGCGTCATCGGGCCCGTCTTGGCGCCGCACATCGAGGACGCGGCGGCCGGAGCGGGGGCACACTTTCTCAAGGGGTGGATGATTGTGATTCTGACGGCCTTCGGCATCGCGCTGTACAAGGCCTATCTCGTCGCCGCGAACTTCATGCACCTCAACATCGAGAAGCGGTACATTACCCTCCTACTCACAACGATGTTGACGCTCATGCTCTTGTTTTTTGCCGGAGTGTCCCCAGATGTCATGAAGCACAAGGGTCAGAACTGGGAAAACGTCGCAGCCGAGGCCGAAATCGATCGGGCCCTCAAGGCGCAGGAATCCGACGCTCACGGCGGAGAGCATCACGACGGCGCTGAGCACTAGAGAAAGGAGGAACATCACATGCCGGATGACGCACTAGGTCGCCCTTATCAGGTCCCGGCTAAGCGTGAGCCGCTCCTCCCAAATGGCGTGATGGGCATGCTGCTCTTCGTCGCGACGGAGGTCATGTTCTTCTCCGGCCTCATCAGCGCGTTCGTCATCGGCAAGAGCAACGCGATCGGGGGCTGGCCGCCACCGGGTCAACCGCGGCTTCCGGTCGAGGAGACGGCCTTCAACACTGCCGCGCTCCTGGCGAGCGGCGTCTGCCTGTTCTTCGCCAACCGCGCGTTAATCAGCGGCGAAGCTCGCGCGAAGGGCCTCTTACTCGCGTCGATCCTGCTCGGAGCATTCTTCGTGGTGTTCCAGGGGGCAGAGTGGGTCGCCCTCATTCGCGAGGGGCTCACCCTGACTTCGGGCCAGCTCGGGGGCTTTTTCTATCTCATCGTCGGGACGCACGCGCTCCACGTCGTCGCTGGCTTCGCGATCTTGCTCTACACGTACCGCAGGTTGATGCGTGGCGACCTGAGCCGGTTTGCGTTTTGGCCGGCCCAGATTTTCTGGTACTTCGTCGTCGGCGTCTGGCCGCTCCTCTACTGGCTGGTGTACCTGTGATTCGCTGGCTTCTATCGGTGGGTGCTGCCGCGGTCGGCTCTGCCGCCGGCCTCGCGCACGCTTGCTCGGCTTGCAGCTCGCCTCTCGAAGAGAATCGCCAAGCATTCGTCGACACCACGATTTTCCTGACGATCGTGCCACTGTTCATGATCGGCGGGTTCATCTGGTGGCTTCGTCGAAAAGCGCGCAATCTCGAGCCGCCTCCGGAAATCGCCGTACCAGACTCTCTGCTTCGGGACATCGGGCCGTTCTCGAAAGAACGCTAGAGGGGCTGCCAGAAATCAGGGACGGCCGTCTACAGATCTTCCCAGACCGGTTGGCGCCGGTCGTACGGTTGTCCCCGGTGGCTCTCACGTTCGGCCACGACCACAGAGAAACGGCGTGCCGCGAACGCGAGCAAGAGTCCGGCAGCCACGTCGATGAACCAGTGCCACCGGAGCAACATGGTGGCCATGATGATATTGAAGGCCACGAGGGCCAGGATGGGCCACGCCCAGTTGAACGGGCGTTCGCGCCTGTGACCATAAGCGTAGCAGGCGAAATACGCCGGGAACGCCGCGTGCAGCGACGGGAAGATATCGAGCTGTGCACCGGCGGTAGCGACGGTGACCTGCACCTGCTTCCACCAAAAGCCGCCGTCGAGCGGTTCGTCGAAGGAGAGGGTAGTGAAGGGCCCGGCGCCAGGGACGATCGTGTAGAGGAAGTGCCCCGCCGCGACGACGACTAGGGCGCCGGTCATCAGTTCCTGGAGGCGTCGACCCTTTTCGAGGAAGAGCGCAGGGACCAGCATCACGATCAATACGAGGAAGTACCCGTAGTAGTAGAAAGAGAGCCACTCCACGACGGGCTTGGTGTTCCACTGCTCCATCCAAACCGAAGGGGTAGTGCCCAACAGCCAGAGGTCGATCGCGTAGAGGCGGTAATCCATCAACTCCGGTTGGAGCGCTGGAAGCAGAACCCGCATCTCGAAGTAGGAGAGCACCATCGGTACGAAGAGGCCCAGGCGGTAGGTGAGCGCGCGAGCGCGTTGATTCCGGATCACTTCTCCGCGGCTGAGGACCATGGCACAGGCGGTCACCACCAAAAACGCCAGGGCGAGCCGCCGAGCAACCGTTGCGTCAGGGGTGTCCGGCGCGATCGAAACCCGAAGGAAAGCATACGCGTGGAACGCCAGGGCGATCACGTCCTGAATGGCCAGGTTCTGGGCCGTAACACCTGCCACCGATCGCGCGCGTTCCGCGACGTTGCGTGTGAGTTCCAGCATGCGAGTCCAGGTTGCCCGCAGTGTGTCGATACCCGCAATCCATTGCAACCATCTGCCGACCGGTTCGGTCTAAGTGAAAAATTCTATTCGAGACTCGAGCCCGAAGGTGGGTTACACCTCGCTGGCATGGAAGAGCCAACAGAGGAAGCTCCGAGACGCCGATCGATTCGCGAAGACGCGATCAATCTGCCGAACTTGCTCACGATGCTTCGGATCGTGTTGATTCCGGTTGTCCTGTGGCTGCTTGCGGACGGAACGCCAAAAGCGAACTTCTGGGCGGCGATAGTCTACATCGGCACGGCGCTCACCGACTTGATCGACGGTTACCTGGCGAGGAGGTGGGGGCAGATCAGCGTGCTAGGGAAGTTCCTCGACCCGCTCGCCGACAAGTTGCTGGTGATGGCGACGCTCGTGTTCTTAGCGTACCTCGGTCGGCTGCCTTTCCTCGGTGTCGTGGCGGTGATCATCATGGTCGGCCGCGAGCTCGCGGTCACCGCGCTTCGAACGATCGCGATGAGCGAAGGGTTGGTGATGGCGGCGATGCGGGCCGGCAAGGACAAGACGGCGCTACAGATGGTCGCGATCCTGATGTTGATCGTTCACCAGCGCTACCTCCTCAATTTTGGCTTCTACCAAACAGAGTTCGACTTCGCGGGTGTCGGTCTGGTGTTGCTGTACGTAAGCTTGTTCTTCGCCCTCAAGAGCGGAGGAGAGTACATCAAGTTGTTCGTGGACGCCGTCGATGCGAAGGATGAACGACTCGCGCGTGTGGCATCACAACAATGACCGTGTTTTCGGTTCAGACCGGCGCCTCGCGTCACATCGTGGGACGCGTGTTTCGTGGACGCGGACTGCGGGAAGCGCTACGCGAGCTCGTGGACGAACACGGTCTTCAGACGGCTTGGTTCAGCGCACTTGGTGCTTTCGAGTGGATCGACGTGACCGAGTACTGCCAAATCGAGCAAAAGTACGAAGAGGCACACCGCTTCGAGCGATGCGAGCTGCTGTCGATGCAAGGTAACCTTTCGGAGCGCGACGGTGAACCGTTTTGGCATCTGCATGCGACGGTTTCCCGACGCGAGGAAGGCCTTGACGTGACCTATGGTGGGCACGTCCTCGATGCCGTGGTGTTCGCGCTCGAGTTTCGCATCGACTGTTTCGATGCCCTGACGCTTTCGCGCAACCACGACGAGGCGACGGGGCTCCATCTTTGGTCCACGGCCGGAGGGGCGCCCGAGGCAGCCGCCAGAGCCGCGGAGGATGGATCGATTACCTGGGCGATGGCTGCGCACGCATCGGCCGGCGCCGAGCCCGTGGTGGCCCACGAATACACGCCTGCCAGAGGCGAATGGTTGGACCACCCGAAGTTCGGGCTGTGCAAGATCGAAGGGCTCACCGGCGATGGCGTCTGCATCATCAAACTCCCCAACGCACGTCGAAAGAAGATCCAAATCGGGGTACTCCAGGTTCTCGCACCGTGGCAAGACGGGGCACGCAAGATTTTCCCGGTTCGACCGAAGCCGAAGTCCTGAGGTCAATCGTTCAAGCGGATTCGCGGGTCGAGCGCAGCCACCGCGATGTCGGCGAGCAGGTTGCCGAGCTGGACGGCCACGCCGAACATCAGGACGACGGCCATGATGACGGGCGCGTCGAGCGACTCGATCGATTCTATCGTCAACAGCCCGAGCCCCGGCCAGGCGAAGATTTTCTCCGTAATGATTGCGCCGCCGACGAGGAACGGAAGGCTCAGGCCCATGAGGGTGACGACTGGAAGCAATGCGTTTCGGATTGCGTGTCGGATGACGACCTGACTTGGGCGCATGCCCTTGGCTTTGGCGGTGCGGACATGATCGTGCCGAAGAGTCTCGATCAACTCGCCGCGCATGACGCGAGCGTAGGTCGCCGCGCCAGCGATTGCCAAGATGAAGGCCGGGAGCAACGCGTGGTAGAGGTGGTCGAGTGGGTCGACTCCATACCCACCGAAGGGAAACCAACCGAGCAAGAAGGAGAACACGAGGAGCGCGATCGGACCTGTCACGTACGTCGGCAAACTAATGCCGACGAAGGTGCTGAACATGATCAGGGTGTCGGACCAACGGTTTCGTCGGAGCGCGGCGATGACGCCTGCAGTGAGTCCGATGATGAGCTCGAACAGCACCGCCATCGAAGCGAGGAGCAATGTTCGCGGCAGCCGGAAGCCGATCACGCGTGTGACGGACTCGTGATGGGAATAGGACTCGCCGAGATCGCCCTGGAGAACGCCGCAGAACCCCCGTGAGCCATCTTCTCGCTCGTACTTCGGCGAGTCCTTTCGGACGCATGGCAGGAAGCCGAGGTAGCTGAGGAATTGTTCCGCCACGGGCCGATCGAGGCCCTTTTTCGCGTTGAAGTCGGCGATCTGCTCGGCCCGCGCCTGCGGACCGAGGACGGTGACAGCTGGGTCTCCGGCCACGAAGATCAGAAAGAAGACCAGCGTGACTACCGACATCACGACGAGGAAGCCCCAGAGTGCGCGCTGGACGATAAACCGAATCATCGGATGGCCTCCTGGGCGTAGATGTCCTGGCTTACGCGCTTTTTCGGGAGGTCGAGCCAAATGTTTCGGTATTCGTTGAGCCACACCGGGTGGGGGCGGAAATTCTTCACATACGGCTGCCACACGAACATTTCGATGGGGTAGTAGAGAAACACCCAGGGGGCATCGGTGGCGAGGATCGCGTTGGCCTGCGCGTAGAGCTCGAGTCGTACC
>CAXMND010000083.1:0-12286 GCA_964194675.1 uncultured Coxiellaceae bacterium | reverse complement strand
CTCCGCCGCCCGCTGAGCTCCTTCTCGAGCGGAGGCGACAGCCGGATCGTCTCCCTCTAGTAGGTCCTCCGGCAGCTCGTCGTAGTAGCCTCGGAAGTCCGTCGTGGGGGCCAATACTCTTCGCAGGCCGTGCTGGCCGGTAAGCCATGCCTGTAGCCTCAAACAGGCATGTTCCCGCACTTCGTCGGAGCTCGTTTCATTGTCGAGCCCAAAGTCTGGAAGATCGAGGTTGTCCGCCCCTTCGATCAACGAGTGGCAAAGCTCGTGAAGGATCATTTGCGCCAGGCAGTCGTCCGGGTCGAGGGTGTCTGACGCACCGATGACCATCGTGCCTCGTCCGTCGGTCGAGGCATAGACCTCGCTCGATCGCTCGACACGGAACCCGACACGTTCGGCAACCGTCAACCAAATCGCGTCGAGCGGGTCTAGGTAGATGTGCTCAGGCTTGCGTTCCACGTCACAGCATTTTTCGAAACAGGTAGAAGAAGCGGTCTAGCACTCGGACGAAGAGCGGGCGACGCCTCCACTGCTCGTAGGAGATCCGCTCGGCCTGCTGGAGGTCCTCGTTGAAGCGCTGCTCCATCGCTCCAGCGACCGCAGCATCCTCAATGGCTGCAACGACTTCTAGATTGAAGCGCCAGGAACGATAGTCGAGGTTGTAGGTGCCCACGGTGCACCACTCGCCGTCGATGATCGCGGTCTTCGAGTGGAGAATCGAGCGTTGCCACTCGAAGAGCTTGATTCCGGCCTGCAAGAGACGGCCGTAGAGCCTTCGCCCGGCGCAGCGTGCCGGAACGGAGTCGCTTTTGCCGGGGATCATCACGCGAACGTCGACCCCACGTTTCGCCGCTTGACCGAGGACTCGACGGGTGCGCGCGTCAGGAATAAAGTAGCTGTTCGTGATGCAAACCGATCGTTTCGCGTTGGCGATGCGACTCAGGTACGCGCGTCGAATCGCGCGCCGCTCCCCGAAATAGTGGTTGGCGAGAACCCGCACGCGACTGCCCTTCTCTTCCGGGATCTCGACGACGGGCGGCGTGGAGGGCTTGGCGCCTAAAGCGGGTTCGACGATGCGTCGCCAACCATGAATGAAGATGTTCCGCATCTGTTCCACGGCGGGGCCTTCGATGCGGATGGTGTCGTCCCGCCAACCTTCGCCGCCCGCACTTTCCGGGGCCCACTCGTCCCCGAGATTGACACCCCCGGTGAATCCAACTCGCCGATCGACGATGAGGAGCTTGCGGTGGTCGCGGTTATTGACGACGCCGATCCGAAAGCGAGCCCGCCACGGGGCAATCGGGTTGTACTGCTCCACCTCGCAACCTGCGTCACGCATGCGCGCGAACATGCGGCCATCGCTCTGGATGCTCCCGACGGCGTCGTAGATTACGCGGACACGAAGGCCTGCCTCCGCCCGGGAAGAAAGTGCCTCCGCAAACTGGCGGCCGACCTGGTCCGAGCCAAACCAGTACATCTCCAGCAAGATCTCACGCTCGGCGGACTCTATGGCCTCCAGCATCGCCGGGAAGGCCTGCGCGCCATCGTGAAGCAACGTCACACGATTGCCCGAAACGAGCGTTTCGAAGCCTGCGGTCGAGCCGAAAATATTGCGCAGCTGACCGTATGCGTCACCGGTCGGAGCTATTCTCACACCACCTCATCCCTGTGTTATCGTCGGCCCCGATGAAAGCCGCACGCTGTCCGATTTGCAAGGACTGGCTTGACGGTGCCTATCCCATCGAAACCGAACGCACCGAATCACCATGGAGAGAGAACCGATGAAATACGTTGTCTTGTTCGTTGGCACCGCGTTGGTGCTCTCTTCGTCCGCATCGGCGCAGGAGGAGGGGGCCGTCGGCAGCGTAGAGGAGGCTTCGGCGGCGACCGAGACGGCGGCTCCGGCCGAGCCGGCGCCCGCGGCCGAAGAAACCGCTCCCCCGGAAGAAGAGAAGCGAAGTGTGTACTACAAGAAGACGCAAGGCTGGTTGTGGATGGAGGGCTTCGTCGGCCCGAGCGCATACGACCCCGACCAGTTCACTACTCTCGACCTCACAGGTGTCACCCCGAATGCGCCGAAACTAAACGGCCCCGAGTACGGCTTCGCGGTTGGTCTCGGTCTTGGGGGGTTCTGGCTCGGTGCCTTCTACCGGCAAGCAAACTACAGCGTGTACAAGCTAGCGAAGATCGGCCTGGATATTCAGGGGATCTTCCGTTTCATCCCGTATGTGCATCCGATGGTTCGCATTGATTTGTTCTACACCAAGACATTCGACGGCGACCCTTTTTCTGGCTTGACCAATACCAACGTCGACGGAGGTGGCCTCACGGTCGGCGCGGGCCTCCGCATTCCGATCATTCGCTGGATGTCCTTTGCCGCAACCTTTGATTGGTCGCTGATCGGCTTGGCTGTCCGAGGAGATGATACGAGCGGCCAGAGCGTGAAGTCCGGCGTGTTTGGTCAGCAGCTAGGCGCCACTTTTGCGCTCACGTTCCACTTCATCGGAGTCCGGAAAAACTGATAGGTGCCCGGACGCGCCTCATGTCGGGCGCTGGCTGGCTTCGTGCACGTGCTCGACGAGGGCGCGCGCTTGAGCGACCGACGCTTGGGGCATGATGCCGTGACCTAGATTGAAGATGTGGCCCGGGCGGCCCGCTGCGCTGTCGAGCACCTCGGACGCCTGCGCACGCAGCACCTCGGTGGACGCCAGGAGCGCGGCCGGATCCATGTTCCCCTGCAGACCCACGTCTTCTCCGAGAGCCGACCATGCGTCGTCGATCGAGATGCGCCAATCGATGCCGATCACGTCGCCGCCTGCCTCTTTCATCGCCGGATAGAGCGCCGGATTGCCGGTCCCAAAGTGGATCGCCGGGACGCTCTTCGGGAGCGCATCGAAGATCGCCTTCGTGTGCGGCAGCACGTAGCGGCGGTAGTCCGATGGAGAAAGGCACCCTACCCAGCTGTCGAAGAGCTGCACTGCTTGGGCCCCTGCGTCGATTTGAGCAACGAGATAGCCCGCGATGGCGTCGGAGAGCTTTTTCATGAAGGCATTCCACAAACCCTCGTCTCCGTACATCATCTTTTTCGTCTCGTAGTAGTTCTTCGAGCCGCCACCCTCGATCGCATAAGACGCCAACGTAAAGGGAGCGCCCGCAAAGCCGATGAGAGGAACTTTCAGCTCCTTCCGAGTGATTCGGATCGCATCCATCACGTACGAGAGCGACCCAGCGGCATCGATGCTCTCCGCCACTCCATCGACCTGAGCGGCGGTGCGAACGGGATTCAAGATTTTGGGCCCGGCATCGTCGGTGAACTCGAAACCGATGTGGAGCGGCTCGAGCACGAGAAGGATGTCCGCAAAGATGATCCCCGCATCGACGCCAAGCTGATCGACGGCGCGAACGGTCACCTCACACGCGAGCTCCGGCGTCTTGCAGAGCTCGATGAAGCTCACCTTCTCGCGGAGCGCCCGATACTCGGGCTGATAACGACCGGCCTGCCGCATAATCCAAATCGGCGTGTACGGAGTCGGCTCCCGCCGACAAGCCTGCAAGAACACACTCATCCGCGCAGGTGTAGCGCAAAACCCATTACATCGCGATGGGAGGATCGGAGCGGGCGCCCGTGACGAGGGCTCGAGTCTCCGACACCAAGAAAATCGAGCCGGCGACGACGACGAGGCCGTTCGGTCCGGCGGCTCGTTTCGCTCGAGCCAGGCCGTCGCGAACACTTCGCGCCACCGTGCCTTTTCGGATCCTGGAGAAGCGATGGGCGCTCTCGGCTCGTCGCATGTTTGGTGTCGCGTAGACGCGCCGGGCCACTCTGTTGTCGAATGCTTCAAGCATCCGGCGATGGTCCTTGTCTTTCATCGTCCCAAACAACAGGACGACACGCCCGGGAAACGCCAAGTCATCCAGGTAGGCGCCCAGCGTCCTGCAGCCATCCGCGTTGTGCGCGGCGTCGAAGAGAAACGCCGGTTGACCCGAGCGCCATTCGAGTCGCCCGGGCCATTTCGCGCGGCGTAGACCTTGGCGGATATGCGTCTCCGAAATATCAAAAGCGCTTTCGCCTAGCGTTTGGATCGCGGCTAGTGCGCACGCGGCGTTGTCTCCCTGATAGCGGCCACGGAGCCCGAGTCGTAAACCGCTCCATTCCTCATCGTTCACCCGCACCGACAGCGTGCCGTTATCCCAACGCGACTCGAAGTCCTCATCAATCCATCGGAGAGGCGCTCCGACCATCTTTGCGCGACGCCGAAGCGCACGCTGCGCGCTCTTGGCTCGGGCGCCAACGATACAGGGCACACCCGGCTTGAGCACGCCAGCTTTCTCGCCGGCGATCTTCGACAGAGTGTCGCCGAGAATGCGCTGGTGCTCGAGGCTGATGTTCGTGATGACCGAAACCTCGGGCGTCACGATGTTGGTCGCGTCGAGCCGGCCGCCTAGACCCACTTCGAGGACGACTACCTCGCACTCGGCATCTCGAAACGCTTCGAAGGCAAGCAAGGTCGTGTATTCGAAGAAGGTGAGGCGGGGAAGTCTGGTATCCATCCGAAGCTCCTCGATCCGTCGGGCCGTCTCTTGCTCGCTGATCGGTCGACCGCCGATTTGAACTCGCTCTACGAAGCGCTGCAGATGCGGGGATGCGAACTGCCCCGTGCGGTAGCCAGCGGCTCGAAGCACGGCTGCAACCATGGTCGCGACGCTCCCCTTCCCGTTCGAGCCGGCCACGTGCACGTAGCAAAGGTCGCGCTCCGGATTTCCACGGACCTTCGCGGCCTGCACGATGCGCTCGAGCCCGAGCTTGATGCCGCGTGACTCCAAGCCATAAAGCCACTGCAACGCTTCCTCGTATCGAGTCACCCTGACAGATACTCGACGATGCGGGCGATGTTGCCTCGCATGTCCTGGCGCTTGGAGATCATGTCGATCATGCCGTGCTCAAACAGAAATTCGGCACGTTGGAAGCCCTCCGGAAGCTTCTGACGGATGGTGTCTTCGATGACGCGCGGACCCGCGAAGCCGATGAGCGCGCCGGGCTCTGCAATGTTGACATCGCCTTGAAGCGCAAAGCTTGCCGCCACGCCGCCTGTCGTGGGGTTGAGCAACACGCTGATGAACGGCGCCCCGGCCGCACGGACTTTCGTTCGCGCTGCGAGCGTCTTGGCCATCTGCATCAACGAGAGCGAACCCTCCTGCATGCGCGCGCCTCCCGAACACGACAAGAGGACAACCGCCTGCTTCTTTCGCGCACCGCGCTCCATCATTCGCGCGATGACCTCACCCACCACCGAGCCCATCGATCCCCCCATGAAGCGGAACACGAACACCCCCAGTTGCACCGGCCGACCTTCGATCTCGGCCTCACCTGCGAGGATGGCGTCATTCACGCCGGTCGTGCGTTGCGCGATCTCCAAGCGCGCCGGATATGCTTTGGAGTCGACGAAACCCAAGGGGTCGCCCGCCCTGAGCTCTGTGTCGTGCGCGGTCCAAGACCCCTCGTCCGCCAGAAGCTCGATCCATTGCTCAGCGGCGAGGTGGAAGTGAAAGCCACAAGAGGGGCAGACCTCGAGATTGCGCTCGAAGTCCTCTTTCTTCACTGCGTCGCCGCACGCTTCGCACTTGCGGAAGAGCCCTTCGCCAAGCGTCTTCTTCTCGGACGCATCGACTCCGGCTTTCGTTTTGACGAAGTCCGTCACTCGCGGTTGGCTAGCATGAACCCGAGGGCCGAGCGACCCGCTCGAGGTCCTCATCCGGCCTCGCGCGCAACGATTGCCGAAAGATGGCGGCCTGTTTGGCCTCCGTCGCGGCGGTGCGAAAAGAAGTGCGCGGCGTCGCTGCTCGTACAACCTCCAACGTCGTCGATGGCGTCATCAGCAACACCCGCTAGCCGAAGCTGGTGATGGATGAGCGCTGCGAGGTTGCCGTGAGGTTTGGCGTGCGTGCGATCGACGACAGCACTGCTTCCTGCAGCGCGTTCCATCTCTACTGCGACTTCTTCGCCGATCTCGAACGCACCGACGCGAATGTGTGGTCCGATCGCAACGATGAGCCCCGATGGGTCGTGAGCTAGCGCCTCGATCGCGACGGATACGACCCCAGCGACTGAACCACGCCAGCCGGCGTGCACCGCCGCCACCTGCCCGCTCGGCGGGTCGGCGATCAACACCGGCACGCAATCGGCCGTGCGTGCAGCGACACCATACCCTGCTACCCGCGCAATGAGTCCGTCGCCTTCGATATCGGAGATCGTGCTCACGTGATCACCCGAGGAGATCTCCCGTACGATCGTCCCGTGTACCTGTCGCTGTTCGAAGAGGCGATCGCCCGAGAGCTCAAGTGCTTGCGCAAAGCGTGCGCGGTTCTCGGCGACCGCTTTTTCATCGTCGCCTAGATGGAAACCGAGGTTGAGAGTGTCGTACGGTGGACTGCTCACGCCGCCGGTGCGCACTGCAAAACCGTGACGGAACTCGTACCGATCCAGAAGGGTCGAATGCCATGCCCGCACAATGTGTTCTATACCACGGCGACGTTGCGCCAGCTCCGACTCTAGGCTAAGAGCGCCGTCCTCACGACCTGGCTTGGAGATAGCTTATGCACAGATTCCCTTCGGAGGAATGGACAGAGGCGTACAAGGACGCCCTCAACAACAACCGCACGTACCGAGAAGCCGGTAAACCGTGGACCTTTGGAGCGGTCGCGATAGTCGTTCGTTGCGATCTTTCACTGGGCATCGAGCATGACATCGGGATGATCCTCGACGTTCACCGAGGAGAATGTCGCGGCGCGCGGTTCGTCGAGCGCATTGGCGATCCCGAAGATGCCGCGTTCGTGATCGTCGCGTCCTACCAGAGATGGAAAGACGTCATCGAGGGCAGGCTCGACCCGATCAGGGGCATGATGGAGGGCAAGCTCAAGCTCACCAAGGGCCACCTGCCCACGATAATCCGCTTCGTAGAGTCGTCTCGGCAGCTCGTGATGAGCGCAAGCCGAGTCCCCACGGAATTCGTCCACTAGATGCTAACCCGCGTGACAGGCCAACTTGACACGCGCCGCGTCCCGACTACTTTCGGGCTCCTGAGTTCCTTGCGGAAGTGGCGGAACTGGCAGACGCGCTAGACTAAGGATCTAGTGAGGTAATACTCGTGGAGGTTCGAGTCCTCTCTTCCGCACCCAATCATTTCAGCAGCTTGCGCGATTAACTCCGCCGTCGTTGGAGCGGCCTCGGCGGGACTGGTGAAGAAACTGGTGCGAAATAACACCGCCTGAGCCTCCTCGAGATTGGAATGCAGGTACTCCTTGGTGGTCGTTACGTGCTTGTGGCCCATCAAGTAAGCGATGCCGATCAGGTTGCCGGTCGTGCCCCACTCGGTCCCTCGACCATGGCGGAAGTCGTAGATGCTGAGCCTGCTGGCACGATGCGCGCTGATGCCCGCGGCAAGCCCTGCCCGCCGTAGTGCGTCACGACAATCGAACTCGGGGAAGATGATCCCGTCGCAGGGGAATCTCGCATCGATCGCTGCCCGGGCGCGGTCGGTGATCGGCACATCCCGGCCAAACCTTGCTTTGTCGTTTTCGTCTCGAATGCGAAGAAGCGGCGCGCCAGGTTCGTAGTCGTGAGGCGCCTCGAGACCGAAGACCGTGGATGGCCGCAGGCTCGTCTCGCGCACGAAGGTCACAAAGTCGCGGACCGGATAGCCTTTCCGCGTGAGCTCGGGAAGGTGGCTAAGTATGGCGTCCATCTCAGCGGGCAACAGCTTGATGACCTTGCGCTTGCCTAGCTTGTGCGCGGTGCCTGTCGCGCGCTTCGGAACCCTCGGCACCTCAGGCAACACCGACAGCAGCTTTCGTTTCTTCATCCAACGGTGCAGGCGGCGCAAGGCGCTGAGCTCGCCGCGGACGGTGGTCGCCTGGACTTGTCCCAGCCGCTGCTCTTTGTATTGTTCGATGGCCACCTCGTCGCAGATGCGCTCGGTAGTCTGGAAGAAACGCAGGAAGTGGCGGGCGTAGGTCTCAAACAGTGAGCCGTCCCCCTGAGCAGAGGAAACCTCGGTGGCTGCCGACGTCAGCCACGCTGCGAGGAGCTCCTCGAGCGGGGTGTTCGTTACCTCAGACAACGTGGCCCGGGCACCAGCCTCCTCTTGCTCGACGATCAGCGCGAGCCTTTGAGCAGCCGTTTTGCGAGAGCGCGTTCGAGTGGACCGATGGACACGACGCCCGTCGGGTGTGGTCCCGACGACGTACCAAATGCCATTGTCTCGCTCGTCGAGCTTGTAGGCGCTGCGTTTTCTCCCCATTGGTCAATCTCCTCGACGTGATACCGCCACAGGCTGCCGATTTTCTTCGTTCGTTTCAAGCGCGGAACGACATGCCGCCTGAACGTTTTCCCGGATACCTTGAGGCGGTTGCAGGACTCCTCCGGAGTCAGCCAAGGTGTCTCAGTTGTCGGGTTCCCAATCATCGTTCGTCCCACATTGCAGTTCCAGGTGTCGATGGGCCTCGGTGGCGCCACTCATCTCATCCCCTGTTATCGGTTTTGCCCCCGAAAAAGTTGCGCTGGATCGCGATTTTTTTCGCGTCCGGTTCCCTGAAGAGGATTGGTCCGTCTGTGACTTTCAGTGCCAGCGAGTGACAGAAAGTGACAACATTGGTCAGAATGTGACTCAACTTGTTCGGGCAAGGGATAGTTTTGTCTGCCAACAAAACTGCACGCGCCACCTTCTCCCGCCGACCGCGTGATCGGTTGCGCGAGTTACGCGCTCAACGCCTTCGGCTTATTCGCGCGGTCAGAACAGAGTTCTCTCTAGACAACGCGATCGCGATGCCTATGCTCGAATGCAATGGGGGAACTGAAGCATCGACTCCCCGTTCGACTTGGAGACACGCACGTCGCTCAACTCGACGCGCTCGCAGAAGCGAGCGGACTCAGCCGCAACGATGTGGTTCGTCGCATCCTGTTGAGCCACGACTTACCGACCGCAGAGTCGCTCGAGGAAATCGAGAAGCTTCAGAGGCTTCAGGGCGAACAGAATCGGCTCGGCGGCCTGCTCAAGAAGGCACTGACTGAGAGCCGCGACAAAGCGGACATTCGACGAACGCTCGCTGAGATTGAGAACACGAGCGCGCGCATTCGCGTCGTGATCGATCGCCTCGCCCGGCCACGATGATCATCAAGCCGAAAAAGTGGAAGAAGAAGAAGGGCGGGACGTCTCCCAAGCGCCCGCGCTTCCGCGGGTTAGTGACCTATATGCTCAAGGGCAAAGGCACCGAGCGGTGCACATGGTACGGGGCAGAAAACCTTGAGGGAATCGATCGACCCGAGGACGCAGGGGTCGCGATTAATGTGGTCGAGGCATTCCAGCGCGCGAACACGCGCGTCAAAGGCGACCGGACCTACCACTTGATCATTTCGCTTCACCCCGACGACCGTTCGTTGAGCGAGCGGGAGCTCGACGAGGTGGTTCGGCGTGCAGTCCATGCGGTCGGGTTCAGCGAACATCAGTACATCGCGGTTCGCCACAGCGACCAAGAGCACGAACACATTCACGTCGCGGTCAATCAGATTCACCCAAAGACGCGGAAGATCCACCACCCGTGGCGAGACGTCGAGGCCTTCAAGGCTCTGGCAAGCGAGCTTGAGGTCGAACTAGGACTCCGTTGCGTGGACCGTTCGGTAGCTAAGAGCCAGACGAAAGGCGCGGCTCGGGACTACGAATGCGTGCAGGGTCTTCAGAGCTTCGCTCGCTGGGCGAAGCACGAGATCGCGGGTCGCGGGGAGCTAAGCGAACTCGCGTCATGGCAAGCACTTCATGACCGTCTCGCGGAGGCGGGCGTACGGTTGGTACGCCGCGGCAATGGATTGGCGCTCGTGGATGCGCGTCGCCCCGAGCTCGCGTGCAAGGCGTCGGCTCTCGGGCGGGCCTGGTCGAAGGGAAGCCTCACGGCGCACCTCGGGGAGTTTCGGGAGGGGCCGAGCGTCGAGGAGGTGACGCGACGTGCGGCCCGGTCGTACGAGGCTCGCCCGCTAGAAAACACAAGGGATGACGGCTTGTGGAAGGACTACCTGACTGAGCTTGAGGCGAGGCGGGGCATTCGGCGTCTAGCGCGTGAACGTTTGACAGAGAAAATTCACACCGCACGGGACGCGCAGCGCCAGCGCTTCAAGCTGCGGCACCATGCGATCCAGGCGATGCCGATTAGCGATAAGGAGAAGCGCGCGCTCTACAGAATGCTGGCGGCCGAGAAGGCCGCCCGGGACCGCGCGCTCAACGCCAAGATCAAGGGTTGGCGCACGGCCAGCCAGACCCCGGCGGGACGGAGTTGGAGGGCTTTTGTCGCAGAGCGCGCGGCGCGGGGCGATCCGCGCGCCATCGGGAGACTGGCGCGCGGAACAAAACGTCCCGCAGTGCGCGCGATCAAGCTTCACACTCTACCCCCGGACAGACAGCACTCGAGTCGGGGCGCACTGATTCATGACGTCGGAAACGGAGTGCGGCTTCGAGAATCAAGCGGTCTCATCGAGCTCGTCGGCGATCCCAACGCCGAAGCGATCGCGAGGCTCGTAAGCCTCGCGGAAGAACGGTTTCGAGGGAGTCGTGTCCAAGCACTCGGAAGTCGAGCCGTCAAAGCGCAGCTCGAGGAACTCATTCGCGGGCGGGGCCTTCGCATAGTCGGCGAGAGGGAGCATGAACGGTAAGGAACGAAACAAGGGACACCCCGCGCCCGAGCATGCTCGGGCGCGGGTCCACAACTGCGTTTGGCAGAAGCATTGGCGCCGGCGGGGCCACTTCATGCCAACCTCAGGTCAACGAGCAAGAAGAAAGGCACCCAGGCGTTTCGCTAAGTCCCTGACTTCATGGGTTGTGGGGCCCGGATCGGAATCCACGACCTTCGGGTGATCAGTCTGGAGGAGTAGTGGCCCGGCCCAGTTCACAGCCGCGGCCATTCGTTCGCCTTTGACGAACGCGTCACACTACGAGCGGCAGCGAGTGGCATGTTCGTGCTCAGTCGAAAGGCACCGTAAGCAATAGGTTGACCCTGTCTGCAAGGCTTCCGCATGTCGTGGTCTGGGAGGCGCAGCCATTCAGTTGGAGGCAATCATTGAAGTCCTCGGCCACACTGATGCGGTGGTTTTGGTCTGGGAACTGCTGAAAGCAGGATGATAGGCATGGATCGAATCCCTGTCCGGGATCGATCGTTAGTGGCCCACCTCCCGTTGGGGAGGGCACGTCGATCACACACTGGCCACCGCAGAGCACGCCGCACATCCCCGCAAGGCAATCGCTCAGCGCTGCTGATTCGTCTCCGCAGACTGTTTGAGCGGTCGCGCAACTGTTGGTTTCAAGGCAGTCATAGAGATCAATGGCCTCGTTCTCGCAGTGGTCTTCGTTAGGTTGCTGTTGCTGGCAGGACGATACGCACTGATCGAATCCCTGTCCCGGATCCACTCCCTCGATCACGCAATCCCCAAGACACATAGCGGAGCACGCGCCGATCGAGGTAGAAGGGCATTCCTCGTACTTCTCCCAGTACCTTCCACATACCGAACCCCTTGGCGCGGGACAAAGCGCGGCGCACGCTGCAGACCCATTGTTGAACTCGCACTGTCCTGTCGAAAGCCATTGATCGACGCACTGGCTGAGGTCTTGCTGTGTGCAGTAGCCTCTACACTGGACCACCGCCTCTTCATGGTCACACTGACGCGTAGAGGTGTACTGTTCAATGCATTCACTTCGGTCCAACGTAGGACAGGCGCTCTCGCAGTACCGGTGTCCGTCGCACGTTTCACGATCGCATGCGTTCGGATCGAGATCCGGGCAGTTGCTTGCGCAGTATTCCCGGTTGTAGGCCCGGGTCACACACTCACTGTGAGCGTTCTGATTGGAATCGCAGTCGCCAAATAGATCCGCGCATTCCAAATCAAGCTGGCAGTTCTTGGTGGCAATCCACTCGTCTTCGCATTCGCGAGCGGCTTCCTGTTGGTAGGTTGCCAAGCAGCTTTCATAGCAAGGCTGGATCGAATCGAACGAGCCTTGATGGCAAGAAGCCCCTTCCGCTTCGTTGGCGCACCAATCGCGACAAGTCTGGTCGACAGCCTGAGGTGGTGGGGGCGGAGGCTCAACGGTTCCACCTGTGCCAGACGTTCCGCCCGAGCCGCCGGCACCAACAGTACCGCCGGTTCCACCGGTGCCCGTACGACCGGCACCCTCCGAAGTCTGCCCACACGCCGCGATCAGCGCCGCGAATGCAACTAAAGTAAGCCTTGTCATGTCCGCCCCCTGATTTCACG
>CAXMND010000082.1:0-8241 GCA_964194675.1 uncultured Coxiellaceae bacterium | reverse complement strand
GTACTGCTCTTGGGCCGACCCGCACCCTCGCGGCGCCCCCCAAGTCGCAACCGATCGAGGTGAAGCTGCACCTCCCTTTTTCGTCGTCTTCGACGCTGCTTGGGAGGGCGTTGCAGTGGAGCACGATCGGCCATTGCTCTGAATACCGCAGATATTGATCCAAGTCAACAACAATCTACCAAAAACAAGTGTGTATGGACCCGTTAGATGACTGACAGTGCGCAGACTCCAGCCTGCGAGACGGGGACTTCCTTGCCTTCGCCGGCCAGGTCAACGACGGCCGACCCGCACGCAGCTTGCGACCCCTCTCTTAAGCTTATGCCCCCGAAACGGAGCCAATCGAGGTCACGACCACACGCCTCGTGCGCCTCCGTTCTCTTGACGATTTGCAACTACCGCCAGATGACCACGTGGTCGCGGCTACTACTACTGTCAGTGTGTGGCCCCCATCGCTGACGCCCAGGCGTAGAGACGCCACGAAATCAGGGACACCTCTACCCCTCTAGATCCGCAGCAGCCTCTGCCGCGAGGAAGCCAAACATCAGCGCGGGGCCGATCGTTCCACCGGCGCCCGGGTAACTACGGCCCATTACAGAAGCCGTGGAGTTACCTGCGGCGTAGAGCCCTCTGATCGGCTGCCCATCTTCTTTCAATACGCGGCCGTGGTCGTCGGTGAGCAAGCCGCCCTTGGTGCCGAGGTCACCCGGATAGATCCGAACCGCGTAGAACGGGCCGGTTTCGATCGGGCCAAGTGAGCAATTCGGTTTCACGCGCGGGTCGCCGTAGTAGCGGTCCTGTGCGCTCCATCCACGGTTGTAGTCGGGGTCCTCGCCCTTGACAGCATGCTCGTTGAAGCGCGCGATGGTGGCCTTTAACCTATCGGCTGGGACGTCGATCTTCTCGGCCATCTCTTCGAGCGTGTTGGTGCGAAAGAGGTACTTCCCATCGCGATAGCGCCGCGGCACTTGCCTGTCAGGCATGACCTTGCCTGGGGCGACTGGGCCCGCGATCGATGACTTCCGATAGGTTGCATCGAAGACGTGGTACCAGCGCGGATCTGCAGTCTGCGTCTTGGCGACGTCGTCGTACATCCCGTTGACGACGTCGATGTACGGCGCCGCTTCGTTCGTGAATCGCTTCCCGTCCTGGTTGACGAACAAGCTGTGGGGGAGGCTCTTCTCGACTACGAGAACCCACGAAAACGGCGATTTGGGCACCAGCGACACCGGCGTCCACCATGCCTCATCCATCAACCCAAGGGCGCCGCCGGCCGCTTGGCCCAAGAGAATCCCGTCACCCGAGTTCGATGGGATCCCTGCAGTCCACTCGGTGGTGATCGGCTGGCGTTGGTATTTCTCACGCATCTCGAGATTCCGCGAGAACCCACCGGCACCGATCAGCACGCCCCGGTTGGTTTTGATCCGAAGCTTTTCACCCTCTTTGTCGATCACCGCGCCGACGGCCCGGCCATTGTCGAAGATCAGTTCTTCGACGGCTGTGTTGAGCCAAATGGGGATCTTGCGATCGTTGACCGAAAGCAGAAGGCGCCCCGTCAGGGAGTTACCGGCGCAGAGCTTGGTATCGCGTCCCCACCGTTTCCGCTTCGGATAACGGAGCAAATAGAGGAACATCTGCCACGCCATGAACAGCATCGTGCGGAACCCTACTCCGATAGCCGCCTGTGCCTCCTTGGCGGTGATGCCGAACTTGCCGAGGATCTGAGACTGCGGGTGGGGCCTGCGCAACCGGATCAGCTGCTCTCGGAGCTTCGAACCGTCGAACGGCACCGGGTCCATCGAGCGACCGCCAGACAACCCGCCCGGAGCCTCGGGGTAATAGTCGGTGTATTTGGCCAGCGACACGTACCGCACGTGGGTGTTCTCGTGGAGATAGGCGAGCACGCGCTTGCTTTCGCGGATGTACAACCAGAGTCGCTCGTCGGGGACTTCGCCCTTCGTGATGTGCTTCAGATACGTGAAGCCCTCCTCATCCGAGTCCGCAATGCCCTCCTTGGCCATCCCCGGATTGTTCGCGACCCAGCACACGCCGCCCGACATCGCGGTGTTGCCACCGAAGAGATCGCTCTTTTCGACCACGAGCACATCGAGGCCCAGGTCGTGCGCACGGATCGCCCCGCTCATTCCGGCGGCGCCGCTTCCCATCACCAGTAAATCGACAGTACGGTCCCACTCCGCCATTGAGGCGCTCCTTTTGCTAAGGTCTCCTCGCGAGAAAATAGAACATGTTCTAGTATGGGACAGCTGTCAACTCGCCCAGGATCTTGCGATAAGCAGTGCCGAGCGCTAGGAAAAACAATGGTTCCAAGGTGTTGAGCGGGCTGCCGCTTGGAGGTCACAGGTTGATTCGCCCGATTCTGTTTTACCCAGACAAACGTCTCCGAAATCCCGGCAAGGAGGTCGAGGAGTTCAACGCCGAGCTACGTCAGCTGATCGACGACATGGCCGAGACGATGTACGCCGCTCCCGGCGTCGGTTTGGCTGCTCCCCAGCTTGGGTTGTCGATGCGACTCTTCATCGTGGACGTCGCCACAGAGGAGGATGAGCCGAGCGACCTTCGCGTCTTCATCAATCCGGAGATCATCGAAGCCGAAGGGGACACCACCTTCAACGAGGGCTGTCTCTCCTTCCCGGGTATCCGTGAAGAGGTCGACCGCGCCGAGCGCATCAAAGTGCGCGCCTTCGATCGCGACGGCAAGCCTTTCGAGCTCGAAGCCGACGGGCTTTTGGCGATCGTGATTCAGCACGAAAACGATCATCTCGACGGCAAACTGATGATCGATCACCTCAGTGTGTTGCGCCGCCGTTTGGTGCATCGCGCGATGAGCAAACGGGCCGCGGTCGACGCCGCCCAGTGAGGGATCGATGCGGTCGGTGTTCTTCGGCAGTCCCGATTTCGCCGTACCGTGCCTCGAAGCGCTTCACGAGATCAGCGAAATCGCCGCGGTGATCTCTCAGCCGGACCGACCGGCGGGGCGGGGGCTTGCCATGAGGCTACCCGCAGTGAAGCAGCGCGCCCTCGAGCTTGGTCTCGATGTCTGGCAGCCAAAGAAGGTCCGGACCCCTGACTTCGCCGAGCGGCTGCGTGAGCTCGGCGCGGACGTGGGCGTCGTGGTCGCGTACGGTCGGATCCTGCCCCGTGCGGTTCTGGAAGCTTCGAGGACCGGGTGTGTGAACGTGCATGCGTCGCTCTTGCCTCGGTGGCGAGGAGCAGCGCCCATCCAATGGTCGATGGTCAACGGCGACCCGGAAACCGGAGTGACCTTGATGCAGATGGACGAGGGCATGGATACGGGTCCTATCTTGGCTACGGCGACGACCGTGATCGAACGCAACGATGATGCGGCCAGCTTGAGCGAGCGACTCTCGAGGTTGGGAGCCGAGCTTTTACGCGAGGAGCTTCCGCGGTACGTCGCCGGCGAGCTCACCCCAACGCCACAGGATGATGCCTATGCCACGATGGCTCCGCTTCTCCGAAAGGCGCACGGGCGGATCGATTGGAACAAGCCATCTCGGGAAGTGCACAATCAGATTCGTGGGATGAATCCATGGCCCGGCGCCCATACCACGCTCGCGGGGCGCCGCATCAAGGTTCATCGCGCGCAATTCTCCACCCTCGATCCCGAAGCGGCCGTCCCAGGGCAAGTCACCGCTCTCGACCCCGAGGGCATTCTGGTGGCTTGCGCGGATGGCACGATCGAGCTTCAGGAGCTTCAGGAAAGTGGACGCAAGCGGGTGGATGCCCGAGCGTTCATTTCAGGGCGCGGTATCCAGGTCGGGGATCGGTTTTCGAACGAAGGGATCGACTCATGAAGATCTACACCAAGACGGGCGACGCGGGCGAGACAGGTCTCTTCGGTGGCACCAGGGTGTCGAAGGCCTCTCTTCGAGTCGCGGCGTACGGTGACGTAGACGAGCTCAATAGCGCCATTGGTTGGGCGCGCATCGCGGTTTCCGACACGGACCTCGATGCGCTTCTCAATCAAATCCAAAACGACTTGTTTGAAGTGGGAGCCGAGCTCGGGTCGACCGCGGACCGCAAAGAAAAGGGCGGTCTGCCGCTCGTCCAAGAAGCGCAGGTAGAAACCCTCGAACGGGCGATCGACAGGTACGAAGAGGGGCCACCGGCACTCCAGTCATTCGTCCTCCCGGGGGGTAGCGAAAGCGCCGCTCGCTTCCACCTTGCACGATGTATTTGCCGTCGCGCCGAACGCGGGATCGTGGCACTCAGTGCGCAGGAAACGTTGCGCGGCGAGGTCCTTCGTTACCTCAACCGTCTGAGCGATTTGCTGTTCACGTTGGCGCGCTACGCCAACCATACCGCCGGGGTCGAAGACATCCCGTGGAAAGGGCAGGGCGGTTAGGCCGGTCTAAGGCATATCGTCCGGGTCGAGGGCGAAACCAGGTGTCGCGCTGACCCGTCCGTCATCGCGTACGCGTCCCGGTAGATCGAGGCCTTGGCTGATCGCCTCCAGTGCTTCGAACAAGGCAGCTCGCTCCTGGGAGAGCTGCTCGATAGTCGTCGCGCCCCATCTTCGCCTCGCCCGGATCTTGATCGACGTCCAGACCCGATTGACCAGCTCGAGATAGACCAGCGCGAGCGCTCCTCCGAACGCGCCGATCAGGAACGTCGTGATGCCGGCCGCCCATGGCGCTCGGGGGATTCCTGCGAAGGATTCGTGAAGCTCGATCTGACCGAGCCCAACCAGCAGGGCGGCGGTCAACCACGTCAAGGGGAAGAGGATCATGCCCGACAGCAGCTTGACCGTGGCCGTGTCTTTGTACTGCCTCGAGGCGACCTTCGAGGCGAGGTCGCTCAGAAAGTAAGGGCCGACGTTGATGAGCGAGCCCAGAACGAGAACTGGCGGAAAAACCAAGAATACGACCGCAGCTTGAAGCCCAAGAAGGAATGGAATCCACTTCGACTCGAGCGGGGCCGGCTTGTCGAGGTCGTTGTCCTCGAGCTTGACCTCGCTAAGCGCCGCGTCGTACGCGGCCACCCGGCCGAGCAATGCCTGCACGGCGTCTGGGTCGCTTTCGACGCGGACGTAATAGGCTCTCCACACACGTGCCATCCCGAGCGCGCGCTCGGCCATGTTGGGCGCCTTCAGGCTTGCCCCGGCCCTCTTGGCACGCTCCGCCCTCATGAGGGAGCGTACGCGGCCCATCAGTCGGTTTAGCTCCCAGCTTTCGGTCGCATGCGTCACTTCCTGCAGAATTGGTTCGAGCTCTGCCGTTAGCTCGCTGCTTCGTGTGCGAAGCGTCTCGTCATCCTCTTCGGGGATCGGCGCGTCGAGCTCCGGTCGCATCTCCATTGGTGCGTGGAACTCGACGAGGGCGTCCGAACGAAACGATGTCTTGTCGTCATAGTGAAGGCCGACTGGGATGATTACCGGCGACACACCGTTCGGACCACTGAGTTGTTTCGCTCGATAGTAGAGTCGAGCCGCCCCGGTTTTCAGCTCCTGCAGGAACGGGTCGTCGTGACTCACGCCTTCAGGGAAGAGTGCGGCGAAACCGCCATCACAGACCGCTTGCGCCAGGGCGTCGAGACTCTTGCGATTTGCCTGGCGCCTCGTTTCATCGTCAGCGTCTTTGAGGTCGGCCGCGCGATAGATCGGCACGGTACCGAGCGCGCGCATGATCTGGCCGATCACTGGCCATTTGAACAACCCATGCCGTGCGCCGAACACGACTCGACGGGGAAACGTGCTGACGATCAGCGCTGGATCGACGAGCCCGTTCGGGTGCCACGCGATCAGGATGCCGCCTCCCTTCGCCGGCACGTGCTCGAGTCCGGCCACCCCAACGCGTCGAAAGAACATACCCACCAGGAAACGCACGAGACGCACCGCACTGCTGGTGGTGATAGCCATGGGCCGATGATAGGGGACGGTCTCCTTTTCTGGGGAAAAAGGGGACTGTCCCCTTTTTCGATCTAGCGATACGCGCTAGACACGCGGGTCATGAAGGGCGAGCGAACCGTGATTCCGTTTGTCGCGCTCGCCGTCCTCGTTTCGGCCTGCAAGAAGAAGGAAGAATCAGTCGTCGAGCCGGTTTCCATGCCGACGGTTGAGCCGCTCGCGGAGTACGTCGGAACAGAGGCCTGCGCCTCTTGCCACGAAGCCGCTCACGAAGCTTGGGTCGAATCCCATCACGACCTCGCCATGCAAGTCGCTACGCCCGATACTGTGCTGGGCAACTTCGGCGGGATGACGGTTCGCTACTACGGCGAGACGGTGACTTTCGTCCGAGAAGGAGACGCTTTCTTCGTAGAGGCCGTGGGCGCGGACGGAAAATCGGCCCGTTTTCCGGTGAAGTACACCTTCGGCGTTGCTCCGCTTCAGCAGTATCTCGTGGAGACCGAGCCCGGTCGTTTGCAGGCTTTCTCTTTTGCTTGGGACACCCGCCCCAAGGAGCGCGGTGGGCAGCGTTGGTTCCACCTGCAGCCCGAGGAGTACATCGAGCCAAGCGATCCGCTTCATTGGACGGCTCCGAGCTACAACTGGAACTACGCGTGCGCCGACTGTCACTCGACGGCCGTAAAGAAGAACTACGACCGCGCTTCCAAGCGATACAGCACCGAGTACTTCGAGATCAACGTGGGTTGTGAGGCGTGCCACGGGCCCGGGTCGAAACACGTCGAGCTCGCCAAAGCCAAGCGACGCGCTAAAAACACGGGCTTCGATCGTCGCCTCCCGGCGCTCGGAGATCGCAAATGGGGCTTCGTCGAGGGGGGTGACATCGCCGTCCTCGCGACGGAATCACCGAGCGATGAGCTAGAAACCTGTGCCCCTTGTCACTCGCGTCGTGCCGATCTCGGTGGCGATCATGGCGGCTACCACGATCGCTACCGTCTCGCGACACTCGACGAGCTTCTCTACTTCGACGACGGGCAGATCAAGGACGAGGTGTACGTCTACGGGTCTTTCTTGCAGAGCAAGATGTACGCGGCTGGAGTCATTTGTAGCGACTGCCACGAGCCGCACGACGCGACCCTTCGTGCCGAGGGAAACGCCCTGTGTACTCGCTGTCACAAGGCTGAGGTCTTCGATGGGCCTCAACACTCCTTCCACGAAGTTGGAACGCCCGGCAGCCTCTGCACCGACTGCCACATGTCGGAGCGCGCCTATATGCTCATCGACGACCGCAGTGACCATCGCTTCGGGCTTCCGCGCCCAGCGCTTTCGGCCAGCATCGGCGCACCGAATGCTTGCACCGACTGCCACACGAAGAAGAGCCCTGGATGGGCTGAGCGACAAATTGCCAAACATTTCGAGTCACGATCCGAACACCAGTTCGCGGCGGCGCTGTTCGCAGCGCGCCGTCAACAACCCGGTGCCGAGGCGGGTTTGGTAGAGCTCGTGGCCGCAGGCTCCGCTCCGGCGATAGTGCGTGCGACCGCGCTTCTCGAGCTTCGGAACCTGCGCTCGCGCGCCTTGCCCGCGCTCTTGATGCGAGCCTCGAGTGACCCGAGCCCAGTCGTGCGCAGGTCTGTCGCAATCGCGGCGAGGGACTTGCCCCCCGCCCTTCGCCCGGAAGTCGTCATGACCCTCCTCCGTGATCCCGTGCGCACCGTCCGTATCGCAGCGGTCTCCATCTTGCTCGGTAGTGACACTCGGGGTTGGAAGTCGTCGGACCGCAGAACCTTCGACGAAGTGAAGGCCGAGTACGAAGAAGCTCGTGCATTCAACGCCGACCGTGGTGAAGGCCTCGTCGACCTTGCGCACCTCGCGGCGCTCGAACGAAACCCAAAGGAGGCCGAAGTTCTCTTGCTCGAGGCGATCGACATCGATCCAACGTTCACCGCTGCGTACGTGAACCTCGCCGATCTCTACCGAAGCCTCGGGCGCCACGACGATGCCGAGACTGTGCTTCTCGATGCCCTCAAAAGGGCCGCCGACGAAGCCACCGTCGAACACGCCTTGGGCCTCGCTCTCGTTCGACTCGACCAACATGGAGACGCGGTCGAACACTTGGGTCGCGCCTATGAGCTTCGCCCTGAAAGTATTCGGTTCGGCTACGTCTACGCAGTGGCTCAGTTCGATCAGGGCCGACAAGTCGCCGCGCTCCGAACTCTCGACGAGCTACAAGCGCGGTACCCTGCCAATCTCGAGATCCTGACGCTCCTGTTGAACTACAACCGACAACTCGGCAACGAGAAGGCAGCGGTTCGGTACCTCTCGAAGCTGAAGGAGTTGGGAGTGACGCCGCCATGAGCATC
>CAXMND010000081.1:0-2577 GCA_964194675.1 uncultured Coxiellaceae bacterium | reverse complement strand
CATCGAGTGCGGTTCAGACGTGCATCACGAAACGGGCGTGGAGGGTCAGGTAACCGACGCGCCCCTGTGTGAGTTCGTCGCCGGCAATCTCGATGAAGTGAGCCTGACGATTGCCTGCGGCCGCATTCAGGTGACCTACGGCGAAGGCCTCGGCCTTTTCGACCGCATGGAGAAAGCCCTCGTCCTCGATTTCAACGACTCACCACAAATGCGCGCCACGTTCGAGGCGCTCGTGAGCGAGTATCACGAAACGGGCCCCGCTAGCCACGCCATGATGACCGCACTCATGAACCAGTGCTTGATCCTTGTGCTGAGACGCGTGAGCGAGGAGGCCCAAGGCTCGTTGCCGTGGTTGTCGGCCCTGGAAGACCCGCAACTGGCGGGCGTCATCGATACTATGCTTCAGCATCCCGAGCAGCCCCATACGGTCGAATCGCTGGCATCCGTAGCCCACATGAGTCGATCGGCTTTCGCGCGCCGGTTCGCAGAGTGCTTCAACCGACCCCCGATGGACTACGTGCGCGACGTCCGCCTCCGCCGCGCCGCCCAGCTTCTATCCCGAGGAGATCTATCCGTAGACGAGGTGGCGAGCAAAGTAGGCTTCTCGAGCCGCAGCCACTTCTCTCACACATTCAGAGAGCATTTCGGCGCTTCGCCGTTGGCGTTTCGCGAAGGGCTTACGTCTGAGGCTTGAAGATGCACGCTGCCGACGCACTTCAAACCTTCGCAGAGATTTCGGTTGGCGTGACGGGTTTCTCTGCCATCGTTGTGGCGATCACCCCTAACGTCGTCATCCCCAACGCGCGGCGCTTGCAATGGGGGCTGGCGATTGTTTTCACTTGGGCGATCGCAGCGCTGTTCTTTTCGGCTCTGCCGTTCATTCTCTTTTACCTTGGCGTGGCTGAGCTGGTCATTTGGCGGTCTGGCCTCATCGCCATGGGCAGCTATATCGCTCTCGCCGGCACCTCCATCATGTCGGGCGACCGGCGCCTCAATCGCCTGGGAGTGGACCTCGTAGGCAATCAAAGGGAGGCGCCACGCAAAACGTCGTTTCCAATGGTGTTTGCCGGAGCAACATACGCCATGACTGCAGCGTTATTGCTGTCTGCAGCAGTGTGGTTTCCGAATCCCGGAGTCTATCTGCTCGGTATGACAATTATGCTGGCCCTTTCACTTTGGGTCCTGATGGTCTTCTATTTCCTAACCGACCTTTTGGCAGGTCGTCGCGCGAAACGTAAACAGTCCGGCTCGAGCTGAGAAGCAAGTGCGTGCAGCACAGCCGAAGAAGCGGTTTCTGATCAGGACACGTAAGCGGCTCACTTCTGGTAAGGTGGCCACTCGCTACGCCACATACGGGTGAGTGGAGAAAGAATCATGGCCGACAAAGTTGCGTTCATCACCGGCGGCGCTTCGGGCATAGGCGCCGCTTTTGCTAGTGTGCTTGCAAAGCAAGGCACTGCGGTGATCCTGGCCGACCGCCAGCTTGGTCTCGCGGAGGAGGTCGCCACCGCCATCGTCCAAGATGGCGGTCAAGCTTCCGCGGTCGAGCTCGACGTACGCGATGCGGCGCAGTTTCAACGGGTGGTCGACGAAACGGTCGCGCGCACCGGTCGCATCGATTACTTCTTCAACAATGCGGGCATCGGGGTTGGGGGCGCCATCCTCAGCTACACGCTTCCCGATTGGTACGACGTGTTCGACGTGAACCTTCGCGGGGTCGCGCATGGCATTCAGGCGGTGTACCCGGTCATGTGCAGGCAGGGGTCGGGGCACATCATCAATACCGCGTCGATCGCGGGCATCTTGCCGACGGGCGAAGCGGCGAGTTACGCGGCGACGAAGCACGCGGTCGTCGGGCTCAGCAAAGCTCTCCGCATCGAAGCCGAGGAGTACGGCGTTCGGGTGTCCGCACTCTGCCCGGGCGTCATTCGCACACCGATCCTCACGACAGGGAAATACGGACGGATGAATTTGAAGGACGGGGCCGAGGCGAAGGTGCTCGAGCTCTGGGAGCGGTTGCGACCGATGGACGTCGACGTCTTCGCCCGCAAGGCGTTACGCGAGATCGAGCGCAACAAGCCGATCATCATCGTTCCCTCCTTTTGGAAGGCGTTCTGGCTGCTCGAGCGTTTTTCCCCAACCCTCAGCTTGTGGGTGTGGGGGAAGATGTATGGGCAGTTCCGAAAGGAGCTGGAGCCCTACCGGTTGCCGAAGTCGTAGCCCCGACAGATTCGAGACGCGGTTCTGCTCCGCTCGTCAGTCGAGCTTGATTCCGCAGAGCGGATCGTCCGGCGCGCAGCCCTGGCTCTTGTTCTTCTTCTTGTTGTTCGGGCGCTGCTTCGGGCGATCCCTCAACCGCTGTTCGCGCTCCTTCTGACGCTGATCGCGTTGTTCGAGCTTTTGCTCGAACCGGTCCTTGGCTTGTTCGGCTTCAGCGGCGCGCTGCTTCGCATCGACCAAATCCTCTTCCGCGCGCTCCTTTTCTTGGAGCGCCAGTTGCTGCGCCTGCCGGGCGCTTTCCGCTTCGAGCGCCTTTTGCTCGAGGGCCGGCTTCACCCCGAAGACATAGCCACCCGC
>CAXMND010000080.1:0-19897 GCA_964194675.1 uncultured Coxiellaceae bacterium | reverse complement strand
TCGTTGGCGTCGCCCTCGAGCTCTAGGGTCACGCCCTTCGCGAGCCACGCTCCGAAGCTCTGCCCAGCCGAGCCCTTGAACTTGAAGTGAATCGTCCCGTCCGGCAGCAGCTCCTCGCCCCAGGCCTTCGCGATTTCGTGGCTGAGCATCGTGCCGACCACACGATTGGTGTTCTTGATGGGAAACTCGGCGCGAACCTTTTCGCCGCGCTCGACTGCTGGCTTTGCCGCCTCGATCAACTGATTGTCGAGTGCACGCTCGAGCCCGTGGTCCTGCGGTTGGGTGCAGTACACCTGGACGCCCTCGTGCAGCTTCTTCGCCGGTGTGAGAATCGGCGTGAGGTTGATCCCGCGGGCCTTCCAATGCGTGATGGCGTCCGCAATCTCCAGCACGTCCACCCGTCCGATCATCTCGTTGATCGTGTGGAAGCCGAGACGCGCCATGATCTCGCGGGCTTCCTCAGCAACCATGAACAAGTAGTTGATCACGTGCTCCGGCTGCCCGGTGAACTTCTTCCGCAGCTCCTCATCCTGTGTTGCGATTCCCACCGGACAGGTGTTGAGATGACACTTCCGCATCATGATGCAGCCGACCGCTATCAACGGCGCCGTGCTGAAGCCCATTTCCTCGGCGCCAAGCAGCGCCGCGATCACCACGTCGCGGCCGGTCTTCATCTGCCCGTCGGCTTGCAAGACAAAGCGGCTCCTCAAGTCGTTGAGCACGCAGGTTTGATGGGTCTCTGCAATCCCGAGCTCCCACGGAAGGCCAGCGTGCTTGATCGATGTCAACGGCGAAGCACCGGTACCGCCATCATGCCCACTGATGAGAATGTGGTCTGCATGCGCCTTTGACACCCCGGCCGCAACGGTGCCTACGCCGACTTCGCTCACCAGCTTCACGCTGATCCGCGCGGAGGGATTGCTGTTCTTCAGGTCGTGGATGAGCTGCGCCAGATCCTCGATCGAGTAGATGTCGTGGTGTGGCGGCGGGCTGATCAGACCGACCCCCGGCGTCGAATGCCGCACGGCAGCGATCTTCTCGTCCACCTTGCGCCCGGGCAGCTCGCCGCCTTCGCCCGGCTTGGCCCCCTGGGCCATCTTGATCTGAAGCTCGTCGGCGTTGGTGAGGTAGTTGATCGTGACCCCAAATCGACCTGAAGCCACCTGCTTGATCGCGGAGCGCTTCGGGTTCATCGAGCCGTCGGCAAGCGGGAGATAGCGCTCCGGGTCTTCTCCGCCCTCGCCGGTGTTCGACTTGCCGCCGAGCTGGTTCATCGCGATCGCCAGCGTCGAGTGCGCCTCCGCTGAAATCGAGCCGAAGCTCATCGCACCGGTGGCAAAGCGCTTCACGATCTCGCTCGCAGGCTCGACCTCTTCCAACGGAATGGAGTTGCCCTTCTTGAACTGAAGCAAGCCTCGCAAAGTACATTGTGCAGCGCCGCTCTGGTTGGCGTGCTTGGCGAACTCTTTGTAGGCCTCGGCGCTATTGGTTCGCGCGGCGACCTGTAAGGTGGCGATGGCCTGCGGGTCCCACATATGACGCTCGCCGTTGGCACGCCAATGGAATTGCCCGTCATTGGGCAACATCGGAAGTTGGAGCTCTTCCTCGTCCGGATACCCGAGCGCATGTCGGTCGACGAGCTCTTGCGCGAGAACATTGAAACCCACGCCCTCGATACGGCTTGCGGTTCCAGCAAAGCACATGTCCACCACCGCCGAGTTCAAGCCGACAGCCTCGAAGATCTGTGCCCCCTTGTACGACTGCAGTGTTGAGATGCCCATCTTGGCAAACACCTTGAGCATCCCTTTTGCGACCGCCTTTCGGTAGCCCTTCACGATGCTGTCGTCGTCGGGGAACTGGTCTGCATCGAGCGCGTCTAGACGTCGCTCCTGCCACAAAGCCTCAAAAGCCATGTAGGGGTTGATCGCGTCGGCGCCGTAAGCGACCAAGCAACAATGATGGTGGACCTCTCGCGCCTCACCGGTCACGAGGACGAGTCCCACGCGGGTCCGCTTTTCCGCTCGCACCAGATGATGATGCACCGCTCCGCACGCGAGCAGTGCGCTCACTGGAATGCGATCCTTTCCGATCGCACGGTCGGTCAACACGACGATGCTGTAACCTGCGTCGATCGCCTCTTCGGCTTCTCGTTGGACGCGCTTCAGCGCCGCCTTCAGCCCCTCTGGCCCCTCGGACCGTGGCCACGTGATGTCGATGGTCTTGCTGCGCCAGCCGCGAACATCCATGGCCTTGAGCGCAGAGACTTCCTCGTTGGTCAGAATCGGGTGCGGAATACGAAGCCGCTGCGCGTGCTCTGGCGTGGTCTCGAGCAGGTTACGCTCCGGCCCGACATAGCACTCGAGCGCCATGATGACCTCCTCGCGGATCGAGTCGATCGGCGGGTTGGTCACTTGGGCAAAAAGCTGCTTGAAGTAGTCGTAGAGCAACCGAGGCTGATCGCTCAGGACCGCAAGCGCCGCATCGTTCCCCATGGAGCCCACGGGGTCGCGTTTTTCGTGGATCATCGGGCCCAACATGAACTGCAGCGTTTCGGTCGTGTACCCAAACGCGCGCATGCGTGGCATCAGCGTTTCCGGTTCGAATCCGTGCGCATTGCCGGGTCGTTCCAACTCCCTCAAACGCAGTCGCTGCTCGTTGAGCCACGCGCCATAGGGTCGACGCGAAGCAATGTCGTGCTTGAGCTCGTCATCGGGAATCATGCGCCCCTGCTCGAAGTCGATCAGGAACATGCGGCCGGGCTTGAGGCGCCCTTTGTGCTTCACCATCTCCGGCGGCACCGGAAGCACGCCGACTTCCGACGCCATGATCACCTTGTCGTCGTGGGTCAGATAGTAGCGGCTCGGGCGAAGCCCGTTTCGGTCGAGGACCGCGCCGATGTACGTTCCATCGGTGAATGCGATCGACGCCGGCCCGTCCCACGGCTCCATCTGGCATGAGTGGAACTCGTAGAAGTCGCGCTTTTCCTGGGGCATGTGGTCGTGCTTCTGCCAGGCCTCCGGGATCATCATGACCGCTGCCTCCGCCATGGTGCGGCCGCTCATGTACAGGAACTCGAGCACGTTATCGAAGGTCCCAGAGTCGGAACAATCGGGCTCGGTCACCGGGAACACCTTGCGCAAGTCATCGCCGAAGAGCTCGCTGTGCATGACCCCTTGGCGTGCGCGCATGTAGTTCACGTTTCCACGAAGCGTGTTGATCTCGCCATTGTGGCTCAGGCAGCGCATCGGTTGCGCACGGTCCCAGGAAGGGAACGTGTTCGTCGAGAAGCGCGAGTGCACCATCGCGAGGTGGGTTTCGTAGTCGGGTTCCGTTAGGTCTGGATAGAAGGGCAACAACTGATCGCACGTAAGCATGCCCTTGTAGATGATGGTTTTGCTCGAGAGCGAGCAGGCATAGAGCATGGGCGCTTGCTCGAGACTCGGGTCGACTCGAAGCGGGCTCGTCGCGCTCTTGCGGATCAGGTAGAGCTGGCGCTCGAAGTCGTCCTGGTCGAGCCCATCGGCGGCGCCGATGAAGAGCTGCTCGATGCGGGGCATGCTGTCGACCGCGGTCGGCCCGAGGTCGGCGCCCTCGGCGTCGGTCGGAACCTCGCGCCAGCCGAGGAACTTCTGGCCCTGGGCTTTGATGGCTCGCTCGAAGGCGGCCTTACAATAGGCGCGCTCGTCGTCCTTCGTCGGCAGGAAAATGTTGCCGACGCCGTACTTGCCGGGCTCTGGAAGGTCGGTGCCGAGGGTCCCCTTCGCCACCCGCGCGAAGAGCTTGTGGGGGACGGCGGTGAGAATGCCCGCACCGTCACCGGTGTTCTTCTCCGACCCGCGCGCGCCTCGGTGGTCCATATTGCCCAGAATGCGGTTGGCATCCTTCATGATCTGGTGGGACGCCTGGCCCTTGATCTGCGCAACGAAGCCCACACCGCACGCGTCCTTTTCGTTGGCGGGATCGTAGAGGCCGTATTTTTCAGGGAGTCCGTACTTCATCTTTGCGTGATTTCTGAGGGTTGCGGGTAACCCCTGCTTTAAGGCGAATGTCCCCTTTTTTACGGGTTAAGAAGCTTTGCTGCGGAGGCGCTTGCGGCGCCGAGGTTCGCCGGCGGGCTCACCGGCCGGGAGGGCGATTTCGACCCTCTCCGTATGAGTCGAAAGTACCACCATGGTTTCGGTGCTAGCGACTCCATCCATCGACCGGATGCGACTGATCAGCTCTTCCAAGTCCTCGGTATTCGGCGTTTTTACCTTGAGAAGGAGGGTATGACCACCTGTGACGTGGTGACACTCCATCACCTGGGGAATCGAGTCCACCCACTCTTCAAAGGCACTCAATTGCTTTGGGCGGGCGATCGACACACCGATGAATGCGGAGATGTCGAGGCCGACCTTCCGGGAATCGAGCAAGGCATGGTAACCCCTGATAATTCCTGCGTTCTCGAGCTTTCGAACGCGCTCCATCACCGACGGCGCGCTGAGGCCGACCTGTTGGCCGATGTCCCTCAGCGAGCGCTTGGAGTCGTGCTGCAGCTCCTGGAGCAGCTGCCGATCGATTCCATCGAGAATGTATCTTTCTCCTAAATTCATTAGGTGCTAACCCTTGGAAGCCTAATAGATAGGGTGCCTAGTCCAATCTGTCAAACCAAGACTGCTTTTATGGCGGGATCGATTGGAAATTCAAGTAAAAATAGAATAGTTTGACCTCAACGGCCTAGATCGCGCTAGGTCGGCAAAGTCGGGGTCCAATGAAGGAGTCGAGCGCCGAAACGATGGAGTCCGCAAGCCCTAGCTGTCCGCCAGATCCGCCTACGCTCTCGACTGCCCCTCAGCCAACCTCGCCGAAGCGCATTGGCCGCTATGAGCTTTGTTTCGAGCTTGCCTCGGGAGGGATGGCGAGCGTCTATCTGGCGCGAGCCGAGGGTGCACCCGGCTTCCAAAAGCTGATCGCACTGAAGCGCATCCATCCGCATCTTGCGACGGAGAAAGACTACGTCGAAATGTTCCTCGATGAGGCACGAATCGCATCGCGCATCACACACGCGAACGTGTGCAGCGTATTCGACTTCGGCGAGGCCGACGGCGAGTACTACATTGCGATGGAGTACCTAGTGGGCGAGCCTCTCTCTCGCCTTCACCGCAGAGTCGTAGCAAACGCGGACCAACGGAGCTCCAAGCTACTGCCGGCGCGAATGGCGCGGGTGATCGCCGACGCGTGCGAGGGTCTTCATGCCTCGCACGAGCTCAAGGATTCGAAGGGCGAGCTACTCCGTGTGGTTCACCGCGATGTCTCGGCTGAGAATCTGTTCGTCACTTACGACGGCGCCGTGCAAGTGATGGACTTCGGGATCGCCCATGCGAGGCAGCGCGTCCATCACACTTCGGCGGGGCAGGTCAAGGGGACTTTTCCTTACATGGCGCCCGAACAGATGACCGCAGCGGTGGTCGATCGGCGCGTAGATGTGTGGGCGCTCGGCGCTGTCCTGTGGGAGCTCCTGACCCTCCGACGATTGTTTCTCCGAGACACCGACGTCAACACGATGTACGCGGTATTGTCCGGCGAGATTCGTCCGCCATCGGACCACCGCAAAGACGTCCCGCCCGTGCTCGACACCATCGTGTTGCGCGCCCTGCAGCGCAATCCAGACGAACGCTGGCAAACGGCGCGTGAAATGGGTAATGCGCTACGGCGGTTCCTCGCCAAGCAAGAGGAGTTGGTCGGGCCCGCGGAGCTTGCCGATTGGATGACGGAGCTGTTCCCGCGAGGGGAACTTCGGAAGCAGGAGCTCATGGAAATCGCGCGAACGACGGATGGCACTGATTTGCCGGAGGGTGTTCGCGGCGCCAACGAAGAACCCGGGATGCGAATTCCGAGGACAAAAGGGCACATGACGCCGACGGCACCGTCGCTGCCAGCGAGCCTGGTCGCGCTGATGGTTGGCGTCGCAACTCTTCTGACCGTGCTTGCGCTCGACTGGCTTCGTTAGTCGACGCTAGTAAGCCCCTCCGGGAGCTGACCGGATTCGGTCATGAGCCCAAAGGCATAGAAGGGCGGGCCGCCGGCGTGAACGAGACCTCGCATCCGGCCCTGTCGGTCGAGCAGAGGGGCACCGGAGTTGCCCTCGTGAATCGGGCACGATGAGAGCACGCGGACGGTAGGTGACGCGATCAGGCTCCAAGGCGAGCTGTCGTCGCCATCATCGACGACACAACGACGGGTCCGAACCTCGTGCACGTCATCGTAGAAGCGGTCCGCCGTCACCGATACCATTCGAACGACCTCGCCGGTGTTCAGGGTACCCCGGCCGAGCGAGAGCGCGAGGCGTTCCGTTGCCGTCCGCAACTGCAGAACAGCATAGTCTGGCGCAAGTAGCGTGTCATCGGGTCTCGACACAGCGCTGATCTTCGAACAACCGAGCCACTCAGCTCGTCGCGTCGGGGTTTCCGCAAAGCCAAGCCACACGCCGTAGCACGCTCCGCCTACTGAGAGTTCCCGAGTGACACAGTGCCCTGCGGTCACCGCTGTCATCGGACCGATGAGCGCGGCGGTACACCGGGTCGGCTCGCGAGGAGCTGATAACCCGACCAGTAACGCGACCGACTCGTGACACTCCTCGGCAGCGGCACACGACACCTGATAGCGAGGAGGTATGAGCTCGGCCTCTCGGGCAGTGCTTGAAGAAGGAGGCTGGCAGGCCGTCAAGAACAGCAATGCCGCGATCCCCAGTCGATCCAAGAACCATGAGCGCCTCGTCACCCGATCAACCTACCAAGGTCCGCGTGAGGCGCCACATCATCGCGTTTTTGCCCACCTTTTTTTGGCCGAGCGAAGTAACTTCGGTACACGAGATGGACATGCTTCGCCCGACCGCGATCGCCCTGTGGTGTGCCATTGTGCTGGCTCCGATTCACGTGGTGGCGGATGCCCCCGTCGTGGTCGTGCGGTCAGGTGACGCGTTGAGCCTGATCGCAGATCGCGCCGGCGTATCGGTGGCTCAAATCAAGGAGTGGAATGGTCTCGAAAGCGATCTGATTCGCGTAGGCCAGAATCTGATCGTTGCGCCGCGCAAGGCACCGCCGGCAGAGGAGGGCATCGATTGGACGCCCCCGTTCGACTACGGCGCTTCCCCATCGACGACGCCCGAGGCGCATTCAGCCCCCATCGCGGCGCGTGAAGCGTCGATCGCCATCGCGACCGCCCGCGAAAGTAAGAAGGCCAAGAAGAAAGGTCGGACCTATCGAGTGAAGCCAGGCGACACGCTCACGGGAATCGCCCAGGAGTTCGACACGACCATCACCGAGCTCACCAAGATCAACCCCAGCTTGAGCCCAGACCGGATCTACCCCGGGCAGACCATCGATATCGGCGAGCCGCGGCCGGAAGTAAAGTTCACCCTGGAACGAGGAGACACTCTCATCGCCGTTGCGAAGCGCTACGGGGTCAGCTCGCGTGACTTGACGCGCTGGAACGCAAGCGTGAAACGCGGCGGCGCGAAACCGGGAACCGAGATCCGACTCTACACCCGTGTTCCAGTGAGCCCATCGGCCGCCGTCGGACCTACCAATCGCGGGCGCCTCGAGAGCGGTGTGCTCTTGCCACCCCACCGAGGCTACGTGATTCGCTCGCAAGCCCGCGCGTACGGCACCGAAGAGACGACGCGGTGGATCGTCGCTGCGTTCGATTCGGTGGACGCGAGGTTCAAGACTCGCAAGGTGGTTCACATCCACGACATCAGCGACCGCAACGGGGGACGGATTCGCGACCACAAGAGCCACCAGAACGGCCGCGACGCGGACATCAGCTACTACCAGAAAAAATGCCCCCGAAGGGCCTGTCCGTTCGAAGATTTCAAGCCGTCGGAGCTGGACATCGCTCGCCAATGGGCGCTTCTCGAGTATTGGCTCCGGAACGATCAAGCGGAGATGATCTTCATCGACTACCGCCTCCAAGCGAAACTCTACCGCTACGCCAAACGAAGGGGCGTGCCCGAGGCGAAGCTCAACCGTTGGATTCAGTACCCACGCGGCAGGTACGAGCCGGTCGGCGTCGTCCGGCACTTCCGCAACCACGAGGACCATTTCCACGTGCGGTTCGTATGCCCCTACTCCGACGTCAGATGTCGCCGCTAGGAAACGTTGCAGCCTCGAGCTTGCGCATCGCGTGAGCGCGTGCGTTGACGCGCAGACGGCGCTCGGGCGTCATCTCACCGTAGGTGATCGCGTACCCATCAGGCAGGAACATCGGTTCGAACCCGTGACTGAGATCGCCGCGGGCGGGCCAAACCAGGGTCCCGTGAGTCTCACCACGAAACGTTTCGATACGGGCATCGGGCCTGGCAATGCAGAGCACGCAAACGTACGTCGCGCGGCGATCAGCCCCGGGGCCAAGCTCGATCAGACCGTCCTGAAGCCGCTGACGAGCGATCGCAAAGTCCTTGTCAGGCCCCGCCCACCGCGCGGTGTGGATCCCTGGCTCGCCATTCAACCCATGCGCCTCCACGCCCGAATCATCCGCAAGCGCGACCATGCCCGTCGCGTTCATCGCAGCCGAGGCTTTGAGCACGGCGTTGGCCTCGAACGTTGTTCCGCTCTCTTCTGGCTCAGGCAGGTCGAAATCACCAGCAGGGCGGAGCCGAACCGGAACGTTCTCGAACGCAGCCATGAGCTCGCCGACCTTTCCTGCGTTGTGGCTCGCGAGCACCCATTCGAGCTGCCGGACGGCCGCGACCATCAGTTCGAGCGCTCCATGTTCACCGGCAGGCGAGGTGGCTCGGTCTCTGCGTAGCTCGGGTAGGGGCGACGCTTGTTGATCTGCCGCTGAAACACGCGCGGGCTCGAGGTAGGCAGGTCGCAACGCCCCCGCTCACAGACATAAGCTGTAGCCGTGCCCTCGAGGGCGCGCTTGCCTTCCAGCCACGGCACCGCTCCCTGCTGCACTCTTGCGGCTGCATCGGTCAGAACACAGAAGACTTTGTTCGGCACGAACGTTTCGCGAAGCCGATTCGCCAAAGGAGCCGTATCGCCCAAGTCGGCCTCAGCGACGACCGCAATTTCGAGGGGAACATCGTAGTAGTAGTCGAGCGCGACGAGGAGCGCAGGATACCCGGTCGGCGCCCGCTGGAGACGACCCCCGAGCGAAGTAAAGAGGGCCTCGGCCTGTTCTCGCCACTTGGCGTTGTCGGTAAAGTCACGGAGGCGGAGGAGGTTGAGGGCCGCCACCGAGTTTCCAGAGGGCACGGCGCCATCGGTCGACGGCTTCTCCCGAACCAGGAGCTCTTCGCCGTCGTTCGCAGTCATGAAGTAACCCCCCTCCTGGACGTCAGCGTACCCCGCATCCTGCATCGTTTGGAGCTCCATAGCGCAATCGAGCCAGGCTTCGTCCCCCGTGGCTTCGTAGAGATCAAGGCAAGCCGCGACCATGAAGGCGTAGTCGTCCAAGAAGGCAGCCGATGATCTCTGCCCGCTCTTGTAGGTCCTGACGAGCGCCCCGTCGTCATCTCGCATCCTCCCCAACACGAACCGAGCCGCGTTCGTCCCGAGCGCGGCATACCGAGGCTCGCCGAGGACCCATGCCCCGCGGGCGAAGGCCGAGATCATCAACCCGTTCCAGGCCGCGATTACCTTTTCGTCTCGAATGGGTGGCGGTCGGGACGCACGCGCCTGGTAAAGCACCGGACGCGCTTCGGCCAGGACCTCGGCCACGCGCTTGGGCATAATCCCATGTCTGGCCGCGACCTCTCGATTGGTCTTGTTGCGATGAAGGATGGATCTTCCGTCGAAATTCCCTCCGGGGGTCACGCCGTACACTGCGCCGACGATCGCCGCTTGCTCCTTTCCAACGAGTTGCTCGAGCTCGTCGGGCGTCCACGTGAAAAACCACCCTTCCTCGTCGTGCCCGCTCGGCGTGGGGCTATCGGCGTCCGTGGCCGAGTAGAATCCGCCATCAGGCGAGAGCATCTCCGCGGCGACATAGTCGAGAACTTCACGCGCCACGCGACGGTACTCGGGATTGCCAGTGAGTTGCCACGCGTCTAGGTACACCGAGGTGAGCTGGGCGTTGTCGTACAACATCTTTTCGAAGTGCGGGACGAGCCATTGACCGTCGGTCGAATACCGATGGAATCCACCGCCCAGATGATCGTAGATGCCCCCGTCGGCCATCTTGTCGAGCGTGGTGGTGACGATCTGGAGCGCTCCAGGATCCTGGGTTCGGCGAGCGTAGCGAAGCATGACGGCGAGGCGGGAAGGCTGAGGAAACTTCGGCGCCCGACCGAAACCGCCCTCGACAGGATCGAACGCGGAGGCAAGGCGTTGCGCGGCTGTCACGATCAATCGGTCGCTCGGGACGCCCGCTCCCCGGTATGTGGTGGTGACTTCGGCCACCTTCTGACTAAGCTCTTGCGCTTGCTGGACAGCGCGCGTCGGCTCTTGCTGGTAAAGCCGCACCATCTCGATGAGGATGTCGATCAGACCGGCGCGACTGCCTCGCAGTCCCTTGCGTGGCGGGAAGTACGTTCCGCCAAAGAAGGGATCCTTGTCTGGCGTCATGATGATCGTCATCGGCCAACCGCCTCTGCCGGTCAGAATCTGCACCGCGGTCATGTACACGCTGTCGACGTCGGGTCGCTCTTCGCGGTCGACTTTGATGGCGATGAAGTGGCGGTTCATAAACGCGGCGATCTCTTCGTCTTCGAACGACTCTCGCTCCATCACGTGGCACCAGTGGCAGGTCGAGTACCCGATCGACAGAAAGACGGGCTTGTTTTCGCGCTTGGCGCGCTCGAACGCTTCTTCAGACCAGGGATACCAATTGACCGGATTGTGCGCGTGCTGAAGCAGGTAGGGGCTCGACTCGTAAATGAGCCGATTGGTAAAGCGTGGGGATCCGTCCTCCCTGAGATGGTGGGTTCGAGGGACGTAGTCGCTCTCTTGCGAAGCCAGCGCTGCGTCGAGCTTTCGTTGCAGGTCCTCATCAACGCGCGCAACACCCGGAAGTTTCGGATCCCCCTCGACCGACAGCCCCTTGGGGATCCCAGGATCGGAGTCGACCGCTGGGGTACGTCTGCAGCCGACCACCGACAGGCTGATCGCGGCGATGATCAGCAAGCATCCAAAGGGAATGTGTAGTGACCGTTGCATATAGCTTAAATCCTAATGAAAACGGCGAGTTATAGTGATCATGTCCCAGGGGTCGCCAACCGTGCTAGCCGAAGAGATGCAAGCATGGCAGGTCCGTGTTACATCCGCTCCTCGATTTTCCGGACCATTGGGGCCGGGTCTATCCGATTTCTAGAGGAACTGTAAACCGATGGCCGAGACTACCGCTTCCGTCCCACCGCGCGTTTTCGAGCACACCTCCCGCAAAGACTGGGGCCGCTCCGTACTGCTTCTGGAGATCCCTGACAAGCGTACGTTCCTCTTCGAAGACGGGGCAGAGCGGAGCTTCCGTCCGGACTACTGGCACAAGATGGAGCTCTCCGAGGTTCAGCCAAACGAAGCAGTGCGGATCGATCGAATCGCGCGCCGAAACCAGGTGCCCGCACCAGGGTCGAGCCGGAAGTCGAGGGTGCCCCCGAAAAAGCCAGACATCACGTTCGAGCAGCAGGTCACCTACTTCATGGGGCTCTACCCGGTCGGCTTCGAGGACGAGGCCTACATCAAGGTCGAGCGCGGCGAGCCTGGCACGAAGGCCGGGGAAAGGCTCAAGGAAGCTGCCCTCGAGCACGCCGAAGAACGGCTCCTGCCGAAGCGCCTCGACGAGCTGATCGATGGAGACCGAGCCGACGAGCTGCACCAACTGGTGTACGAGTTCCTAATCGGCACCAAGAGCACCATACAGAAGGCCGAGGCTACGCGCTTCAAGAACCTGCCGGCCGAAACGCACGCCGTCGTCGGGGAGTCGCTCCGGGAGCTTCTCTACGGCGACCGGTCCTACCCGATTCGGTTCGACTCGTACGTGGCTGCGCTAGATGTAGAAGGTGGACCGACATGGCCACTTGCGACGTTGCTTCAGGCGCTCGTCTATCCGGCAAACCACGTGTTCGTGAAACCGACCTTCATGAAGAAGCAGGCGCTGATCTTGGATATCGATCCAAAGTACGACACCATGCCGAACGCAACTACCTACGAGCAGTTCGTCCAGGCCGCACAAAAGACGATGGAGCTTCTGCAGGAGGCTGGGCAGCGCCCCCGCGACATGTGGGACGTACACACCTTCATCTGCAAGACGCTCAGCCCGAAAGCGATCAAGGACGCCACGGGCGTCGAGTAGCAGGACTCCATGCGGGCGCTGGTTCGAGCCGAATCGTGGCCCATCAGGAATAGTTTTCGAATCGCGCGCGGCGCTCGCACGACGGCGGAGGTCGTCATTCTGGAGCTGGGGGCCGACAGCCAAATCGGTCGGGGTGAGTGCGTGCCTTACGGACGGTATGGGGAGTCCGTGGAGTCGGTGCAGAAAGCCATCGAGTCGGTCTTCGAGGGTCTCGCCGAACCGCCGAGCCGAGAAACGATCCTTACGACCATGCCGCCGGGTGCGGCTCGAAACGCCGTCGACTGCGCGCTTTGGGACCTCGAAGCAAAACGCACGGGCCGCCCTGCTTGGGAGCTCGTCGGACTCTCCGCCGCGCCTTCCGCCGTTCGCACGATGCGAACCGTGAGCATCGATTCGCCCGAGGCGATGGGGGAGGCGGCAGCCGCGCTCTGCCACGTTGCCGTACTCAAGGTAAAGGTCGACGGGGGCCCGGACCTCGATCGGGTTCAGGCCGTCCACGAGGCCGCGCCTCAGTCCGAGTTGGTGGTCGATGCCAACGAATCGTGGAACGAGAAACAACTCGAGACGTGGCTTTCCGACCTTCCACGCCTCGGCGTCGCGCTCGTCGAGCAACCGCTACCCGCCGGCCAGGATGCCGCATTGCAAGCAATGCGCGGGGTGGTGCCCCTCTGCGCGGACGAGTCCTTTCACGACCGGCGTTCGTTCTCCGCGATCGAAGGCCTCTACGATGTCGTGAACGTCAAGCTCGACAAGACCGGCGGTCTCACCGAAGCGCTCCTGTGTGTTCACGGAGCGAAGGCGCGCGGCCTGACCACGATGGTTGGATGCATGGTGAGCACGTCCCTCGCGATTGCTCCAGCACTACTGCTCGCATCAAAAGCCGAGTACATCGACTTGGACGGGCCGCTGTTGCTCGAGGCTGACAGAGAAAACGCAGCCCACGACGATCGGCAAAGCCTCCTGCGACCGTCAGGCCTGATCTGGGGCGGCGCCTAGAAACGACACCGCGCGCTCGATCGCGGCAGGATGGTCCATGACGAAGGTATGAATCGAGGGCACGACGTGATGCTCGGCCATGCCCAGCAACTTCGTCTCTTCGATCGTGACGAGCCCATCGCCGCGCGTACTTCCGATCTGTCCGGCGAAAATCGAAATCGGTGCATCGGGCACGGGTAGGTTCTTCGCAATGCCTTCTACGAGCTGACGAAACGAGGGTCCCATCACCGTTCGCAAAACCGACCCGTCGAGCGCGACGGCAAGGGACGCGCCTTGATTGGGAGGCGCCAACATGAGGATTCTGTGCAGCGACTGGCGCCACGAGCTCTCGCGTCCGAGCAGCTGTCGCACGATCAACCCCCCTAGGCTGTGGGTCACGAACGACAACTTGGCGGGGGTCGGAACATGATCGAGCAGCCTTGCGATCGTCTCCGCATGCACCTCGATAGTTCGCCGTGTGCTCGGGTAGTCCAACCGCGCGGTCGTGAAGCCTGCGCCACTAAGGGCTTGATCCACCAGGCGCATCGAGTATCGGGTGCGTCCGAGCCCGTGCACAATGACGACCAAGTGCTCGGGTGGGTCTGCGACTGGCTGTAGTCGATCGAGTGTACGCGCACACTGGTGCAACGAGCCTCGGCATTTGAGGTGCCCATCTGGAGCGAGAAGCCGGCTGATCGGAAACGCCCAATGCGACTGAATACGCCAACCGCCACGCCATCGAACGTCGGCCCAGAGCTGCGTTCCAGCACGCTGGATCATCCGCCCAAGTCTTGTTTGAGCCGATCCCGGATCTTGTCGTCACTCGGGTAGATCTCTTCGACATGCTCCGAATCGACCAACGTAGCGGTCAGCTTCTTGAGCATGTGCTTCACCGAACGCGCGTCCGATCCCGCCGCGACGAGCTCGATCAGCAGCGCGTCTTTGCGATCCGGGTGGAGCTCGATCTCTCCCTCCTGCACCATATTGTCGAGCAAAAAAGAAAGCGCCTGCATGAGCTTGCGCGTAAAGGGGGTGTGCTGAAACGGTGGCGGCTCCGCTTCCGGGTCGTCGTCATCTTCCGGAGACGGGACGCTCGCCGCGGTCCGCCACGCATCATGCCGTTCGATCCAATCCTGCGCGAGGGCACTGAGCTTTTTGTCCACGCCATGGGCGGCGATGTTGATAATCGCAGGGATTTCGCCACCGTGGAGCCCTTGCTCGAAGTCGATCAAGTGCTCGACCAGGTTACGGTGCACCGCATCCATGTCAGAAACCGCGATGTCCGCGGGCAATTCGAGACAGCGCGTTTCGACGAAACGCCGCGTGAGCCACAACGACAATCGTCGCTGCCAGCCGTCCTCCCGATCGACAGGTGCCGGATCATCGTTCGGGTCGACCATCGGCCACTGGCCGCGGGAGATCGCTCCCCACGCGTCCAAAAGCGGAGTGTCGATCAGCTCTTCGAGAATGTATAAGCCGGATGTAGGCCCCTCCTCCCAGGCATCGTCGAGCAGTGCGGACGCTTCGCTCTGGATCTCCTGTAGTTGTGCGTCGTCGTGCTCGCCCTTGGCGTGCCCGACTTGCGCGGCCATCCACTGAAGCGCACCGGCGAGATCGGCGAACTCAAGGTCACCGCGGAGGCCGTCCTTGATTGTGTAGACGCGGTGTCGTCCCTCGGGATCCGCGATCGTATCAGCGAGGAAGATGACATCAGCCAGGTTCGGTGCGACGAACGGCTCGAGCTCACCGACCTGGATCGCCCAATGCAGTCGCCAAGGGCGAAGCTGGTCGCCAACGGCAATCCCAGTATACGGCGCCGCCAGTAGCTCAAGGAGACGAAAGCCGTGCTCAGCTGCTGACGTCACGTGAAGGAGGTCGACGAATGCATCGATTCGCGACTCACCGAACTCGGGGGGGGTACCGGGTTGGCCCAGCGCACTCCAATAGGCCCTGATCCCCTTTAGAAACGCCTGTTCCGGCATAGGGCCCAGTAACTAGCCCAATTTCGCTTGGCTGACAGCCCAAAGTCGACTTGAAACATGTTCTATTTTTGCCTAGACCCATTTTCGGGACTTCTGGGAAATAGCATGCCAATCGACACTGAATCATTCAGGGACGTACTGAGAAGCTGGGCCAGCGGCGTGACGGTGGTCACGACGCGCGCCGGTGACAAGATGCATGGGATGACGGTGTCCGCGTTCACGAGCGTCTCCCTCGACCCCCCACTCGTTCTAGTCTGCGCAAGTCAGTCTTCGACGACGCATGGGGTCATCCAGGAAGGCGGCCTCTTTACCGTCAATATCCTCGCGGCCCATCAGGCGGACATTTCCAGCGTCTTCGCGTCCTCGAAGAACGAAGACTCGCGACTCGAGTCCGTGAGTTGGTCCGTGGGGGAGACCGGCGCGCCGCTGATCGACGAAGCCTTGGTCTGCCTCGAGTGCAGGGTCACCAGCGCCCACCAAGAAGGAAGCCACACGATCTACGTTGGCCAGGTCGAGGCGGTGCACACGACCGACGCAGAGCCCCTCATGTACTACCAGGGCGCCTACCGGGCGCTTCACAACGAAGGCTGAGCCATCGCGATCGAGTGTAACCGTGGCTGCTGCATCTCGACGCTTCATGCTAGCTTCACCCCATGACGCAGCTCAAATCGGTTCTCATCGCTCTAACCGCAATCGCTGTCGTCGGTTGTACGAGCAAGAAAGAGGAAGCAGCGCCAGTGGAAGAGGCGGCCGTCGTCGAGGAGAAGGCCGCGGTCGCCGCGGAGGAGCCACTCAAGCCGCTGCCCGAAGTGGGCGAGCTCAACATGGAAAAGGTCGCGCTTGGAAGAAAGCTGTTCCACGACACGATCCTATCGGGCGATGGAACGATCGCCTGCTCCACGTGCCACACGCTCGACCACGGTGGGGCTGAGCCACGCAAGACCTCGACCGGCATCCGCGGGCAGATCGGGCCCATCAACTCGCCCACGGTGCTCAACTCGAGCCACAATTTCGTGCAATTCTGGGATGGTCGCGCAAAGGACCTACGGGAACAGGCGGAAGGACCCGTCGCCAATCCAATCGAGATGGGGGCGACCTGGAAAGGCGTCGTCAAGCGTCTCAAGAGAAATGACAAATACGTGGCTGAGTTTGCTGCGCTCTACGAGGACGGCATCACAAAGAACAACGTCACCGACGCCATCGCGGTCTACGAAGAAGCGCTCATCACACCGTCTCGATTCGACAAGTATCTGATGGGCGACCAAAACGCGATTACCGAGGCCGAAAAGAGGGGCTACGAGACCTTCAAGGAGGTCGGCTGCACCACCTGCCACAACGGAGTGCTGGTCGGCGGCGGCATGTTCCAGAAGATGGGACTCGTGAACGACTACTTCAAAGATCGTGGCACTGAGATTACCGAAGCGGATCTAGGACGCTTCAACGTGAGCAAGAACCCAGCCGAAAAGCATTTCTTCAAGGTGCCAACGCTCCGCAACGTCGAGCTCACGTCGCCCTATCTACACGACGGTTCCCGGGCGACCCTCGAGGAGATGGTGAAAGTCATGGGCAAGTACCAGCTCGGCAGGGACCTCACGGACGCGCAGGTGAACAGCATCGTCACCTTCCTCAAGAGCCTCACAGGCGAGCTTCCCCCCTACGCCCGAGTCAAAGGCACATAGGCATAGCGCGGGGGCGGTGGGGCGGGACAAACAGCCGGGCCGTAGACCCGCCCGGGATCAACAGCGCCAGCGTTCGCTAGCCAACCACCTGCAAGCGCACCTCGGGGTCGGGCTCGGCGCGCGGCGTCGGCGCCTTGATGTACTCGAAGCTCGTCGGGATGTCTGGGCCTTCTGCTTCGGTCTTTGGAATCGCCCGCTTCATGACCTGTGCCCATGCCTCCTTGGGGGCGGGGACCTTCTCTTTGAGCTCTGTGTAGATCAGGCGTCCGAGCGAGGGCAGGTAGGGAGCCATCTTGCCGAAGGTTTCCTTCGCGTGAGCGACGTCCTTCTTGAAGAAGTTCTTGGTGCGTACGACAGCGCGACCGGCGTGCACCTTCGCGCGCGTGGCCGGGCCCTTGCCCACGAGTGGCCCGATCTCGTGAATGATGTCAGCGCTGGTACCGGCCACCGTGTGTGGCGCTTTGTAGAAAGTCTTGCCGTACCGAGAGCCCTTTAAGAACTCACGGGCCTGCTCGTCGGTGATGCCATACTTGTCGAGCGCCTCTTGATGCTCCTTGCGGGCGCGCTCGCGCGCCTTGAACATGTACATCTGGACGCGGGATTGGAAGTTCACCGCGCCGTCGCCGCTGGTTTCAACAGGGCAGAAGATCGCGTCCGGGTGAAGCTCCGTGATCACGGTCTGAACGCCGTCGGAGACGCCAGAACTCGGCATGCAGCCGAACGGCTTCACGCTCAGGGTCATGGTCGCCTTCTGCTTGGCGACGTTGAGAACTAGTTTCGCAACCTCCATGTGACCTTCGCCGCCACGGAGTTCGTTGTTGTAGAAGCTGTGGCCGACCTTGGCGACTTCGTCCATGTCCGGGAGCGTGTGCCCGTTGAGCCCAAGGACTTTGCAAAACGTGTGGAATGTGCCGCGAAGCGCAAGCTCGCCGAGCCAGACGCCCGCCATCTTGTAGCCTACGTCGACGCCGTCGAGCCCATAGTACGACTTCTCTTCTTTTCGTAGGGTCATGCGCCGTTCGGTGTCGTGCCGCATTTCCCAAAGCGTGTAGAGGAGCCAGTTGACCAACGTCTGGATGTCGTTCTCGCCGCCTTCAGATTCGATGAAGTCGTGAAGATGGTAGTTGCCGTCGCCTTCGGTAGTCATGGCCCAGAACTCGCCAATGATCGCCACCTTGGGCTTCGCGCGAAGGCGATCGACTTCGATTGCCCCCAGGCGCTGACGGCCACGCCAAAGTGCCTTCAACACGCTCTCGTTCTTCGCGAGAGTTTCGCAAACGTCTTTCTTTACCTCCGCGAGCGCGCGATCGGTGGCGCCCTCTTCGACCTCGTAGGGTCGGATTCGATAGCTGAGCACGTTCAGCGCGTCGCCTGCGAAGAGCGCACGAGCAAGCGCCATGAAGAACTTAGGATTCAGCACCAGGCCGATCTCTTCACCAGTCGCTTGCTTGAAACCCGACTGCTGCTGGAAGAGAACCACCCGGAAACCATCGAAGCCCGCGTCCCGGAGGGCTTTGCGGTACTCGGTGACGTACATCCCGAAACGGCATGGGCCACATGCCCCGGCACTCAAGAAGACATAGCCGTCGATGATCTCTTTGGTGCTCATGCCCTCTTCGTCGCGAAGACGCGAGAGCTCCTTCACGAGGTTGCCCACCGTAAAGTACGTGGGGTTGCACTGCGCCTTGTTACCAAACTCCTTGCCGTGTCGTAGCGACTCGGTATCAGGACATTCCATCGCCCGCGTGTTGTAGCCGATGCCCTTCAAGGCCGCGGCCACGAACACGTCGTGGGCCAGCGTCAGGCCTCCGTTGAGGATCGTTGTCGTTGGACGTTCAGCCGCGGAGAAAAACGGATCGATCATGGAGTCGGTCCATTGCTCACGGTTGTCTTCGAGTCCGAGCTTCGCACGCTCACTTGCCTCGAACTCCGCTAGTTCTTTCTCAATGTCGATTTCAAATCCATCAGCCATTTGTCAGCCCCTTACACTCGGACAACGTTGCCGTCCTTGGTTTTCTTCCCGAGACGAATCAAACTCTTCGACGCCTCGGCAGCTAAATCTTCCTGTTCGGATTGGGCTGCCTCGGCGCGATAACTCGTTACTTTCTGTGAGAGCTCGTTGATCTGGATCTCGAGCTGCTGATCAGCGCGGCGATGTTCCGTCAGCTTCGCCTGCTTCATCCGGAGCAACTCCAGTCGCTTTTCGTCAATGCGGCGCTCGAGCTCTGCTTTGCGCGACTCGACATCCTCGAGGTGCTCTTCACGGAGCCTCAGAGAATGTGCGTACGTCTTGACGCGAATCTTGATGGAGCCGCCGGGCTTGTTGGCATCGATATCGTGCAGTGACACACAAGGCAGACCGCTGCCCGTGACGATGGCGTCGATGATGCCGTACGTGGGTGCGTCGTGCCCGCACTTGAAGCTGCTGAGGTCGAGGATGGCGACGTTGGGGTTACGGGCGGCGAACTTCACGGCCCACACCTTTTGCGCCGAGTTCGACGAATAGTTTTCCGGCCAGACGTCGTTGATGCTGAGCGGGTCCTCACCCTCTTTATAGAACTTGGCGAGCCATTCGGGATCTTTCGGGATCGAACGAATGCTTAGAATCGGGTACCCGAGCACCTGAAACTCGTCGGGGATGTTGTGGTGAAGGCCGGGGTCGAGGTGGTACGGGCGGCCAACCATGAGGATGGCGATCTTGTTGTCGTATTCGACCTGGTCGAGGATAGCCTTGCCCTTGGCTTGGATGTCCTGGTCGAAGCGATCGAGTGCGGCGAGCCCTTCCGTGACGGCAAAGTCGTTCTCGTCTTCGGTGATTTCGAGCACCTCGCTAAACGCTTCGAACGTGCTGCGCGCCAGCAGCGCGGGTTCAGTGAAACTGAAGGCCGGGGCCATGTACGTGATCCCACGGGTCGCGAAGTAGTCTTGTTCCTTCGTGAAAGCAGCTTTCATGACGTCCGGTGTGCCAGCAACGATGGGACAGCTCGC
>CAXMND010000079.1:0-17659 GCA_964194675.1 uncultured Coxiellaceae bacterium | reverse complement strand
CAACTCCGCCGCATCGCCAAGGCCTTGAGCCTCACGCAAAACGACTACAACGCGATTCAAGCGAAGCACCGCGATAAACTATCAACGCTCCGCTAGCGTCGAATCAACGAAGTGAGCGGATCTTTTCGCTTGTGGTCCGCTTACCTCCTCCTCGCTCCCTCCCTGCGAGGTAGGCGATAGTGTGGGGGCGGTGGGGCGGGACCAATTGCCCGCCGAAGGCGGTCCGGTCGTACCTCTCAGTCGCTCTCTGCGGGGGCGCTGGACCACAAACGAAAATCTCTCGCACACTACGTTCTTGTTTAGCTCGTTTGCTGGAGCATCTGTCGCATCAAGCCGTTCAGTAGATTGATCGCCTTCATAGGGCGGAGCATCACTTTGAAGTCTACGATTTGACCGTCAGCGTTCCAGCGGATCATGTCGACACCGTTGACGTGGATGCCCTGCACCTCGACGGTAAACTCGAGCACGGCGTCAGACTCGCCGACCACTTCTCTTACATAGGTGAAAGTGTCGTTCGCCAACACCATGAAAGCAGCGGAAAGGTACATCTTGGTCAGAGCCTTGCCCCTCTGCGGGGTGTGAACGACGGGGGAGTGAAACACACAGTCGTCTGCGATGAGAAGATCCAAGGCCCCCACGTCTTTCTCTTCGATTGCGCGGTGCCAAGTGCGAAGCGTTTCGTTCATAGGGCCTGTTGTAACTCTTCTAGCGCTGCGGGAAAAGCGTCGGTAATCAGATGTGGGTCGGGGATAGCGTCGGCGTCGGTGATGAGGGCGAAGGCTACGTCTCCACAATAACTCCAGGCGGTGATGTTCATGCCCACGCCTTCGATGGCTGGCCCTACAGAGTAGATGGTTCGAAGACGCGCGCCTGCGATGTAGAGCGACTGGTCGGGGCCTCGTACGTTGGAGATGATGAGGTTTGCCGGGGGCCGCATGTGGTCCGCCACGCCTGAGGCCGAATACGCTCGAAAGAGCCAGCGGTACGGCCCTGCGGGCGCAGCCTCACTCCAGTCGAGCAAGGTCTCGAGGCCGAGTCGCTGTTGCACCTTCTTCGATTCCGAGGTGACCTGATTGATCGACCTGAGTCGGACGAGCGGATCGCTCACATCGTTGCAAAGTGAGGTGAAGAGGTTGGCGACCCGATTCCCGGAGAAACGATCCTCGTCGCCAGGCGTCGCCACCGCGATGGGCACGCTGACGATCAACGGTCGATCGAGATGTTCGCCGCGCGCGTCGAAGAAGCGATTGAGCCCCCCGGCGACGATCGCGAGCACGACGTCGTTGAGCGTAACCCCGGCGGCATTCTTGACGGCCTTCATATCGGCCAGCGAGAGCGAGACCGTGGCGAACGAGCGCTGCGGCGAGAGCTTGCGATTGAATACCGTACGCGGGGTCAGAAACGGAGTGGGCACAAATCCTTCTCGCTCTTTCAGGTGCGTGAGAACGTTGATGCCACCGCTGACGGTTCTCTTGACGAGCGGTCCAAGGCGACCGGCCTGCTCGCGCTGGTCTCGGAGTGCATCGAGGATCAGACGCCCACTCGACGGAATGGGCTCGGGAGTCCACTCCGGCGGGGAGGCAGACAGGTCGTCTTCGATCGGCTCGAGCTCCATCATGCGCGAGAGCATGGCGACGGACGCTGCGCCGTCGGCGAGACTGTGGTGGATCTTGGTCACCAATACGATCCCACCGTCCGCTAGCCCCTCCAACAACCAGAGCTCCCAAAGCGGCCGATCGCGATACAGCTGACGACTCGCGATGTCTCCGATCATTTCGTCCATCTCGCGCTGCCCACCCGGCGACGGGATGTGCGCCCGGTGCAGGTGTCGCGAGAGATCGAACTTGGGGTCCCGGATCCATACGGGATGGTGCAAAGCCCCAGGGACCTCCACCGGCCGGAGCCTCATGCGCGGAGCCAGATGAAGCCGGCTCTCGACGACGGCCCGCATCATGTCGAACACGTCGGAAAACGGGATCCGACCCGGTAGGTCGATCACGGTGACCTTCAACGTGTGCATGTGGACGCTCGGCGTCTCCATGTAGAGAAACGATGCGTCCTGGCCTGTGAGCCGTTCCATGAAAACTACCGATCCAGGACGGAGAAATTGGCGCTGTGAAGCCGACCGTCGACGAACGGGCCCACTTCGCGCGACCAGAAAAAGCTCACATGACCGCCTGCGAACCAACGAATTCCGGGTTGCCCCCAGTGCTCCCAAAGGCGTTCGGCTTGCTCGGGCGTCGAAACTTTGTCGTCGCTCCCAGCAAAAATGAACAGATTATCGACGGATGTTTGCGGCATCACGGCCAAGGGCGACACGAGCTCGAACAACTCTCTCGTGGTCACACCGAGCACGCCGAGCTCTTCGGCTTCTTGTCGCTGATCGACCGGAGCGTGATGCACGAAGAGATCGGGAATGTCACAAATCGGAATACCGGCGATCACCACGTCAAGTTTGTCGAGGCCCGAAATGAGAGCGGAGATGTAGGCACCCATCGAGAGACCGTACAAGCCAACTTTGGTCGCACCTTGAGCGCGCACCCACTGAATCAAACGTCGGGTATCCCACACCGCTTGCGAGATCCCGTGAAACGAATCGAGCATCTCGTACGAGAGCAGGGACGCGATCGGAAGGTTGGGGGGCTTTCGCGGACCATGTAGCGGCAGCACGGGCATGATCAGGTTCAGACCAAGCTCGTGGTGTAGCATCTCGGCTCGAAATCCCGCGAAGTCGGAGTATGGGCCGCCGGTGCCGAGACCGTGGAGGCAGATCAGCCAGGGTCGCTCGGGGCCCGCGTGCCGAACCACCCAGGCATGAGCGGTCTGATTGCGGTCGTAGTTGTTCCAGCGCCCGCTCGACGGGTCATCCGATGGGGCGGTGTAGCCGCTTTCGAACGAGAGCCATTCGAAGCGCATCGAAGGGTGCCAGGCGGGCTGGATGGCCGGCGATTCAAGCGCCGGAGGCACCGCGTGAAACGCACTCGGGGCGGCAGCCGTGCCGTTTCGATAAAGGGCGTGGGCCGCGGCGATTTCCTCGCCGACGCGGGCCAAGTCTCCGGCACCCGGGTAGCGGTGCGGTCGACTCATGGCGGAAAGGAAGAAACGATCGACCGATCGACCGGCCACGCGTGCAATGCCAGTGTAGGCATTACGCCGCCGCAAACGCATTGCGGCGCCCGATGAGCTCGTCCGCTTCTGGCGCCACCAACGTCGCGTTCGTCCTGACGCTGCGTGAGGGGCCGGCCCGTACCACGGGAAGAACCGACGAACGACGCGCGACCACAGACCAGAAACCAGCATATCTTCTCCGTCTAAGGTTGCGCGACAGACATTCGCACGTCGCACATTGACCCAGGTAGAACATGTACTATTTTCAGGCAGCCTAGTCGAACGGGCTTCGCGAAAGTCATGCACCCGATGATGACCCACCAATCAGACAGCGCCGGGAAGAAAGTGCCAGCGGCTGTAGCAAACAAAATTCGGCAGCTCATCGGCGCCGGCTTCCTCGACCGTTGGGCCGCTGCAACAAAAGAAAGCCTCAAGGCGCCCGCACGGCAGTTCGATCCCGAGTTCATGAAGAAGCTGGTCCCGAAGATGGACACCTTCGTGAGCTACTTCGACGCAGAGGTGCACGGCATGGAGCGCGTACCGAAGAGCCCGGTTCTGATGATCGGAAATCACTCCGGAGGCACCATCACCCCGGATACGAGTGCTGTTTACGCAGCCTGGTACCGCACCCGTGGGTTCGACGACCCACTCCTCGGGCTGGCGTTCGACGCGATGTTCGCCGTCCCCAAAATGGGCGAATTGATGCGCAAGATCGGCCAAATGCCAGCGAGCATGGACAACGCAGAGGCGGCGCTCGCCGATGGATGCTCGGTGCTGCTGTACCCCGGCGGGGCCCACGAGGTGTTCAGGCCCTGGAAAGAGCGCAACAAAGTTCTCTTCAAAGGCCGCAAGGGCTTCATCCGTCTCGCACTCATGGCGCGGGTGCCGGTCGTTCCGGTGGTCGGACACGGTGGACACGAAACGACGATCGTCCTCACACGCGGGGAGCGCATTGCAAAGATGATGGGCTCGGACAAGGTCCGCATGGATGGCGCGCCTATCTTGTTCCAACTGCCCTGGGGGCTTTCCAGTCCTGCCATGCCAGGCGTTCCACTCCCCGCGAAGATCACCGTACAAGTATGTGAGCCCATCAACTGGAGCGAGTACGGGCCCGAAGCCGCCGACGATCCCGAGGTGCTCCAACGCTGTTACGATGAAATCACCTCGGTGATGCAGAGCACGCTCGACCAGCTCGCGGCCGAGAACCCGCGCCCGATCGCGACCCGTCTCAAGAAAGTGCTGCGGAGATAAACGACGACGCCATGTTTCTCGGGGCACCGACGATAGCCTGGGCGTTCTTCGGCGTCAGTTTGATCGGCGCGGTGTTCACGGCGAATGCCTTCGTGCCGGTGCGTCACATCCCGGCGCTCTTCATGCCGAGCTTCTTCGGTTCTTGGTTGACTGCCGAGCTCGCCATCCACCACGTGTTTTGGCAGTCGATCGCCACGATAGTCTTCATCGAGCTCGGCGCGTTGGAAGGCTGGCCCGGGTGGCTCGGGCTGCTGGTCACCCTTGGCTCGTGGCTCGGGCTGTTGGTCCTGTTCTCGGACGGGAATAGGGCTCGGAAGACGTTCACGAAGGCACTCGCAGGGGTCGGCTCGGTGCGCGACACCAAGCGCATCCCGCGTCGCCACCTCGTGCTGCCCTTCTACAAACGGCGTCGCGGCGTGAAGGTCACCGAAAACATCATCTATCGACGCGTCGCCGGCACGACGCTGAAGCTCGACGTCGTGGCGCCCGCCGAGCGGGTCGAAAACCGCCCGGCTATCATGCAGATCCATGGCGGCTCGTGGATCATCGGCGACAAGCGCGAGCAAGGCTGGCCGCTCATGTCGCATCTGGCGGCCAACGGCTGGGTCTGCTTCAATCTCAACTATCGATTGAGCCCAGGCGCCACCTTTCCTGATCATCTGGTGGACCTGAAGTACGGGCTCGCCTGGATCCGGGAGCATGCCGACGAATGGGGCATCGACCCAAACTTCATCGCGGTGACTGGCGGCTCTGCAGGCGGGCACCTCGCGGCCCTGATGGCGCTCACGGCAAATGACCCCGAGCTCCAACCTGGTTTCGAAGAGGCGGACACGTCGGTGCAAGCGGCGGTGCCGATCTACGGCGTCTACGACTTCACTAGTCGGCTCGGCGAGAACCGACTGCCCTTTTGGTACAAAAGGCTCGAGTCGAAGATCATGAAAGCGTTCCGCGAGGAAGAGCCCGAGAAGTTCCGCCGCGCGTCACCGGTCGAGCAGATCCACCCGGACGCCCCACCCTTCTTCATCATCCACGGCAACCGCGACACCCTAGCGCCCGTCGAAGAGGCCCGGGAGTTCGCCTCGGAGCTCCGTGATATGTCGCGCGCACCCGTCGTCTACGCGGAGCTGAAAGGCGGCCAACACGCCTTCGACCTCTTCTGCTCACCGCGAACCTCCCACATGCTCATCGCCGTACTGAAGTTCCTCAACGGCACATACACCGAAGAACGCCTAAGCAGACCCCCTGAAACCACCGTCACCGGCCTAGCCCACGAACAACACGTAGCCGTAAGCGTCTAAAAGGGGACAATCCCATTCCTACTCGATGACGGAGTTGCTTACCCGCGGGTCGCCGTTGGCGACACCCCAAATCGCGCCCGGGTGGCGGCTTTGGCTGGGATCTGCCAAGAGGCGCGCTTACGCGAAAGCGTGGGGTTAACGCTTGCAGAGTAAGCTTAGAAATGTGGCGATCATCGCCCACGTCGATCACGGCAAGACGACGCTGGTCGACGCGATGTTGCATCAAACGGGCGCCTTCCGAGCCAACGAGGCCGTGCGCGAACGCGTGCTCGATTCCAGCGACCTCGAGCGTGAGCGCGGGATCACGATTCTCGCCAAGCACGTCTCGATTCGCTGGAGGGACTACAAGATCAATCTGATCGATACCCCGGGTCACGCAGACTTTGGGGGCGAGGTCGAGCGAACGCTCCGAATGGCCGACGGAGCGCTATTGCTCGTCGACGCGGCCGAAGGCGCCCTCCCTCAGACCCGATTCGTACTCTCGAAGTGCATCGACCTCGGGCTTCCGGTGGTGGCCGTGATCAACAAGATCGACCGCAAAGACGCTCGGCCGGACGAAGCCCTCAACGAACTGTTCGACCTTTTCTGCGACCTCGGTGCGACGGACGAGCAAGCGGATTTCGCAACGGTGTATGCGATCGGCAGAGACGGGATTGCAAAGCGGACGCTAGAAGACGATTCGACAGACCTCACACCTCTCTTCGAAACACTCGTCGAATGCCTTCCTCCGCCTCGCGGCGACGCGACTCTTCCCCTCCAACTGCTGGTACACAACACTATTCACGATGACTATGTCGGGCGGATCGCGATCGGGCGCATCCGCGGAGGTACCATCAAGCCACTCGAGAACGTCGCGGTCATCGGCCACGACGCTACGGTGGAGCGCAAGGTGGGTGCCCTGTGGGGCTTCGAGAACCTCGAGAGGGTGCGCATCGAAGAAGCGGCGGCCGGCGACATCGTCGCGATCTCCGGTATCGCGGAAGTACACATCGGCGACACGATCACACACCCGAGCCACACGACCCCGCTCGAACGCATTTCGGTCGAGGAGCCGACGATCAAAGTCCGTTTCCTGATCAACACATCCCCATTCGCCGGGCGCGTGGGCGATTTCGTGACATCCCGGCAAGTGCGCGAGCGGCTCTTCAAAGAAGCCCAGCGCAACATCGCGATGCGGGTCGAAGAAACCGACGAACCCGATTCGTTCATCGTCTATGGGCGCGGCGAGCTGATGCTCGCAATCCTGGCCGAAACCATGCGCCGTGAGGGTTACGAGTTCGCGCTCGGGATGCCGGAGGTCGTCATTCGGACGATCGAAGGACAGAAGTGCGAACCCGTCGAGACGGTGGTGGTCGACGTGCCGCAATCTCACGTCGGAACGGTGACCCAATTGCTGGGCGATCGGCGGGGCGTCATGGGCAAGATGAGTCCGATCGGCGCGAACCGAGCTCGTGTGGAGTACCGTGTGCCTTCACGGGGGTTGATCGGTTTTCGTTCGATATTCTTGACCGAGACGCGCGGCGAGGGGCTTCTCAACACGATGTTCGAGGGGTGGGACCCGTACGCCGGCCCACTTCTCCGACGCAAGAACGGCGCGATCGTCGCCGACCGTCTGGGCACGACCACGCCGTACGCGCTCTTCAACCTGCAACCGCGCGGCAGGCTCGTCGTCGGCGCCGGCACCAAAGTCTACGAAGGCATGATCGTCGGGGAACACAACCGACCGAGCGATCTCGATGTGAACTGCACGCGTGAAAAGAAACTGACCAACATTCGCGCGGCCGGCCGGGACGAGAATGTCGTCCTCACTTCGCACCGCGAGCTCACGATCGAAAGCGCGCTCGACTGGATCGACCAAGACGAGCTCGTCGAGGTAACGCCCGACGCGGTGCGTGCGCGCAAGGCGGTGCTCGAATGCAATCGTCGCCCGCGTCGCGACGGCCCGAGGAAAGGCTAGGGTGGGTCGTGGCCAAATCGAAGCGAAAAGGTGGGGGTCGCTCCAAACCCGACCGGGACGCGCTCAAGGAGGCGTTCTCGGACGTAAAGCCACTTGGCGGAGGGTCGAAGAAGCGTGTGATGCCTTCGGTCGATGAACGCCCTGCGGGAGGCCCGCGTACTCAGGCGCCGCACACACCGACGGAGCCACTTCTCGTTGAGCGCGACGGCGACGGGGCTGTGCTCGGCCGACGCAAGAAGGCGCACCCCAGCATCACCGACGCGTTGGAGGACGCGCGGCTCGAAGTCGAAGCGGAATGCGACCTTCACGGCATGACCGTAGCGGAAGCCGATCGCGAAATTCTGCGATTCGTGCGCGACCACCAGCAGCGCGGGGACCGCTGGGTCCTGATCATCGTCGGCAAAGGGCTACACAGCCCTGGTGGCAAAGGCACGCTCGAGGAGCACGTCGTCGGCACCCTCAGCGAGCGCGCGGCGGCACGATACATACTGGCATTCCGTACTGCGCCCCGACGTCATGGGGGCACGGGAGCTCTCGCCGTTCGCCTGGTCGATCGCTTGTGACAACGGGGACTGGCGTCCGAGATCAGCCCTTACTGATCTTGCCTTCTTTGTGGGGATGGTGGCTACGGCACTTGGAACAGAACTTCTTGATGTGGAACTTTTCCGGCATCGTGCGCCGGTTCTTGTCCGTCACGTAGTTGTCTTTCCCGCAGTTTTCGCAGCTGAGCTTGATCAGATCTCGCATGATGGTCCTCGCCCAAGAGCCCGGAAGGGGGCGGAGTGTAGCGGGGGGGTTGCTTTGGTCAAATGGCGCCGCAGGAGGCCTGGATCCAAGGGCCCGATCCGATATAACTCCACCTAGATGCTCGAGATATCCTTCCCACTCCGGACCTTCGCCGCCGTCGGTCTGGTCGTGGCCTTTTTCGCCAGCCCAGCTCTCGCTTTTGAGGGTGAGCTCGAGGCCAAGCTATCTGGCCAACCGGGAACCTCGATGCAGGTGCATGCCTGGTACTCCAATGCGGGGGATGTCCGGATCGACACGTCGGGCAAGAGCGTCGACGGCCAGATGATGCGCGGCTCCACCATCATGCCGGCCGCGGGAAACACCTATTACTCGATCTCCCACAACCAAAAAGTCATCGTCGAGGTGCCCTATGCGGCATTGCGCGCATCGAGCGGAGATGTCGCTGGCAGGGGGCAGGATCCGAACCTCGAGATCAAGAAGCTCGGAGCCGAGATGATCAGCGGAGTGGAGACCGAGCACGTCCGGATCCTCGATAAGGACAACAACGCGACGATCGACCTTTGGATGACGCCCAAATACCCTCCCGACCTATGGACCCAGGCGTTTCGCGGTCGGAATCTCGGGCTCGAATTGTCTGACGAGGAGCGAATGAAGGCGATGAAGAAGTACGGCGTCGAGCCAGGCTTCTCGATGAAGATGAAAGTGCGGCAACCCGGGCGCCCCCCAGTGGAGTTCCTGGTCGAGAACGTCAAGCGGACGAAGGTATCCGCAAGCACCTTCGCCCTCCCCTCCGGCTACCGGCGCGTGAAGGGCACGGACGAGCCGTCACCGCCCAAGACTCCCAATCCTTGACCCCGGTGCGGCTGCGAAGTAGAGCCGCCATGGGACGGCGAGTTTTGGGGCGCCGTAAAGGAGTATCGATGACCAAGCAAGTGCTCACGCGTGGGTTGATTATCATGTCCGCGCTTCTCGTTCTGAACGGCTGCAACAAGGACAAGTCCAACACTGCCAAGGACGCCAAGAGGGGCGACCCGGTCCTCGTGCTCGACGCGGGCCAAGAGCCTCGTGCCGAGCTGCGGTACAAGGTCGTCCAAGGAACGACGACGACGTCCAATATGGACTTCGGTCTCGCCTCGCTCGCCACGTCGTCTGCTGGCTCGGAGCTGAGTGTCGTCCCGGGTGTTCGTTTGCACGTCGTCTCGGGTCCATCGATCCAATCGAAGCGCGGCACACGGTTTGATGTCCGCATCGTCAAGTCTGAAGCGCTCGTTCCGGAAGGCATCGACCCGGAGGTTGCCCGTGACCTCAACCAAGGTGCGTCGGTGCTGAACAACGTCGGTGGCTGGGTCGAGATCGACGACAGGGGCATCATTCAGGCGAGTGAGCTGAACGAGCGCGGCAAGCGCTCCGACGTCCCCGTCCGATTGCTGGTGATGATCATCAACGCGCGTACCTCACTGTCCCGCGTGGTCTTGCCGGCCGAGCCCGTCGGTATCGGCGCCCGATGGGAGGCGAAGAAGGAGCTTATCCTCTACGGCTTCAAGGTCAGCCAGGTCGATACCTACACCCTGACCGAGAAGGTCGGCGACGAGTTGAAGATCAACGTCGCAATTCAGCAGACGGCCCTTCCACAGACGGTCACCTTCGATGAAGAAGGGATCGAGCTCTCTGTCGAGTCCTTCAGCATGAACGCGAGTGGCCAAATCATCGCCAATCTCAACGCTCTCGAGGCAAACGCCGCCGCAAGCGGTGAGTCGTCCGGCATCTTGAAGGTTAAGACTGTCGACGGCACCGAAGAGGTCGAGATCGATCGGGCGTTCCAGGTTCGGATGACCGTCACCTACGACCCGGGGGTGGCTGCTGCTGGGGCTGAGGCGGTCGAAGCCGAGAAGGCCGGGCAGGCCGGATCCCCGTACTAGTGGGCCCGCGTCCTCTTCGACTACGACTACGAAGAGGGGTCGTCGATCACCACGGCCAGGTACGGTAAATTGCGGAACTTCTGCGCGTGGTCGAGGCCGTACCCGACGACGAAGACATCGTCCACCGTGAAACCGAGGTAGTCGATCGCGATCTTCTTCCGTGTTCGGGACGGCTTGTGCAGCAGCGATGCGAGCTTCAACGACGCCGGCCGACGCGTGATGAGGTTCTGGTTGAGATAGGAAGCCGTTAAGCCCGTATCGACGATGTCCTCGACTAGAATGACGTGCTTGTTCTCGATCGAATGACTGAGGTCGGTTGTAATTTCGACGACGCCGCTGCTGTCCTTGGCGTCGCCGTAGCTCCGCACCCCGAGGAAATCGACCGAAAGGTCGAGGTCGATGTGCCGCACGAGGTCGGCGGCAAAAACGTAGCTTCCCTTGAGCACGGGAACCATCACCAGGTCTTTGCCGAGATAGTCTTGCGTGATCTCATGGGCGAGCTCGATGACCCGCTGAGCAATCGTGTCTGCGTCGATGAGAGGCTTGATGGTCATGACCGACCGCTTAGTTCGCCGAGAATACGATCGGGAACTTCGCGGAGCCACCCCCGGACGAAGCCGGGAACCGCCAACGCCGAATCGACGCCTCCATGCACTCGCTGAGTCCACCGGGCCCGGTACCGGCGACGGCCACACTCAACACGCGACCCGAGGCCGCCACATTGAGCGATACGTTCATGCGAACGGCCGTTGGCGACTGCTGCCCACGGATCGCCCGCTGGTAGCAGCGCTGAAGACGCGGTTTGTTGGTGGTCACGGTGGCGCTGACCGCTTTGGCGTCGAGCGGATCGCGCTTGCTCTTGGTGCTGCCAGATTCTGCTACGTCGATCTTCGCCACCCCGGCGTTGCCGCTCGAACCAAAGTCTGCCAGAAGCTCTTGCTCCTTGGCATCGAGCGAATCGTCGCCGAGCTTCTTGATACCTGTCGACGAGGCCTGCGCGGTCTTGGATGGACGTTTCGGCCGCGCCTGCCAACGGGGTTTCGCCGGTCGCATGGTGGGCCCATCCTCCGTGGGCTTGGGCGGCTCGATAACGCGCGCCGGATCGGTCGCTGCGTCTTCGGCGGTGCCTTCTGCTGCGATCCCCTCTTCGCTTTCTGCGACAGCAGCCTCTTCGAGCGCTTCGGCTTCTTCTAGGTCGGTCGCCTCGGCTTCGTCGATGACCTCGGCCTCTTCCGCGACAGCGACATCTTCGAGCGGGTTGGTCATCTGGGCCGGTGGCGCGGCTTTCGGCGCTTGGTGGACCGGAGCGCTAGGCGACGCGAGGAACTTCTCCAAAATCTTGTCGCCATACTTGTCGAACGCCAACACGGCGACCACGCCCGAAAAGACAGCCACGGCAACCATCAGCGCCCAGACCCACGCGGGAGAACTGGTTCGCGGCTCGGTGACGATGGGCTGCGGCGGAACGGCCGGCACCGAGAACGATTCGTCGGGCGGCTGCGGAAGCCCGGAAAAGGCGCCCGTAGACGGGGCGGAACGGAAGATCGGCTCCGGACCAAGCGAAGCGGGCGGCTGCGACATCTCACCGAGCGCAGCCGGAAGCCCCGACTCTGGCTGGAGCGCGTCGGTAGGCGGCAAAAATTCGACGGACACCTCCGATCGGTCGCCCAATACGTGGAGCGGCGGCTTCGGCGGGACGGGCACCGAAGGAGGCTCCGGCGTTTCTTTGATGGCTGTTTGGGCTTCGACGAACGGCGGTAACGAAGAAAACTGGCTGCGCATCGGCGGACCCGAGCTACGGCGCTCGTAGAGCAAGGACATGAGCTCGGGAACCGTCGCAAGCGGACGCCACTCGTCGAAACCCTCGCGCCACACGAGCGAATATTCGTTCACCGCGCCGGCATCTACTTTGTGCGCCATCTCTTCAAGCCTGATCGGGCCGATCGGCACGTCGTTGACCGACACGTGCCATTCGGCCTTGTCGATTTTGCCGACACGAGGCGAGCTCCCACGACGCGAGCTCCCACCGACTTTCGACTCTATGGGTACGGGCGGCGCCAGCCCCGGATGCTGCCCCACGAGCGCACTACTCGCTGCAGCGGGCGACGAAGACATGCGGCGCGCAACCGAAGACGGACGGCGCGGTGGAACAGAAGATTGCCGACGACGAACGGGCGAAGACGGCCGCCGCTGCCTCGCGGTTGCAACCTCGCGACCAAACGGCACCGGCTCCGATCGCCGGGTCACCTCGTCGTACCCATATGTAGCGCCCGCGGGGACCGTGATGTCATCCCGCCTACCGTCGATCAAGATCTTGTTGTCGCACTTACGACACGGAAAGCGCACAACCCGACCGACGACCTTCTCGTCGGAGATCTTGTATTTGGCGTGGCAGCTATTGCACTCGAATCTCATGAGTCTCGTCGGTTGTGGGCAAGCCCACTCAGTTGCACCGATTCCAGCTTGACATCGACTGAATCGTAGCGCGAATTGGTGTACTTATTCAATGGGAATGCAATAATTACATGCCCGAGAGCACATAATATCGGTCCTGGATGTCGTCATAGAGGAGCACCATGCGGTTCTCACCGATACGACGGGACCAGCGTTCATCCTCTTCAGCGTAGGCGATTCGAAAGCTCGCACTGTACCGATAGTCCACCATAATTCGGTCCATATCGCCTCCGACGGAGCGATACTTGATTTCGTAGCGGACGTCGGTGACCCGCTCGCGCCAGCTGCCGAGCTTGATGCGCAGCGCTCGATAGTCGATGTCGTCATCACCCGTAGGGGTGCCATTGTCGTCCAGATACTGGGGATGAGCCATGGCGAGCAGCGCGCCGACATCCCGCTCCTCCACCGCCCGGCGATAATTCTCCATGAAGGTGATGATCGCCCGGTTCCCGGGGGTGTCCTCGACTGTGGTGTTTGGGATGTTCTTCTTGCAGCCCATAGTCGTCGAGGAGACAACGAGGGCGCAAAACACCCCAAAAGCCAAGCCACCACGCATAGAACCCATCACGAAACGAACGCTCCTTCTAGCCGCGACATTCCCGATTATCCACTGGGCGCTAGTGAATCCCATAATCTTTGATCTTGTAAAGGAGAGCCCGATGGCTGATCTCCAGCAATTTCGAGGCCGCCGTGCGATTTCCACCCGTCTTTTCGAGGGCACGACGGATCAGCGTTTCCTCCATGAATCGGGCGGTCTTCTTGATCGACAACTCGCCGGTAGCGAGACTTGCAGCAGCTGGATCGGTGGGCTCGCGCATGCGTTCGGGCAGATCTCCCACCCCGATCACGTCGCTTTCCGAGAGAACGATCGCCCGCTCGATCGTGTTCTCCAGCTCGCGCACGTTGCCCGGCCAGGGGTAGTTGAGCAGGAGCTTGCGGGCCTTCTGATCGACGTCGCGGATCTTGGTACCGAGCCGGCCGTTGTTGCGCTCGATGAAGTGCTCGGCGAGCAACATGATGTCGTCGCGTCGATCACGTAGTGGCGGTACGTTGATCTGCAGTACGTTCAATCGATAGTAGAGGTCTTCGCGAAAGCGTCCTTCCTCTACCTCACGTCGGAGGTCGCGCACGGTAGCTGCAATGACGCGTACGTCGAGCTCCTGATCCCGGGTCGCACCGACGGGACGCACACGGCACTCTTGAAGCACTCGAAGCAGTTTCACCTGCAACCCGAGTGGCAACTCTCCGATCTCATCGAGGAACAGGGTGCCTTGATCCGCTTCGGTAAACAGCCCTCGCTTGTCCGCGTGCGCATCGGTAAACGCCCCTTTCTTGTGACCGAAAAGCTCGCTTTCGAGAAGCGCCTCGGGGATCGCACCGCAGTTGAGCGGAACGAACGGCTTGTCCTTCCGCGTGCTTCCAAGGTGGAGTGCGCGTGCAACGAGCTCCTTGCCCGTGCCGCTCTCGCCTTGGATCAAAACGGTGGTCTTGTAGTCCGCCACTTTGCCGATCGTCGAGAAGACCTTCTCGATGGCTTCACTCTTTCCGAGGATGTCGTGGAAGGTTTGCTCCTTGCGCATTGCTTCCTTGAGCACACGGTTCTCGCGACGGAGCGCCTCGCGCTCTTCGGCTTTGGTAAGCGCGAGCAACACCTCGTCTTGCTTGAAGGGCTTCGAGATGTAGTCATAGGCACCGGCTTTCATCGCGTCGATCGCCATGTCGACCGAACCATAGGCGCTCATCAGAATCACGGTCGCAAGCGACGAACGTACTTTGAGCTCGGCACAGAGCTCGAGGCCGGTCATCCCACTCATCCGCACGTCGGCGAGCACGAAGTCGGGGTCGAAGCGCTCGAGCTGTTCGAGGGCGGTCTCCGCCGAGTCGGCAACGTCAACTTGGTAGTTGTGCTTCCTGAGGAGCGTACGGAGCACGACCCGGATGTTTTCTTCATCGTCGACGACCAAAACGCGGCGCATCACAGAATCCTATACTTTCTGCATAGCAGACCTAGAACTCTGAAATAAGTAGCATGATTCCGGTGTTTGGCGGTGTATTGTGTACGGGAACGCTGACGGGAATAGGTGTGATCTCATGTGGTTGGGTCTCGTGCATCGCACGGGGCGTCGATGTGAGGCCAGCTGTAAAGTTCCCGCTCGATTGGCTTTATGGGGCCCTAGTGGGTATGATCACGCTGTCGGGTACGGAGGGGAGACATGAAGGTTCGCTTTGCTTTTTTAGTGGTGCTGGTGGGGTTCATCGCGACTGTTGGGAGCTGCTCCAACAGGCCGCTCAATCCCCTGAATCCATGCACGATCAACGGTGTCGTCCAGAACGTGCCGGTCAATCCACAGAGGGCGTTGGACCTTCTGTTCATCATCGATGACTCGCCTTCGATGCTCGAGGAACAGGACAAGCTCGCGGAGCAGGTGCCACGGCTCGTGAACCTTCTGCTTACGGGCGGCGCAGCCGACCCGAGTGCCGTCGGCGAGTTCCCCGCGATCGAGAGCCTGCATGTGGGCGTCATCACGCCGGACCTCGGCCACTCGACGGAGCCGCCGCACAACTTCACCGCGGGCGTCGACCCGGGCGATGACTTCAATCCGAGCAACGCGTGCGACGCAAGCGGTAAAGCGGGTTTCATGCAGGTCGAAGGCCGCGTGTGTGACGCGCAGACACCACCCGCAGGGACGCTTTATCTCAACAGGCCAACAGACGCGGACATGAGCTTCGACGTTCAATTCGTGCAGGACGTGGAATGCATCACGGGGCAAGCCGAGGGTTGCGGCTTCGAGCAGCAGCTCGAGAGCATCCTTGCCCAGAGCCGCAATTCGGCGAACAGCGGATTCAGCCGCGACGATGCACTGCTCGCCATCATTTTGATCACCGACGAGGACGACTGCTCGACGACGGACCCTCGCCTCTTTGACATAGAGGCGCGGCCAGGCAACCCCTATCAGGGGCCTTTTCTCGACCCTCCAACGAACTTCACGAAGTTCAACCTGCGTTGCTCGGAGCACAGCAAGGACGACACCGTGGACGAAACCAAGGTTTTGCAGCCGATTCGACGTTACATCGACGAGATCGCTGCGCTCAAGGCGGATCCGAGCCAGGTGGTCTTCGCCGCGATCACCGGCATTCCCGAGAAGCCCGAGCTTGATCCTGGGCTCTTCAACACAGAGGAAGATCGCTATCAGGCGATCCTAGACCATGTAGACATGATGGAGGTCCCGAACCCGGCGGAAGCCGCCGATCTGAATCAACAGCTCACGCCCGCCTGTGGCTCTAGCGCGGCTGACTTCGCCGTCCCCGCACGTCGCATCGTCGAGACGGCCAAGGGTCTCGCCGAAGCGAACACGGGCGTGGGCACCGTCGTCGAGTCGATTTGCGCCGCGGACTACGCGCCGGCGCTCAATGCGATCGTCGACCGAATCGCAGCCGCGCTTCGTCAGCTTTGTCTGCCCCGACCACTCATTCGCAACTCACAGAACGTCGTCGGCTGCGAGGTGCGAGAGGTTCAGCCCGAGGGCGTGACCTGCGCGGACGCTGGACGTGGACGCGAGCCGGAAGCTGTCTCGAACGAGGACGGTCGGGAGGTCTGCCGGATCACCCAGCTGCCTGGCAGCGAACAGATCGGCGTTCCGCAAGGTCTTGGCTGGTTCTATGACGACTTCACAGCGGAGACCGTCGACGCTTGCGCCTTCAACCCGGAGCAGCAACGCGTGAGCTTCACCATGGGGTCAGAGCCGCAGTCGGGTACCCGCATTCGCTTCGAGTGCTTGCAGACCGCACCGCCGCAGGATGTCGACATCGGCTGGCCATGCGGCAGCCCGACCGAGTGTGAACGTTCAGCCGAGTCGCTCAACGAACAGTACGACCGCGACAACCTCTCGCTCGCGTGCGATCCGGACACCAACACATGCCAGCTCAGCTGCACGAGCAATGCGCAGTGTCCTGGCGGCTTCAGCTGCTTCGACGCAAGCGACGACGGCGCAAGTTACTGTGTCAACCCGACCTGCACGCTAAACTAGTGTGCGGAGGGTTTTCCGATTCCCGCCCAGAGGCTCTGATGGATGCTGTTCAGAACCGCCTCGGGATCTTTCCCTACGTCGCACCCCCCGAGTCGGTCATCGATCATCAGGAAGGCGGCGCCATGCACTGCGGACCACGCGAGAAGTCCCGCGCTTAGCGCGCTCTGCTGCAAAAGGCCCTGCTCCTCGCACGCGCGCAGGCTCTCGGCGAACGCTTCAAACGCGGCGTCTCCGGCCTCGCGAAGCTCGGGGACCTCGCGTGCGGGGTTCCAGCCGAACATCAGTCGGAAGAGCTCCGGGTGCTTTGACGCGAACGTGAGGTAGCCGATCCCCGCCCGACGGCAGCGTTCTTCTCCGTCGACGCGCTGCCCCTGCCCATCAACCATCGTGGCGCGAAGTCGCCGAAAGCCCAGGGTGGCCAGGGCCGCTAGAAGCGCGTCTTTGTCCTCGAAATGGCGGTAGGGAGCTCCCGGGGTGACGCCGAGCACTCGGCCAAGCTTGCGCAAAGAGAGACCCGCGGGGCCTTCCTCCTCGAGCTGCTTTTCGGCTGCCTCGAGCAAAGCCTCGTGTAAATCACCGTGATGATAAGAGTTTTTTGCTTTCAAGGTCTGCATAGTACCTTAATTACCAATTGTTGTAAACAGTGTTGACATTCAAAGTGAACGCCGCATACAAAGTATACACCGGATACATAAGGAGGCCATCATGAACAGTCAACTACTCACCATCGGAATCGTTCTCTCCCTGGCCACCTCGGCCTGCACGGGCCTTGGCGTTCAGACGGGCCCCACCCTCTCGAGCCAGATCTTCGAAGAACAGGGGCTCGGAAACCTCTGGGGCGAGGCCACGGACACGGCGCCGGAGGGGGTCGTGCGGGTCGAGCGCCGTGACGACACC
>CAXMND010000078.1:0-33110 GCA_964194675.1 uncultured Coxiellaceae bacterium | reverse complement strand
CGACCTCGAAATCCGAAACCGCTCTTCACGCCTCGCTGGACGAGCTGATCGAGCATGCAGGACGCATGGGGTTGGTCGTCATCGCGAGCGACCTTCTCGACCTCCGCTCGGACGCGCTGGACCCGATCGCGCGTATCCAGGCGCGCGGACATCAAACGGTCGTCTTGCACGTCCTCGACCCAGCCGAGTTGGAGCTCCCCTACCAGCAGCCCCTTCATTTCGAGGGATTGGAGGGCGAGCCACCGGTGGAGGTCGATCCGAAAGGCATCCGCCGCCGCTATCGAGAGTCGATCGACGCCTTCTTCGAGTCGTGCCGTCGTCGCGTCGTAGCGGCCGGGGGTCGGTATCAACTGGCCCGAACCGATACGCCGCCCGAGCACACCCTTCTGCAACTCCTGCGAGCGAGCTGAGGCATGGGCTTTGGGTTGCCATGGGTGCTCGCAGGGCTCGTCGCTGTGGCGGCCCCGATCCTCGCGCATCTCCTGAGGAGACAGAAGCTTCCTCGACAGACCCTCCCGACGATCGCGTTCCTGCACCGGATTCACGCGACCCGCGCAGCCCGCCTGCGCGTCGTGGACATGCTGTTGCTGGTGCTCCGGGTGTTATTGGTGATCATTTTGGTGCTGGTCGCGGCCCGACCCTATCGCGTGGTGCAATCGAGCGTCGTAGATCGCCAACACGCGCTCGCGATCGTTTTCGACGACTCGCTCTCGATGTCAGCGATCCACGAAGGGTCGACCCTCATCGAGCGCGCCGCATCTCTGGCGGAACGACAACTTCGTAGCCTTCCTGAGGGCTCCGAGGTTTCCATCGTTCTCGCCGGAAAACCACCGCGAGTTTGGGTGCGGCGGAGCGTCGACATCGGCATGGCGCGAGATGCTTTCGGAGAGATCGAGGAACGCTCGATTCGAGCGAATGCGCTGTGCGACGCCGTTCGGATGGCCGTCGACCTGCTCTTGGAGAGTGATCTCGCGGAGCGAAGGCTCGTGGTGTTCTCGGATTTTACCCCGGGCATTCATGCTGACGAATGCGAGTGGCCCACTCGTGGGGTAAGCATCGACCTCGAGCAGGTGTCGACGCCCGACCCCGACAACCGTTCCATTCGCTCGGTGGAGATAATCGGCAACAGAGACTCGGACAAGGGACTTCAGCTGGAGGCCAACGTGTCGGGTACGCACACGAGCAGGCCACAAAGCATTCGGCTGCGGCAGAAGGGGCAGGAGACTCAAACCAGCCCGGTCGATTGGACCCGCGAGGAGGGCAAGGCGGTTTTGGTATTGCCCGTGGGGTCCGCGGATGCGGTGGTCGAATTGCAACTCGATCCCGACGACGTGCTGCCAGCGGACAACGTGAAAGGTGTTCTGCTCGGCTCGGACACGATTCACGTGCTGCTGGTCGATGGAGATCCGCACCCCGATCCACGAAAGCGAGAGACTGCCTTCATCGTCCGCGCCTTGGAGGTTGCGCCTCAGGCAGGTCGTTCCTTTGCCGTCGAAACGCTCGATGCGCAGGACCTTTCGGAAAGCGCCATCGTCCGGTCTGATGTCGTGGTGCTGGCCAACGCTACCCTGAATTCGAAGTGGCTACCTCTATTGCAACGTTTCGTGTCGGGCGGCGGGAGTCTCTGGATTACGGCAGGCGACAAGATCAATCCGCGCGCGTACGGCAGCGTTCTGCGGGAGCTGCTCCCTGGGCGATACACCGCAACTCGAACTGAGGATGGGCCTTTGTCGCTGCGCTCGGAAGACCTTCCCGAGCTCGCCCAGGTGAAGGTACACGGTCGCACGCCAATCGACGAAACTTCGCTCGATGCCGTGGTGACAGCACGGTTCAGCGACGGCTCGCCTGCGATGGTTGAGCATCGATATCGAAGTGGCCGCGTGGCGTTGCTCGCGACGACAATCGATGACGCCTGGACCGATCTGCCGTATCAGCCCGCGTTCGTTCCTTTCGTATTGCAGACCCTGGCCCGGCTCACCGGCCGCACCGAACACTCCGTGGAGCCCTTTCAAGCCGTATCGCTCCCTGGATCGACCCGCACACAGCGCATTCAAGTGATCACTCCATCCGGCCGCACGCTGGACCTGGCGGAAGCCGACCGTATCGCGTTTCGAGAGACGGGAGAGATCGGCGCGTACAGAGTGCTGGTGAACGGGATACCCGGCCCACGCTTTGCTTTCGTCGTGAACGCCCCGAGCGGTGAGAGTGATCTCACTCCGGCCGAGCTGCCGGACGTGGCCACGGCCCTCGAAGAAACCGGAGTTGGCACCTTTCGTGGCGTGGAAGAACCGCTGACGCCGTGGCTCCTCACGCTCGCCATCGCGTTGCTCTTCGCCGAGGTATGGCTGCGTCAAGTGCGGCGCAGGTGAACGACCCGTTCGATCCGGTTGAGGTCGGGATACGAGCCGACTGGAGTCCAAGCTTCGCTTCGTTCTGCTATCGCGAGCACCAACTCGGCCTGACCCGCTCCGACTTCGATCAACATCTGTGCCCCGGCAGAGGTCACCCCCGCGGCCGCAGAAAAAAGCGCCCGTACGACGTCGAGCCCATCCTCGCCTGCCTCGAGCGCAAGAGCCGGCTCGTAGTCCCGAACTTCGGGCTCGAGCTCCGCGATCTCCCCATGGGTAACGTACGGCGGATTGGATACGACGAGGTCGTATTCGGAGCTTTCGATCACCAGATTCGCCCTCTCGAGACGCACGCGACCCTCGAGGCCTAGCTGCTTCGCGTTCATCGAGGCAATCGCCAGGGAATCCTCGGAGATGTCGGTGCCGGTCACCGTGGCCAACGGCCTTTCGGCGGCGAGCGTCAGGGCGATAGCTCCGCTCCCCGTCCCAACATCGAGTACGCGGAAGGGCGCATCTTCGGGAATGCAGGCAAGCGCATGCTCGATGAGGGTCTCGGTGTCCGGTCTCGGGATCAGGACGGAAGAATTGACCGAGAACCGACGGCCATAGAAGTCCCTGTACCCGAGAATGTAGGCGACCGGCTCGCGATCGCGGCGCCGGCCGACGAGTGCCCGAATTTCCGCGCGTTCGTCGTCCAGCAAGGGGCGGTCGAGATCCAGATAGAGACCCACTCGGTCGATGCCGAGGGCCTGGGCCACGAGAAGCTCTGCATCCAAACGAGGCGTCGCAATCGCGCGCGTGGAAAAGTCGCTCGTCGTCCAATCTAGAACTTCACGGATTGTCCAAGTGCGTGAGCTCACGAGCCGCTATCGCGTGCGCGCACGCATCTTTGGCTTGGGAAGCGCGCCCGCCCCCGCGAGGACTTGCTTGGCAAGCCGGCTCAGCTCGGGGCGCGTGCCGCGTTGGACGAAGGCCGCAACCATGTTTGGATCCACGTCGAGGAGCCGCTCCATCGCCTCTTTTGCACGGCCGCGCTTCTTGGTCGCCATGTACGTGTAGACCCGTGCTCGCCAAAGCATCCCTGCGACCTGCCCAAACTCCTTGTCGTTCGGGTCGTAGGTCTCGAGGAGGTTCCGCGCGTCTTCGGCCTTCCCTGTTCGCGCGAAGGCTTCAGCGACGACCGCCGCGTACATCGCTTTGGCCTTGGCCTGTGGCTGTCGGTCGAGACGTATCTCGTCGGCAAGCTCCCGCGCGTCACGGGCGCGACCGGTCATCAAGTAGAACATCGCGAGGTTGGCACGCACGTCGTCGTGGACCAGCGTCGGCGCTTTCTTGAGGTCGATGCCTTCAAGAATCTTGATCGCCTCGCCGGGATCTTCTTGAGCCACGAGTTGTGCCTGCGCGATTGCGTTCAACGCGTCTTTGCCGCCTGGGGCCTGCTTAGCGCGAAGTTGCTCGAGAGCTGCAGCACGACCTTCCTTGTCGGTGGCGCTCTTCAGAATGGCAGCGATCTCGGCCGACTTCCGCGTGAGCCGCCAAACCCAAATCAAGAACCCCAGGGCAACCGTGGTCAACACCCCGGCCACGATCAGCCCGACGTAGCCGATTGTGGGCATGAGGATCCCGCCGATGACCCAGATGACCACCAGCGCCAGGGCGAAGAGCCCGATGACCTTCCAGTTCATCGTGGGCTTTTCGAGCTGCTCCATGGCCTCCCCAGCGTCTCGAGGGGCCACCGTGATTTGTTTTTTTGGCTTCGCCACCTCGGCTGGCTACCCCGTGTCCAAGCAGCCGGCAAGCGGATCGGTGTTCTCTAGACGGGGTGAAAGCACCCAAAACCCCAGCGAAACTCGGATACTTCGCAAAAGGCCCTTTCGCAGAGGTAAGGTAACTCGCATAATGCCTGTCCTTCCCGAAATCGGATGCCTCCATAGGCTCCTGTGGACCTACACTTGAGTCTGGCTCATTTTTGTGAATAAATATACTAATGCTGTATTTCGGTGAGGGAAGTAACTGGCATGAGTAGAAATCGACTTGGCGAGCTCCTCGTTCGCGAAAAGCGGATCAGTCTGGAGCAACTGCGCGAAGCGCAGAAGCAACAAAAGGACGACAACATCAGCCTGGGTTACGCGCTTGCGCGGCTCGGTGCGATTTCCGATCAAGAGATCACCGACTTCCTCAGTGAGCAGTATCGCGTTCAGGCGATCGATCTATCCGAATACGAGATCGACCGAGAAATCCTCAAGCTGATCAGCCCGCAGGTCTGTGAGCGCCACAAGATCATTCCCGTGTCCCGCGCTGGCAGCTCTTTGATCGTGGCCATGGCCGATCCCTCGAATCTGAACGCGATCGACGACGTGAAGTTCTTGACCGGCTACAACGTCGAGCCGGTCGTCTCGTCGGAAAGCGCCATCTTGTCGGCGCTTGAGAAGGCGTATGCGCAGCCGGAGATCTCCTACGACGACATCATGGAGGGCTTCGATGAGTCGGAAATCGAAGTCGCCACCGACGACGACGATGATGATCTGCTCGATCTCGAAAAGGCCAGCGAGGACGCACCGGTCATTCGGCTCTGCAACGCGATTTTGCTCAACGCGATCAAACAGGGCGCTTCGGATATTCACGTCGAGCCGTACGAGCGGGTTCTCCGCGTTCGCTATCGTGTGGACGGCGTGCTTCACGAGGAGATGACGCCACCGATCAAGCTCAAGAACGCGATCGCTTCTCGCCTGAAGATCATGTCCTCGCTCGACATCGCGGAACGACGGCTTCCGCAAGACGGTCGTATCAAACTCAAGCTCGGTAAGGGACGAGAGATGGACTATCGCGTTTCTTCCGTTCCCACGCTGTGGGGCGAGAAGATCGTCCTCCGTCTTCTCGACAAGTCGACCTTGCAACTCGACATGACGAAGCTCGGCTTCGAGCAGAAGCCGCTATCGGACTTTCGCGATGCGATTCACCAGCCGTACGGGATGGTGCTGGTCACCGGACCTACGGGCTCGGGCAAGACGACGACCCTCTACTCTGCGATGTCGGACTTGAATGACGTCGAAACCAATCTCAGCACGGCGGAGGATCCGATCGAATTCAACCTGATGGGCATCAACCAGGTGCAGATGCACGAAGACATTGGTCTGAACTTCGCCGCCTCGCTTCGGTCTTTTCTTCGTCAGGATCCCGACATCATCATGGTCGGCGAGATTCGAGACTTCGAAACAGCGGAAATCGCCGTCAAGGCCGCGTTGACGGGCCACTTGGTGCTATCGACTTTGCACACGAACGACGCGCCGAGCACCGTCACGCGTCTGCTCAACATGGGCGTCGAGCCGTTCTTGGTCACCGCGTCGGTGAACCTGGTCCTGGCCCAGCGCCTCGCCCGCAAGATTTGTCAGGAGTGCAAGGTGCAGGTGCCGACCGACGAGCAAGCGCTTCTTGATGTAGGCTTCCTGGAGAACGACATCCCAGACGTCGTCGCCTATCGGGGCTCGGGCTGCAAGGTCTGTAGCGATACCGGCTACAAGGGACGAGTCGCCCTCTACGAATGCATGCCCTTCAACGAGAGTCTGCGTGAAATCGTACTTCAGGGCGGCTCCACGGCCGAGGTCAAGGGCCAGATGATCCACCAAGGCGTAGCCACTCTTCGCGTGGCTGGCCTTCAGAAAGTCGTGCAAGGCGTCACGACGATTGACGAGATTGTCCGCGTAACCGCAGCCGACGCTTAGTTTGGGGGAGCTGTCAACCATCCGTTGAGGGCTCTGGGCGATCTGGCGATCGTTGATAAGGCGATTGGTATTTCTAGGATCCGTTAGATCACAGACAGTTAGGGCCTAAAGCTCTAGTTGCGATGACGGGTTGTGGCCCTACATCGCTCGTCACTGATTGTCATGCACCAACACGGATGGTAGATCGGAGCCATGCGCATCAGCAACAGTTTTTCCGAAGGCGAGATTCAAGTTCTCGAGTTCATCCTGCAAACCCTTCTGCGCGGCGGCACCCCGACCATGGTGACACGCAACAAAGACTTCTCGTCGGTCTACCGGAAGGTGATGACGATGAAGAAGCGCGTCGAGGAAAAGAAAACACGAGCCAAGGTTTCGTCTTCGGTCGGCACGGTCGCGGCAGCGGCGGACGACGAGCTGCATCGCAAGGCCGGCTAAGGGGTTGACTGGTTTGGGTCCGTCACGTAAGCGCGGACCGCTATGCCACTCGTGCTGATCCTAAAAGGCGGGCGCGTTCTCGATCCATCCTCAGGGCTCGACGATACCGCCGACGTCGTGATCGAAGCAGGGCGCATCAAGGCCGTGGGGCCCGGCGCCGGCGCCGGTTTTTCCGCCGGCGACGAAGTACGCGTTGTGAACGCGGATGGGTCGTGGGTGTGCCCTGGTTTCGTCGACCTGCATGTCCACCTGCGTGAGCCCGGTCAAGAGTACAAGGAAGACATCGCTTCAGGGCTGTCGGCTGCGGCCGCAGGGGGGTTTGCCGCGGTTTGTCCGATGCCGAATACGTATCCGATCAATGACAATCGAGCGATCACCGAAATGATGCTCGCGCGGGCGGAGGAGCATGGCGGCGTGCGACTGCTTCCTTTCGGAGCCGTCACCAAGGGACAGAAAGGCGCCGAGCTCACCGAGATGGCGGATTTGCGTGAGGCCGGTGCCATCGGAGTCAGCGACGATGGGCTCTGCGTGATGAACGCCTCGGTGATGCGGCACGCGATGGAGTACGCCCGAACGTTCGATTTGCTCGTGAGCCAGCATTGCGAAGACCACCACCTCACCGAGGGCGCGCAAATGCACGAAGGGGCACGGTCCACCCAGCTCGGGCTTCGTGGTTGGCCTCGGGCCGCTGAAGACATCATCGTCGCCCGGGACCTGATCCTGGCGGAGCTCACCGGAGCTCGCTATCACGTCGCACACATTTCGAGCCTCGGCGCGGTCCGACTGATTCGCGAGGCCAAGTCCCGGGGCCTGCGGGTGTCCGCGGAGGTCACCCCACATCACCTGCTCTTCACCGACGATGCGCTCCTCAGCTACGATACGTACTGCAAGGTCAACCCTCCCCTTCGCGAGGCGGAAGACCGGGAAGCGCTGCTCGAGGGGCTGGCTGATGGCACGATCGACTGCATTGCCACCGACCATGCACCCCACAGCGATCTCGAAAAGGACTGTGAGTTCGAGGCTGCAGCCGTTGGCATCAACGGTCTCGAGACCGCGATTGCGTCGCTCCTCCAGCTGGTGCGCGACGGCGTCATCAAGCCTCTACGTTTGGTCGAAGCACTTTCCACCGCGCCGGGACGTCTCATTCCGGATTTCGAAGGGGGGTCGCTTCGGGAAGGGAAGCGCGCGGACATCACCGTCATCAACCCCGACCTCCGATGGATTCTCGGCGAAGAGGCGCTACGCTCCAAATCGCACAACACGCCATTGCTTGGCCGCGAGCTCACCGGTCGTCCCACGATGACGGTCGTCCGGGGCGAGGTTGTTTACGAGCTTGAACGATCATGAAAGAAGGACACCTCGTACTTGCGGACGGAACCCGCTTCGACGGCCTTGCCTTCGGAGCCTCTGAAACCGCCGTCGGCGAAGCTGTCTTCACAACCGGAATGACAGGCTACGAAGAGGTCCTGACCGACCCGTCGTATTGCGGACAAATCGTCACCATGACCGCGCCGCAGATCGGCAACACCGGCATCAATCTCGAAGACGCGGAAGCCCGACGCCCTGCCCTGCGCGCCTTCATCGTCCGTGAGCTCTCCGAAGTCACGAGCAACTGGCGCACCGTAGAGTCTCTCGATGCGTACCTCAAGAAGGAAGGCATCGTGGGACTGTCCGGCGTCGACACTCGAACGTTGACCCGCCACATCCGGGACGTCGGCGCGCAAATGGCGGCGGTAGGCGCAGAGGACCCAGCAACCCTGCGTGACCGCGCTATAGCGGCGCCCCCGATGACCGGCCAGAACCTCACCGGTGAGGTCACCACTGCCGAAGCCTTCGAGTGGACCGAGGGCAGCGGTGTCTGGGGCGAGACCCGGAAGAGCGCTCCGCCGTGGCATGTCGTCGCCGTCGACTTTGGCGTGAAACTCAACATCTTACGCTGCCTAGTCGATGAAGGGTGCAAAGTGACCGTGGTTCCAGCGACGGCCACGGCGCACGAGATTCTCGCACACGATCCGGACGGCGTCTTCCTCTCGAACGGCCCGGGTGACCCAGCCGCGGTGACTCAAGGGATCGAGACGGTGCGAGACCTTCTGGGCCAGCGCCCGCTCTTCGGAATCTGCTTGGGACATCAACTCATGAGCCTTGCCCTCGGCGGCGAAACCTATAAGCTCAAGTTCGGACATCGAGGGCTCAATCAGCCGGTCAAGGATCTCAAGACCGGACGCGTCGAAATCACCACACAAAATCATGGGTTCTGCGTCGACGTCGACTCGCTCGAGGACAAGTGCAGCGTGACCCACCTGCACCTCAACGACGACACCTGCGAAGGCATCGAACACCTCGAAACGGGGGCGTTCAGCGTTCAATATCATCCCGAAGCCGCCGCTGGGCCTCACGACTCACGGTACCTGTTTAGGCGCTTCACCGATGACATCGCCCGCCAACGAAGCTGACGTAGCGCGCGTGCTCGGGCGCGCGGCGCAGGAACGCGAATCGACGCAAGTGGTCTGGCTGGGCAGAGGGCTTCCCCAGGCACTGAAGGACTCGATCGGAAGCCGGGAGGAACCCGAGTCGGCAGACCTGGCGTTCGTCGAGGTGGCGTCGGTCTCGCCAAACGGAGTCGCAACGACTGTCGACGCGCCGCCGTCACTTAGCTGTCCTGTGGTCGGTCTCAGCGCGTCACCATACGAGGCGCTCGACTCTCTCGTTCAAACCTCAAACGAAACCGGGGTCGCGATCAGCCGACTGATTTGCCCGTTCGCAGTCTTCGACCTCGGACCGAATGGCCTGATCGTCCGCGAGATCCGACACGGCCTCACCGCCGCCGACCTCCAACAGAAGCTAGACGCGCCGTTGTGGGCAGGCCCCGACCTCAAAGAGCTGGGAACGCACTAGGCGTCATGCCACTAGCGACATGTCGACTTCGGATGACCGCACCGGATGATACTGAACAGGGCGGGTGACGCCGAGATCGCGGCGCACTTCGTCGAGCGGTCGGGCGAGCCACTCGTGCCAGGGGACTTCGAGAAACCACGCTGTCTGCTTCGCAAGGCGGCGCCCATCGAGAACCGTGTCACGCGCGCCAACGCTTTGGTCGGTGACCCGTCCTAGCTTGAACCACGCAAGGGCGGCGATCAGGGCAACGCCGAGGTTTCCCGTCTCCTTATGACTAAACGCGAGCAGCGCGGCCTCGCCGATCAGATCGCCCTTGTACCCCAGCACGGCGTGCCAGAGGTCATGGGTGTCGCGTATCCAGTCGCGGACCCACGTCAATTCGGCAGTCGCGTCGGGGCGGGCACACCTCGACGCTTGGACGAGACCGTCGGCTGTGATGCCTTCGGACTCGACGAACGCTAGATAGGCTCCGCCGAGGCTCCCTTCAGGAAGGGCACGAAGGCCTTCGCGATCGCAAAGCTGAGGGAGGATGTTAGGCCGAGTAGCAAGCAGCCGGCGACCTTGATCGCTTCGACCAAGCCGTGCGTGCAAGCGGTACAGCGACGGCCCCTGCAGAGCCTCGATGATCTCGAATACGTGCTGTGTCTCGTCTGGGTTGGCGAACAGATCGCGAGCGGCACGTGCGGCGGCCAACGGATGTAGTGAAGTGATGTTCATGAGCATGACTCTGTGTGTACCCTCCTAGGCCACTCCCTCCATGTGTCGGTCCTCGGGCGTCGATGTCTGGCGCAATCCTTTGAGAAGACGGTGCAGCTCGGTGCGCGCAACTCCCTCCGCGACGCCGAGCAACAGCAGCGACAGGCCTCGGTCGACCGCGACGCTCAGCTCCTCGTCGTCTAGGTCGCCCTGAGCCCAGCGGATCGTCTGGGCGATCCACAACGAGTACATCGTGCGGGCCAAGGAGTACGCGGACACCAGATCGGACAGCTCGCCCTTCCGCTGGCTGTCGGCGATCACCGTGGCCATCAGCTGCACGTAGCGCTCGTCGTGGTACCGACGCAACTCACTAGTCGCCCGTGACGACACGAACAAGCACACGAGCTCGCGCGAGTACTCCGGCGCCTCCAGGAACGGAACGAGACCTGCGCCCCACAGAGCGCGGGCACGTGACACCACGTCCTCGACCGACACCACCCCTGCCTCGGAGACCGTGGCGAACAGGTCCTCCATCAGCGCTCCAAGCAAAGCCTCTTTCCCTCCGATGAGGTTGTAGACGGTCGGCACCGACACATGACTCGCACTCGCCAGCTCGCGCATCGTCACCCCGGCCCAGCCCCGCCGAGCCATGAGCCCCCGCGCCTCGAGCAGAATCCGAGCCCGCCGTTCGGCTTTTTGAAATTCGAGTAAACTCATTTTTAACGCGTATAAAAACTATAACACGTTAAAATAGTAGTGCAATCCGAGCTCGTGGTCCGCACGGCCTAGAACAGCCAACGTGGGTTGTCGCGGTATGGGTTCTAACTACCTAAAAGGACTTGTCTTTTCGGGGGCTAGCGTGTCCCCTAGGGTAGGTTCCATGAGCTCTCGAGGGCCTGATACTCACTCTGAGGGAGGGCAACGAGCACGGCGGCTTTGGGTTCGAGCCAGTCGATGATTGTTTCGAGCTCGGCCTTCGACATTGCGGTGCAGCCGCTCACAGCAATGTCTGGGCCCGCCCATACGTGCAGGAAGATGCAGCTGCCGGCTCCTGGCTTTGGCCGCGGTGTGTTGTGGCCGACGACGATGGCGATCTCGTAGTGACCGTCCTCACGAAGCATGTGCTCGGCGCTGCTCCAGTCGCGGATATCGTTCGACGTCGATACGATGCGGTTGTAGTGACGCGAGGCGGGGTCGTCGACACATCGAAGCGCCGGAGTCGCTTGGACGTAGGGCAGTGATACTCCCTTTGGCACGACCTCGTAGCCGTAGGCTGTGCCGAGCTCGAAGACGCCCGCTGGGGAGCGACCATCCCCTTCGCGCTTCGTGGGGCCGCCACGTCCGTCCGGAGCGCCGGTTCCGTGGAGACCACGCCCCCAACCGTATCCCGCGTGTCCCAGCACGACCTCGACGGGACCACCTACCGCTCTCCACGTTTCGCCCGGCGAGCGTTCATAACGCTGCAGCGTCGCGCGAAACGTATTCCAATCCCCCGACACGACCGTGACGAGCTGTGTATGGGGTGGATGGATCGGCCCCGTGAACCCCTCAGCAGAGGGTCGATCCTGTTGGGAGGCGGTTTGCGGTTCAGAGTACCCCGCAGACGTGCAGCCAACGATCAGTAGCCAAGTGCAGAACCGAAACCCTTTCATTGGAGCTCTCGCCGCAGAACCTGCCCGGTGTGACTGCGCTTTCGCTTGGCGATCGTTTCCGGGGTGCCTTGTGCAACGACGCGGCCACCGCCTGCGCCGCCCTCTGGGCCGAGGTCTACGATCCAGTCGGCGGTGAGCATGACGTCGGGGTGATGCTCGATGACGATGACCGAGTCGCCTCGGTCCACCAAGCGCTGCAGGACGCTGAGCAGCCGGTCGACATCATCACGGTGGAGTCCCGTGGTCGGCTCGTCCATTACGTACAATGTCGGGCCCGTATTGAGCCCGGCTGCGAGCTCGGACACGAGCTTGATGCGCTGTGCTTCCCCGCCGCTCAACGTGTTCGAAGCTTGGCCGAGATGCAGGTAGCCAAGTCCCAAATCCACCAGCAACTTCAACGGTTCGCGAATCGCCTTCACCGGAGAAAACACGTCGACCGCTTCGGCCACTTCGAGATCGAGAAGCTCGCCTGCGTTCAACCCTTGCCATCTCACCTCGAGAGTCTCCGGGGTGAACCGAAAGCCATTACAGGTTTCACAGGGAATATCGACGTCGGGAAGGAAGGCCATCTCGACATGAATCGCACCCCGGCCCTTACATTCGGGGCAGCGGCCCTCTTCGACGTTGAACGAAAAGCGACTCGGACCGTATCCGCGGGCCCGGGCTTCCGGAGTGCCTGCGAGGAGCTTGCGAACGAGGTTCCAAACCCCGATGTACGTCGCGGGCACCGAACGCGGGGTGCGCCCGATCGGGCTCTGATCCACTTCGATCGCGCGATTGAGGAGCTCAAACCCCTCGATCGCCTGGAATGGCCCGGCCGGTGCATCGTTGACGAGGCCCAGCGCATCGCGTGTGGCTAGGAGGAGCACCTCGCGGATGAGAGAGCTCTTTCCGGATCCGCTCACGCCTGTGACCACGACGAAGCGCTCGAGTGGAAAACGGACGTCGACGTTCTTCAAGTTGTGGTGCGTCACTTCGGAGAGTTCTAGCCACGACGCCCCTTGGGTCGGGCGCCGCGAATCGGGAACCTTCGCGGGCCGTGCAAGGGCTGCCGCGGTGACCGAGCCCTGCATGCTCGTGAGTGACCCCTGGGACACGAGCGTTCCGCCATGCCTTCCGCCTCCGGGCCCGACGTCGATCACGTGGTCGGCAGCGCGAATCGTGTCCGCGTCGTGCTCGACGACCAGGACCGAGTTCCCTCGATCGACCAGCCCGCGCAGCGCCCCGAGGAGTCGTCCCGTATCGCGCGGGTGAAGGCCGATCGTCGGTTCGTCCAAGACGTACAGCACACCGGTCAGCCCACTTCCCAGTTGCGCGGCCAGCCGAACGCGCTGCATCTCGCCGCCACTCAGCGTGTTGGCCGCGCGCCCAAGCCCGAGATAACCGAGGCCGACCTCTTCGAGGAAGCTCAGTCGCCTCAGCGCTTCGTGTAGCGGCGTGTTGGCGATGGTCGCGTCGCGTCCGTCGAGGCGCATGGCTTGGAGGGTTCGCGTCACCTCTGACACACTTTGGTCGAAGAGCGTCGTGATCGACAACCCATCCACCGTGACCGCACGCGCCAGGGGAGAAAGGCGTGTCTGATCGCAGACATCACACAGCCGTCGCTCCTCCGCCCTCTTCCGACGCCGACCACGCCACTTCTTCTTGACGACCTCGCCTCGTCCTTCGCACTCTGGACACTGCCCTTGGCGCGTGTTGAAGGAAAAGAAACGCGGATCGAGCTCCGGGTAGCCGCGCCCACAACTCGGGCACGCTTGCTTGCTCGACAGCTGCATCTGTGTGCTTCCAGCAAGCACCCATGCGGCGCCGCCCCCCACACCCAGGGCTTTGTTGAGCAGCTCGAATAGCTGGGGACTCTTGACCGGCGCCCTCCCCACCACCAGCTCGATATCGTGCTCGACGTAACGGTCGACCTTCGTGCCCGGTTCGAGTGTCTCGAGCTCGCCGTCGATGCGCGCCTCGGTAAAGCCGTCCCGTTGCGCCTTGGCCAGGAGCTCTCGATGGATCCCCTTTCGCCCACGCACGACCGGCGCGAGAATGGTCACTCGCTTGCCCGCGAACGCCTTTCGGACGTCACGAACCAGCTCGGATGCCGGTCGGGGTGCGATCGGTACCTGGCAGTCCACGCAGTGAAGCACGCCAATGCGAGCCCAAATGAGCCGCAGGTAGTGCGAGACCTCGGTCACCGTCGCCACGGTCGAATTGGTGCCCGCGCGGGTCATACGCTGCTCGAGCGACACGCATGGCGGGACGCCGAGAACTTGGTCGACGGCCGGACGAGGCAGCTGCGGCATGTACTGGCGCGCGTAGGGCGAAAGGGTCTCGAGATAGCGCCGCTGACCCTCCGCAAACAAGACGTCGAACGCCAGAGTGCTCTTGCCACTTCCACTCGGCCCCGTCAGCACGACGAGTTGTTCGCGCGGAATCTGAACGGTGACGTTCTTGAGGTTGTGTTCGCGTGCACCCGCGATCTTGATCTTCTGGTCTTGGCGGCTCGCGGGACTCGCCTTCTTTCGCTTCCGTGTCGATTTCGTCGATCGCTCACCACCGATCGCTCGTGCGAGATACGGCGCAGTCTGTGAATTCTTTCGCTTGGCGACTGTTTCCGGAACGCCGCGCGCGACAATGCGACCCCCTTCGCCTCCCGCCCCGGGCCCGAGGTCGATGACGTAGTCTGCGTAGGCCGCCACCTGCATGTCATGTTCGACGACGATCACCGTGTCGCCCCGTTCGACGAGCCCATCGAGCACCCGGAGTAAGGGCTGAACGTCGTTCGAATGAAGACCTGCGGTGGGCTCGTCGAAGATCAGAATGGAGCCCGGCGTCGCGCGGAGCAGGGCCTCTGCGAGTTTCAGACGTTGCGCCTCGCCTCCAGACAACGTGTTCAAAGGCTGACCGAGCCTAAGGTATCCGAGACCCACGTCGAGAAGCGGCGCGAGCGCACGCTGGATCGAAGCATCGGCTGAGTACCGCTCCGAAGCCTCGTGCGCGGTCAGCTGGAGCACCTGAGCAATGTTGAGCCCCATGTACTCGACGTCCAGCACCGGCCCGGTGAACCGCATCCCGGCACATTCGGGGCACGAGAAGACCACGTCCGCGAGGAACTGCATTTCAACCGTCTCGGCCCCCGCGCCTCGGCACGCCTCGCAGCGGCCGCCTTCGACGTTGAACGAGAAGAACCCGGGTTTGTAGCCCCTCTCCTTGGCGATCGGTCGCGCCGTAAAGCGCTTCCGAAAGACGTCCCAGATCTTGAGATAGGTCGCGGAATTTCCCCGCGATGTACGGCCAAGCGGGGCCTGATCCACCCCGACGACGCCCTGCAACGACTCGAAACCCGTCAATGTGGTGTGTTCGAGCGGTGCGTGCTCGGACTTGACCCCGAGCTGTCGTTGAAGCGCGGGGAGCAGCGTCTCGAGGACGAGGCTGCTTTTGCCTGATCCGCTCACGCCGGTGACGCACGTTATGACCCCGAGCGGAAAGGCGACGTCCACTCCCCGTAAATTGTGCCCCGAAGCGTTCTTCAGCTCGATCCAGCCCTTGGGTTCACGGCGTATTCGCGCGATCGATCCGTTGCGCTTGAGGGCAACTCCGGTTGCGGTCTTGGCGCGACGAAGCGCTGCCGGCGTGCCATCGAACACGATCTCGCCGCCATTCTCTCCCGCACCCGGTCCGAGCTCGATGACACGGTCGGCACCAAGAATCATTTCCGAGTCGTGCTCGACGACCACCGCAACGTTTTCGTCTTTTGCGAGCGCACGCACTACGCCAAGCAGCCGTTCGACGTCTCGGGGATGGAGTCCCACCGTCGGCTCGTCCAACACGAACATGGCCCCGTTGAGAGTTGCGCCAAGGGCGCTCGTCAGCGCGACGCGTTGCGTTTCTCCGCTCGAGAGAGTTCTCGATGTTCGATCGAGGGAAAGGTAGCCGAGACCCACGTCGTGCAGCGCGTGTAAGCGTCCGATCGCTTCACGCCATAGTAGCGCCGCCCCCGCATCTCCCGCGAATCGCTTTTCCTGACCCTCGAGAAAGGAAAGTGCGCTCGACGCTGGCAGCGCATAGAGGTCGGGCAGGCTGAGGTCGTCGATTCGCCACGCAAGCGCCTCGGGCTTCAATCGTGTGCCATGGCAGTCTTGGCAGGTCTCGTACTTTCGATAGCGAGACAGGAAGACGCGAACGTGCATCTTGTATGCGCGCGACTCCATCCACCGGAACCACCCTCGAATTCCCCACCAGCCCTTCGGGTATCCGAGCTCGTCGCCGTCGAGCAACCACTCGATCTGTTCGGGGCTCCAGTCACGAAGCGGAACATCGAGTGGAACACCGGCCTTCTTCGCCTGCTTGCGGAGCTCCTTGCGCTCCCAAGTGGTGGCCTTGCCTTGCCACGCCCGAATCGCACCGCCTTCGACCGAGAGGTCGTAGTTGGGGATCACGCGATCGAGGTCGATCTCGATCGTTCGCTCGAACCCACGACACGTTTCGCAGGCTCCGATAGGGCTGTTGAAGCTGAACAGCCCCGGCGTTGCCCGTCTAAAGGAGCGGTCGCAGGTAGGGCAATGGAGCCCCTCGGAGAAGCCGAGCTCCTCGCCGTCGGCGGACCAGACAGTGGCGTGCCCCATGCCCCGTCTCATGGCCATCTCGATTGCTTCGACGAGGCGGCTTTGACTTTGCTCACGCGCCACGGTGCGGTCTGCGACGACGTGGAGCGTGCTGCTCCTTCCATTGGTGACGTCGCTGGGTCTGACTTCGTCGAGGTCGCGCACTTTCCCTTTCACCCTGACGCGTCGATACCCGTCTTGCAGAAGGGCCTCTCGAACGCCTAGGAAGTGCTCTTTGTCGGCCACCGCAACCGGATAGGTCACGAGGAGCTTCTCCCCCGCCAGCTCCCTCATCACCGTCTGGGCAGCACGCGTCGGGGCGTCACGATGGACGATCGCATCGCAGGTCGGGCAATGCAGCTCCGCCGCGTGTGCCCACAGATGTTTCGCATAGTCGGCGATCTCGGTCATCGTACCGACCGTCGAACGACTCGTTCGAACCGGAGCTTGACGGTCGACGGCGATCCCCACGGGGACCGGGTCGAGCTCGTCTACCGGTGGACGTGAAAGGCGCTCAAGGAACTGCCGCGCATACGCGCTGAAGCTTTCGACGTAGCGCCGCTGCCCCTCGGCGTAGAGCGTGTGGAAGGCCAGCGAAGACTTTCCTGCCCCCGAGGGCCCCACGATCGCCAGGTAGGTCCCTGGGTCGATATCGAGGTCGATAGAGCGAAGGTTGTGCGTGCGGGCGCCGCGTAGCTTGGTCGGCTGCATGCTAGCGACGACCCCAACGACGACGGAGCACCCAGGTCACTGCGAGGACGATCACGGTGAAGAACAGGAACAGCGGATTCAGTAACGGCTGCTTGGAGATCAAGCCGGCCGTTTGACGTGTGGTCGCCGCAAGCTCTGACAACGGTGGCACATCGTTGACCGATAGGAAGACACGGCCGCCGGTCCGCTCGGCTGCGACTTCGAGCTCGCCCGAGATGACCTCGAGATTGGCTAGCTCGTCGCCGCTTTCTTCGACCAAGAACACTTCGCCCGCAATGTCTTCGCCATCGAGAGCGACTTTCACCTCGTAGGCCCCCGGCGTCGTCGGCCCTCGAAGAGTCGCGCGAAGTTGGCCCGCTAGGTCGGTTTGCGCAGAGACCACGCCCGCGTCCTCGTTCTCAGTCGGTTCGAAACGGAGTGAAACCCGCTCGTTCTCGATCGGTCGATACCGTTCGTCTCTCAGCAATCCCGAAACGATCACTGGCGCGCCCGTCCCGTAGCGGTCTCTGTCTGTCGAGATCCGCGCTGGCTCGAGCAGAGGGTCGCGCGTCAACCAACGGACCAGCCGGTCCCAGAATAGCTCGTATTCGTCCGATCCCACGGTGGTGTCATCGCTCGCAAACCTCCACCTCCAGGAAGCGTCGGTCGTCATGGCAGCCACACGACCGCGATCCGCTTCCCCAACGACCAGAATTGGAAGGCGCGCACCGTTGGGAAGGCGCGCACGCGGATGCTGGAGCAGGACTTGGGCGCCTTCTTTGACCCCCGAGATCACGTTGGCTCCATGCAAAGGCGGGAGCGCCTGCCACGTCCGTCGTGTCAGACTTGGGTCGGGCCCGAGCGCCACAATCGGATGCCGAATCAGTTGTCGGTTCGGTTGAGGACGGTAACTTCCTGGGACGACGCCCCCTCCGGCCGGTAGATCGACCGGCAACACTTGCTCGATGGGGGTTCCCCCGTAGCCCCCGAGCGAGAAAGAGTGATCGCCCCCGATCATCAAGAACGAACCCCCGCGCTTCACGTAATCTCGAATGCGCGGGAGGTATGCCTCCATCTCGTAAGGCGCGAAATCGAAATTCTGAAAGATCACGACATCGAAACTGCCCAGATGCTCACGAAAGAGCTCGTCGGTGGGAAAAGGGATCAGGGCTAGCTCGTTTGTCGGCGCCGCAGTCAGGTCGCTCGGCGCGCGGAGAATAAAGAACGAAATCAGGTCTACCGAGCCATCCCGTTTGATGAAGTCGCGCAGGAAGCGCACGTCCCAACTCGGACGTCCGGCAACGAGCAGCACGCGAACCCTGTCGCGCCCCACCCTGAGCAACGCGGCCCGCTCGTTGTTCTGCGGCACTTGATCGTCCGCCCGAACCGGTATCACGAGGCTATACAAGGCCCGGCCGGGACGTTTCGGCGTAACTTCGAAGGCCACCTGTCCCCTTCCTTCGGCGTCGAGCGGCACACGGCGCTCCTCGATCAACCTCTTCTCGTGCCACAACTGAACACCGAGGTCTTTCCCACGAAGCTGCCCCACCGCGCGCACGTCCGCGCGAATCACCGCAGGCACCCCGACGTAGGCCGTCGAATCCGCGCGCAGCGACACGATGGCCTCGTCGTCGAGCGGATCGTCACCACCGATCACGACGGAATGGATGGCGGGGGCAGACGAACCGAGTGAAAGGGAGTCCGCGCTAAAGCTGGGATCCGCTCCATCCGTGATCACGACGACCGAGCCGAGCTCTTGTTCGGCACCCCTCTCCAGCACGGTGCTGAGCCCCTCTCGGATATTGGTTTCGTCGTCGGTGGGATCGTACGTGTCGGCGAGGTCGTTCCAAATCGCGGCGCGCGTGTCCGATCCAAACCGATAGACGAGCGGCTCTACCCGGTCGTCGTCTTGCCACTTCCGAACCAACGCACGTACCGCGTCGCTTCGCTCGCCACTCGATCCCGAAAGTGTCATGCTTCGCGAATTGTCGATGAGTAGGGCTGTTCCCCCCGCAACCTCTTCGAAGGCCTCACGGACCAGTGTGATCTGGAGCGCCAGGGCGTAGACCGCCAGGATGCTCACCCCACCGAGGGCACTAAGCATGAATCGGCGAAGCGTATTGCTTTCGCCACGAATCGACCGAAGCTCGAGGAGCCACAAGATCAGAAGCGCAAGCCCGAGCACCCACGCCGTCGTTGCCGCGCCCCATATTCCAAGCTGCCAGTGCCAGTCTTCCACCGACAAACCTCAGGGCCCGGAGCCTCGTCGCCTCATGATGAAAGGGGCATGGACCTGATCGTCTTTGTAGTCCGTGCACAAGGCATAGAGGACTAGGTTCACCGCCAACCGAATCGCTTTCTCGCGCTGCCTCTCGCCCCCCGGAACGACGGCCTGGGTCCATGCGCCGAGCTTGTCGCGCTGGAGTGCGCCCCCCAGGTCGTGCCGGCTGTACACGATCGCGATGCGGTCACCATAGGTGACCCCTTCGAGAAACCTAGGACCCTCGAGTCGCCCCACCGGCCGACCCAACAAATAGAAAGAGCGATAGATCGTGTGGTTGTCGGGGATCCCTTTGAGGGGTCTCGCCGGAAACGCCCGGAGCAGCTCCCGACGGACTGCACGATCGAATCCTTCCCCGCCCGCGGAAGCATCGTCGATGAGAATGAACCCACCGCGGTGCACGTAACGCCGAAGCGCTTCGATCGATGCCTGGCTGAGGGGTGGGAACTCTTCGCCGCCCCGCCAGTACACGAACGGGCTTCGGAACAGCGAGTCGTCATCCGGACGAGCGCGTCCAGGCTCGAGCATCGGTTCGACGCTCGTCCTCTTGCGGACCTCCCACGCCAATCGCTCCGTGACGGTTTGACTGCCGTTGGTTCCCCTGCCGACACCCAACGCTACGATCTCTACCTCCGTCGCGTCGCCGAATGCAGAGGCCCTCCCGACTGGGACCACTGAAAGGCAGGCCAGTATCAAGGCGAAGCAAGCGGAACGCACCCCTGACCCCAAGGTCATGGGTGAGGACTACCAATCGTGCGTGAAAGCGCAAGCCGGGTTGACGAGTGGCGGATTCACGACGACAGTTGCGGCCGTGTCGAAGGGGTCACTTCGAGCCACCGCGGCGATCGTCCTGCTCGCGTCAGTCGCCGGGTGCGAGAACAGCAGCGAGAGAAGCCACCGAGGTTCCGCCGCCGAGGCGGCCAGCGAGGAGGCCCCGCGACCTCTACTCTCTCGCACGCGACCTTTGATGAGCACCGTGTTTCGGATTCAGGTCGACGCACCTCCACCGAACGCAGAGGCACTGATACGACGGGCGTTCGAGGAAGTCGAACGACTCGAGAACGTGCTCTCAGAGTGGCGGGACGATAGCGACATCTCGAAGATCAACGCGTCCGCTCGAAAGCATCCAGTGAAGGTTAGCGACGACACGCTTCGTGTGATCGACGCGGGCGTGGACGTGTCGATGTGGTCACGAGGCGCGTTCGATCTTTCCTGGGCCGCCCTCTGGGGCCTCTACGACTTCCGGCCGGACAGCGTAAAGATTCCTACGGAGGCGGAGATCAAGCCACTGCTCGCGTTGATCGACTACAAGAAGATCAAGGTCAGCAAGGAGCGCCACACCGTGTACCTGCGCAAGCGAGGGATGGCGATTGGAACCGGGGGCATCGCAAAAGGATACGCGCTCGATCAGGCGGGCGCGATTTTGCGCGGTGGCGGAATCGAGAACTACATGATCTTCGGCGGAGGCCAGGTCCAGGTGCAGGGCTTGCGGGACGGTCGCCCTTGGCGTGTCGGCGTTCAGCATCCGCGCGACCCGGACATGTACTTTGCAGCACTCGAGTCGACGGGCGCGTCGTTTTCCACCTCCGGCGACTACGAACACGCCGTTTTCGACGGTACCGGGCGACGTTGGCACCACATCATCGACCCCAAAACCGGACGGCCGGCGACCAAATCACTCTCCGTAACCGTGATGACGGCGGAGGGGATCTACGCGGATGCCCTGAGCACAGCAGCGTTCGTGCTCGGTCCGGAGAAGGCTTTGAAGATGTTCAGACGCATCGCCTACCCCGCCGAAGCTGTCATCGTCGGCGCCGACTGCCAAGTCTACACGACGCCCAAGATCAAGAAGCACATGCGCTTGAACGTCGAGCTCATCGACGGACGCCTCCCAGGATGTAATCGCTAGTCCCGCTCTTCGATCGCGACAAACGTGCGATCGGCCTCGCCGACCCAGATCTGGCTGGGTCGGAAGATGCGATTGCCCTCGAGTTGCTCAAGCAGGTGCGCCAGCCAGCCAGAGACCCGCGAAATGGCGAAGATCGGCGTGAAGAGATCCGTCCGGATCCCGAGCTTCTGGTAGACGATCCCGCTGTAGAAATCGACGTTGGGATAGATGCCTTTAGCTCCAACCAGGTCGGTCATCTGAGTCTCGAGCTCGAGGGCGAGGTCGTAGTCCGGCGTCGAGCCGAATTTCCGGAACAACTGCGTCGCGAGACCTTGGAGAATGGTCGCCCGCGGGTCCTTGACCTTGTAGACTCGGTGCCCGAAGCCCATGACCTTTTCTTTTCGTGCGAGCCTATCCTCGGCCCATCGACGCACGGCTTGAGGCGAGCGGTCCTCGACGCTGCCCAGAGTGGCGAGGACTTGCTCGTTGGCGCCACCATGGAGCGGCCCGGCCAGGCTTCCGATCGCGGATGCGACCACGGAATACGGGTCGGTCAGGGTCGACCCTGTCACCCGCGCCGTAAATGTCGAAGCATTCATCGAATGCTCGGCGTGAAGGATGAGCGCGACATCGAACACCCGCTCGGCCAGCCGTGTGGGCACCTCGCCCTCGAGCATGTAGAGGAAATTCGCCGCATGGCTGAGATCGGTGGTCGGCTTGATCGGATCGTCGCCTCGTCGGATGCGATGCCAAGCCGCGACGATGGTCGGAAGCTTCGCGATCAAGCGAATCACGCTCAGACGGCGAAACTCCAGGTCTTCGATGTGATCGCCTTTGTAGAACATGCCCATGGCCGCCACGGCTGCGGTTAGGGCGTCCATCGGGTGGCCACTCTCGGGCAGGGTCTTGAGCAGATCGATGATGCGGAACTTCAGCCCTCGCTCCGCGATCAATTGATCGCGAAATTCGTCGAGCTGCCGCACGGTGGGAAGCTTCCCGGACACGAGCAGATAGGCGACCTCTTCGTAGGTGCCGCGCTCAGCGAGAACCTCGATCGGATAGCCCCGATACTGGAGCTTCCCCTCGATGCCATCGATGAGGGATATACTCGTGCGAGCCGCCGGAACGCCGGCAAGCCCAGGGATGTACTCGGGCATTTCCGCCATGATCTCAACCTTGAAGCTAGAACGTCGGCGGCAACCTAGCTGTTAGCCCAAGCGGCGCAAGTAGAGCCTCAGTCCTCCTCTAGTACCTTGCGAAGAGCCTCAGGGTCTTCGATCGTGGGTGTGCACGTTCGATTGCGGCACACATAGGCTCCCATCCGGGTGGGCGCTTTTCCGAGCAGGCGTTCCGCCCTGCCAGCACCCTCCTCTACCGTCGTCAGCATGCGATCCAGCACGAAGGTGGCCCGCGCCGCGTCCGCCAGTGCGCCCACAGCTTGTCCATCGTTCTCACCGTCGACGAACAACACGTGGCATGGACCATGAACCCATTGATCCACGACTCCGACGAGATGGCCGTAGCCGAACGGATTTTCGATCGCTGAGGCTGCGCGCCGCTCGAGAACCTGCTCTGCGATCACCTGGTACGGCCCCTCTTGAAACAAGGCGTCGAGTCGCAGCAACGCGCGCAGCATGCTCGAGCTCCCCGACGCCACGGCGGTATCGATGTTGTCCTCGCTCCTAAGCACCAGGTCGTCGCTTTGCTCCGCGAAGTAGAGAAGCCCCTCTCTCTCATCCCAAAACTTGTCGAGCGCGGCATCGGCGAGCTCCCGCGCCCAATCGGCCCACGAAGCCTCGAAGGTCGCCTCGTAGAGATCCAGGGCCGCGTTCGAGACCTCGGCGTAGTCCACCAAGAAGGCCCGCCCCTGGCTCGACCCATCCTTGGAGATCCTAGATAGCGAGGGAGAACTCCAGAGCACATCCCGGACGAACACCAGGGCCTTCGATGCACGCTCGACGAATCGGGGTTCCGCGAAGGCCGCTCCGGCCTCGGCAAAGGTACCGGCCATCATCCCGTTCCAGGCGGTGATAATCTTCTCGTCCCGAAACGGTTTGGGACGTAGCTCTCGGGCATCAAACAGTTTTTTTCGAATGCCCTCGAGCCGGGTGACAACCACACTCTCGGGCGCGCCGACCTGCTGGGCGAGGGCCATGATCGGCCGGGTCAGATGAAGCACGGTCGTTCCGTCTTCGAAATTGCCCGCCTCGTCGACCCCGTAGTAACGCTGCGCAAGGGCAGCGTCCTCGGACCCAAGGACCTCGCCAAGCTGCGCCGGCGTCCAGACGAAGAAGACACCCTCCCGGCCCTCGCTGTCGGCGTCTTGCGTCGCGTAGAACCCGCCATCGTCGGCACTCATCTCCCGTTCGACATACTCGAGAAGCGCCACGCAGGTCTTCCGGTAGCGAGAGTTCCTGGTCACCCTCCAGATATCGACGAGCAGCCGTCCTATCAGGGCATTGTCGTACAACATCTTTTCGAAGTGGGGGATACGCCACCGTGGGTCGGTCGAGTACCGGTGAAATCCGCCTCCAAGGTGATCGTGGATCCCGCCATCGATCATCGCGTCGACCGATTGTCTCGCACGCGCCAACCAGAGCTCGTCGCCACTTCGGCGATACGCCCGCAGCATGACGTCGAGGCTCATCGTGCTCGGAAACTTCGGTGCGTCGCCAAAGCCCCCGTAGCGATCATCGAATCGCGTGCCAAGCTTGCGCGCGGCGGCTAGCGCCACGTCCTGACCGATCTCTGCTCCACTGTCTTCCTCTCCGAGCGACCGAAGCGCTTCGACAACCTCTCCCGCTATCGATTCGATCTCGTCGGGCCGCTCCTCGAAAGTACGCGCAACGGATCGGAGTACGTTTGAAAATCCTGGTATTCCATGCCGGTCTTCCGGAGGAAAGTACGTGCCACCGTAGAACGGTTTCAAGTCAGGCGTCAGGAACACAGTGAGCGGCCAGCCGCCGGTTCGCCTCGTCATCAGCTGCACTGCGGTCTGGTAGATCTTGTCGAGGTCAGGACGTTCCTCGCGATCGACTTTGATGCTGATGAAGGATGCGTTCATCAGTTGGGCTACGTCTGGGTCGTCGAACGACTCGCGCTCCATCACGTGACACCAATGACAAGCGCTGTACCCGACCGACAACAAGATGGGCTTCTTCTCGATCTTGGCCCGTCCAAGAGCCTCCTCGCCCCACGGATACCAATCGACCGGGTTGTGGGCGTGCTGCCTCAGGTAAGGTGAAAGCTCACTCGCCAGTCGATTCGCCATCCTTCGCCTATACGGCCAGCCTCATCGATCGCCAGCGTGGGGGCGGTGGGGTCAGGCCAAGAGGAGTGTCTCGAGCAGTCGTCTCGCGAAAACGGGCCGGGCCGAGCCGAGCACGACATCAGCGGCGCTCTCCAACGCGGCGGCTCGCTTGCTCGCTTCCGCCGTCACCGTCGCAGCGCGAATCACGATTCGGATCCCCTCGGGACTTGCTTCGATCTCTAGCTTGGCATCGAGTGGCGTGGCGCCCGCCTCCGCCAAACAAGAAGCCAAGCGGCTCGACGCGGTGCCGTCGCCCTCGTCGAAGACTGTCAATGTGGTATCGCCCGCGCGAAGGACCCGCGGCGGCGCGATCATCTCTTTGTTGGGTTCGACCAGAACTTCGAGCGAGCGCTTCAACCCCGCTCCACGTCGAGCCCATCGGCTTCCCAATGGAGAAACCCTCCAGCCAGGAACCCAACCTGCACGCCGTCTGCCTGCAGCTTCTCGCCCCACTCTTTGGCTTCTTCGCTTCGTCCGTAGAGTACGCGGATGCGGCCGTCGAAGGGCTGTAGCTCGTCGACCCGGCTTGCGAGCTCGCTGGCGGGGATGTGAATCGCGTTGGGAACTCGGTAACGCGCGTACGATGCTTCATCGCGAATATCTACGGGCAGCACTTTCCCTTGGGCAAGCAGCGCATCCAGCTCTTCCGGACGCACTTCGGCGGCGGATCGTGGCATCACCGGTTCGAGCAAACGGAGCAGCCCGGGTTTGTCGAGCACACCGACGTGTTGTTGAACCACCTTGCCCTCATGAAGGACGAGCAACATCGGAATCGACTGTGCCCGAAAAGTCTGCGCGACCATCGGATTGCTGTCCACGTCGACCTTGACGGCCTTGATCTTGCCGGCGAGCTCTACGGCAACCTGTGCGACTATCGGCGAAAGCTGCTTGCAGGGCTGGCACCAGTCCGCGTAGAGGTCGACGAGAACCGGAAGCTCGGACCGGATGACTTCTGCTTCGAACGTTGCGTCTGTAACCGAGTGAACCGTCATTTCATTATCCCGCTCCACCTTCCTTGCATTCTGTCACGATCGCGACGCCAGCGCTCGTTCCGAGCCGGTTCGCACCAACTGCAATCATTCTATCGGCAGTCTCCGCGTCCCGAATCCCCCCAGCGGCCTTCACCCCAAAGTCCGGGCCGACCTCGCTTCGGAGCAAGCGAACGTCTTCTTCGGTCGCGCCCCCCGCTGCAAACCCGGTCGACGTTTTGACGAACGAGGCGCCCGCACGCCGAACCCACGCAGCGCCGCGCCGCTTCTCATCGTCCGTCAAGAGGCAGGTTTCGAGAATCACTTTCACCATCCGCCCGTCGGCTGCATCGACGACTTTACGAATGTCTTCGATGAAGGCTCCCTTCCGGCCCGATTTGAGGTCGGCGATCTGGCACACCATGTCGATCTCCGAGGCCCCGTCCTTCACGGCTTGGCTAGCTTCGGCCGCCTTGGCGATCGCGCTAGCGGCCCCGAGTGGGAAGCCCGCTGTGGCAACCACCCTCACGCCCGAGGCGCCCAGGAGCGAGCCGCAGAGACGGACATGGGTCGAGTTGACACATATGGCAGCGAGGTTGTACTGAGCAGCCTCCGCGCAGAGCCGTTCGAAATCCGGGGGGACCGCATCGGGGCGGAGCAGGGTGTGATCGATCAACGCAGCCAAATCGCGACGCATCAGCCGCGTTCTACTAGCAACAATCCCGGAAAGGACCAATCGCAGCGCCGGACAAGCCCATGGGACCTTTCGACATTCCCGAAACCCTCGGCTAGACTCCGGCGACTGTTCAGAGCGGATGGACGTTACTTGCGAGCGCTGCAGTACTGAATACGAATTCGACGAAACGCTCCTTTCGGGACGCGGAACGAGCGTCAAGTGCACCAATTGTGGTCACGTCTTCAAGGTCTACCCGAAGGTGCAGGAGGACGTCGACCGCTCGACGAACACTTGGCGACTGATGCGACGCGACGGAGCGGTCGACACGATCAACTCCCTGCGGGAGCTTCAACGGCGCATCGGCTCGGGCGAGCTCACGCCCAACGACCAGATCTCTCGGGGCGACGAGGGCTTCAAGTCACTGGGCTCGATCCCCGAGCTCGAGACATTTTTCCGGGCCGCCGGGGACGGAGACCGGGCCCAGGTCCCCTCCCCCGCGCCACCCGCCCCCGCCGGTTCGACTTCCGACTCGAGCCTCCCGCCGGGAAGGCGACCGAGGCAGCCGACCCTCCTGGGGGTCGTGCCGGTCCCCAAGGCAATCCCACCAGGGGCCTCGGGAAGCGTCGAGGCGTCCGTCCCTGGAGACGAGGTGGGGAATGAGAATATTACGGCCCCCGTCAATGTCTCTGAGCCGGCGGCCCGGCACGGTCACCCGACCGGCTCCGTCTCTGAGTCCGTGCGGCTGCCCGAAACGGGCGACGAGTCCATGACGCCGAATACCTCCGCGACCGAGTCGCTGAGACTTCCCGACGAGCCCGCATCTTCGTCGAAGGCCGAGATCGAGGATGCGGAGTTCGAAGAATCCACCAGCTCACAGCGTCGTGGCACTCCGCCCCCCGCATACTACGATGACGACGAGGACATCCCCGAGCTACCGGGACGTGGATGGTCTCCCACGCGGTGGCTCGCGACGGTCGTGCTCGTCGGAGGGCTTGCTTTGGTGGGGACCCAATGGCAGCGCGTCGTTGCAATGCTCGGATTCGGATCAGCGCCTGAAGCCGCGACAGCCGCGATCGAGGAAGGCGATTCGGCGCTCGCAGCCGATCATCTCGAAGCCTACGAAAGTGCGATCGCATCCTATGGCCGCGCACTGCGAGCGAGCGACGAGGAAGACGCCAAGCTCCTGATCCAATTGGCCCGCGCAAACGCGCTTGCCGCACAGGCAATGAGCGACGGGGCAAGCGCAGACGAGAAAGACGCCGCTCGCGAGACCTACGCGAAAGCGGCACTCAACTACGCTGAGCAAGCCCTGATGATCGACACCGAGGCGCTAGGGGCGAGGCTCGCCGAAGCCGACGCGTTGCGCTTGCGTGGGGACACCGAACGCGCCCGCGAGTCCCTCGAGAGGGGGCGACTCATGCCGTTCAGCCGCACTCCTGAGTTCTTTCGGATCGATTCCCTGCTTCAGGCGGCCGAACACGAGGGCAAGCTCGAGGAGGGGCTCCTGAGCGCCACGCAGGCCGCCGAGCTTGCACCTGACGGAATTCGGTACCGACTGCTACTCGCGAGAGCCTGGCTCGCGTCTGGCGACCGGGGCCGCGCGCGTACCGAGCTCGAGGCGGTGCTCGCGCTAGATCCAAGCCATCCAACCGCTACGGCGCTCTTGGGGCGGCTGGAGGAGGTTGCGGCGATAGCCGACGCGAGGATGGAGGCAGGGACAGCGGCAGAGACAGCGGCAGCGCCTGAGACAGCGGCAGCGCCTGAGACAGCGGCAGCGCCTGAGACAGCGGCAGGGACAGAGGCAGCGGCAGAGACAGCGGCAGAGACGGCGGCAGGGACAGAGACAGGGACAGCGCCAGGGACAGCGGCAGAGGCAGGGACAGCGGCAGGGACAGCGACGGCGGCAGAGACAGAGAGCGTGAAAGGGAAACCCTCCCGTCGGCAGCGTTCCGCCCGGTCCCGCGAGCGCCCCGAGTACGACGAGTATGATCGCCTGGCGGAGGCGGCGGGGTCTGACGCGTTTATCGACGGGCGGCCGCCTGTTCGGGACTTTGGTTGGTATATGCGGGAGGGTGAGGCTGCTCTCGCCGGCGGCGACTACCCCAAAGCAGGCGCCCTCTTCGAGAGCGCCCTCGAAGCTCGCCCAGGCTCGGGCGACGCAACGGATGCCCTTGGGCGGGTGGCGTTTGAGTCGGGCGACTACGAGCTTTCGCTGCGCTACTTCCGAAGTGCTGCGCAGCGTGGACATCCAGACGGCTACTACAATCTCGGCCTCGCCTATGAACGGCTCGCAATGAATGATGAAGCGATCACCGCGTACTACACTTATCTGAAGAGGCGTCCGTCCGGCACCCATGTCGACGCCGCACGAACAGCAATCAAGAGACTGAACCCGCGGGTGAAGCTCCCCGAAAGCGACACCGAGACCGAGCCCCAAACGGAGTCGGAGTCGGAAGCCTCGAGCGAGCCCACGCAGGAGTCGGAAGCGGCATCACCATGAGCTCAATCTCGCGCCAAGTTGCGCTCTCAATTTCGATCCTCCTCTTCGCGTTGGCCGGAGCCTCCTGCGATCGTTCGGAGAAAGACACCGACCAACCCGAGGTTCGGGAGCTCCGCATCTTGAGGCCGTACGCCGACGGTGCAGAGCACGACCCCTTCTCGAGACCGCAAACCACCCTCTACGACATTCTCCAGCAAGTCTGGCGCGCGACCCGCGACGAGAATGTCCGCGGACTCCTGGTACGTGTAGGTCCGCTCGGAGGGGCTTGGGGGAGCGTCGGCGACCTCATCGAAGCTCTCGGAGCGTTCAGGGGCAAGGAGCGGCCGATTCACTGCCATTTCGAAACCGCAGATAACGTCGCCTATCTACTTCTCGCATCGTCTTGCGATCGCATCAGCATGTCGCCGGCAGGCGTGTTGGATCTCGTCGGTCCAGCCGCCGTGATGATCTACGCGCGCACTTTCCTCGAGAAGGTCGGCGTGCAAGCGGAGATCCTTCACATGGGCCGTTACAAAGGTGCGGGCGACATGTTCATCCGAGACGACATGCCGCCTGAAGCCAAAGAATCGATGGACGCGGTCCTCGACGACCTCTACGGGTCGTTGGTCGACGCCACGTCGAAACGCACCGAGGGCGACACCAACAAAGCCAAAGCCTTGATCGATGCCGGTCCGTATGTGTCTTCCGCAGCAACCGAGGCAGGGCTGATCGATTCAGTCGGGTTCCTCCGCAGCGCCCGGGACGAAATCAAGGAGGCTGCGGGCGTCGACACGGTGCGACGGATGCGGATGGTTCCGCAGCAGGACAAGTTAACCGTAGGACAGTTTCTCGACTTGCTGAGTGGCCGTCACGACGAGCCGACAGCGGGTGGGGAACGCGTCGCACTGGTTTTCGTCACGGGCAACATCGTCGAAGCGGAGAAAGCATCAATGGGCGACGCAGCCTCGGGACCGTTTATCCGCGAGATGGAGCGCCTTGCAGACGACGAGAACGTCAAAGCGGTCGTGCTGCGCATCAACTCACCAGGCGGCTCGGCGCTAGCGAGCGACCGCATGTGGGAAGCCGCACGCATAGTCGGCGAAGTCAAACCCCTGATCGCGAGCGTCGGCGACATGGCCGCGAGTGGTGGGTATTACATCGCGTCTGCCGCGGACGAAATTCTGGCGCACCCCGATAGCATCGTAGGCTCGATCGGCGTGGTCGGAGGCAAATTCAACTTCGAGGGCTTAGCTACTCAGCTCGGCGTCAACACCTACGTGCTTCAGCGCGGCAAGCGTGCCGCCTGGTCCACCCCGGTTCGTGGGCTCACCCCCACCGAGCGGCGGGCCTTCGAGGCTCTTCTTCGGGACACCTACGACCGCTTCATCGACCGGGTAGCCGAAGGGCGCCAAATGGACCGCAACAAGGTTCTCGCCGCCGCCGAGGGGCGCGTCCTCACCGCGCAGGACGCCCAATCGCTCGGGCTGATCGACGAAATGGCGGGCCTCAGCGACGCCATCGACAAAGCTCGCGCCAGCGGTGGGCTCGGCCCCGACTCACAGATCGAAGTCTGGCCGGCGTCGAAGGGGATTCTTGACGCGATCAACGAGCTTCTCGGTGAGAACGGCGGCGACGAGGTGCGCCTGCTCACCGAGCGATGGCTTTGGAGGCACGCGAACGTCCAGTCGTCACTGCCGCTAGAGACCTGGCGAGATGCTCTGCTCGTCCTCGGCCAAGAGCACGTTGCGCTCGTGCCCCCGTTTTTCTTTTCGCTCCGCTAGGGAGCTGCTGGAGGCAGGACGGGTACGAACTGGCAATACACGTATCCGTCCTGACCCGGCAAGCACGCAGACAATAGGGCCGCAATCTCCAAGTCGGTCAGCTGGTTTGCAGCTTCCTGTGTCGGGCAGATATCCAGGCATCCGTCGCAAAGCGTCACGGGCCAAAAAAACGGCCCCGACGTTTGGGTGAAGCCGCCCATCGTCGTCCCTTTCGCGCGCATCCTGATGATCAGCTGATCGAAGCCGGCACCGAAAACCGCATCAGCGACGGCTTGCCTGTACGATGGTGGAACCCCGATCGTAAATGCCGCCCCGGAGCTAAATGAGTCGTCTTCTGCGACAGGCAGGGACACGCTCGCGGTAACACTGTACGGATTGGGTAGTGCTTCTGGAAGAACCAGGTTTAGGCCATCCGGGGTCTGGAGCGTGATCTCCAGACTGGTGACCTGGAGATTGTTTTGCTCGGCTTGGATGTCGGTCGACCGACTGATGATGTAGTTCTCGAGGAGAGGCGTAACCCCGAACTGCGCGATTCGCGGCTCGGTTCCGAACGGCGCCTGAACGTCCCAGATCCCAAGCGTCTGCCTCACGTCGGTGCTCGGATCGAGTATGCAGGTGTCCTCGACGGGCAACATCCCGGCAATTTGTAATCCGTTGTCGGGAAACCGGTTGCAGCCAACAACCGTGAAAGCCATCCAAGCCACGATGATGAATCGATCCATAAAGCCCCTCCAGAGGGTGCTTTCATGGTATCGAGCCCGCGGGCAAGTCGCCAAATTTCCGGATCCTAGCCCTCGCGGAGCGCGCTCCGGACCTCCTCCAGGCCCAAAAGCTCGATCTCGGTTTGGCCGGGAAGCCGTGGAATTACAAAGTAAATTTGGTTTCCACGCCGTTTTTTGTCGGCCCCGATGAACCCGAGCACTCGCTCGTCGAGCCTCCGGTCGAGGTCGATTGGTAGGCCCAATCGTCGAAGCAACTCGGTGAGCCGCTCCGTCTCTTCAACACGGCCTCCCCCTAGCTTCCCGGCAACTCGCATCGCCGCGATCATCCCAAGCGCGACACCCTCGCCATGACGAAGGCCTCGGTAGTCGCTCGCTGCTTCGAGCCCATGGCACACCGTGTGGCCAAGGTTGAGCACCATGCGCCGCCCCACTTCTAGCTCGTCCTCGTGGACGACGCGCGACTTGAGCGTGACCGACATCCGAACGGCGCGAATCGTTGCCTCCGGATCGCCCTCCAGCAAGGCGTCCGCGTCTCGCTCGAGCATCGCAACCGACTCCTCCGAATCGAGCCAGGCGCTCTTCACCACCTCGCCGAGCCCGGATATCCGTTCTTCAGTCGGGAGGGTCGACAGCGTGTCGACGTCGCAAAGGACGAACTTGGGCTGGTAGAACGTCCCCACCAGGTTCTTCCCGCGCGCGCGGTTGAAGCCGGTCTTACCACCAACCGAGCTGTCGACCATCGACAAGAGGGTCGTCGGCACCTGCCCGAGGGGGACGCCGCGAAGGAGCGTCGAGGCAGCAAATGCCGCGAGGTCACCGATCACACCCCCACCGACTCCGATGACGATCGCTCGCCGATCGACCTCGCGCTCGAGGGCGGTGTCCCAGATTTTCTCGACGCTCGCGATGTTCTTGCTGGCTTCATCGCCCGCGAGCCGCACCTCGATCGGGGGCTTCCCGGCGGCGGTGAGGTCACGGGCGGTATCCTCGGCCCACGGACGGTCTTCGTCGCCATCGAAAACCAGAATCGCATCCCCCGCCGCGTGCTCGGCAGCGCGCATCCCGACCCGATGACGGACCCCGCGGCCCACCTCGACCCGGTAGGTGCGAAGTCCTAGTGGAACGATGATCGGCGCGCGATTGCGGACGGCTACCACCTCGGCGGCAATCTCGTCCGTGTCGAAAGTCTCCGTATCGATCACGGCATGCGCCTCGGCGTATGCAGGCGCCCTCGCCTCAAGGATGCATTCGAGGTCCGCCCGAGGGTCGACCCCTAGAAGTGGGCGATCGGCGGCTGCCCCAACACGCTCTGCAAGCGTCGCCGGGCTTGCGGTGAGGGTAACCAGGATGCCGGCGCCCAGAAGCGACTGTCGGGTGGCGTTGTCCACAACCGTCCCGCCCCCCAGCGCCACGACGCCAACATCCTCCGGCAGTTCCTGCAGAGCCCGCCGCTCGAGGGCGCGAAACGCACCCTCCCCGTCTTGCGCGAAGATCTCCGGGATGCTCTTACCCGCGAGCGCCTCGACACGGTCATCTAGGTCGAGCGAACGTGTGCCAAGCTGATCCGCGACGGCCCGAGCCGCCGAAGACTTACCAGCCCCCATGGGCCCCGAAAGGTACACACGCATGGGGGAAGCATACGAGGGGATGAGCGCCACGGCCACTCAGCCGCGGAGAGGCCGGGGCGCGGGGCGATCTGGGTTGCGTGTGCGACTACGACGAAGACGAAGGCGAGTATGAAGAACGGCGTAGCTCGAGGCGCGGGGGGCGTGACCGCGATTGCTTCCACTTCGGCGGCATGGGCTTAAGAGAGAGGGCAAGAGCTGCGCGCGGTCGGCGGTCGTGAACCTGGTCGCTGAAGGCGCTTGGGTGCGCGCACTTTCAGCGATGGAGCCGGTTCATACATGCTCGGCGCAGGAATCGGCACGCGCGGATTGACCCGCTTTAGCCACTGATGAAGGGTCACTGGTCC
>CAXMND010000077.1:0-21102 GCA_964194675.1 uncultured Coxiellaceae bacterium | reverse complement strand
CTGGATCGCGGGCCTCGCCCTGTTCGTTCTGTTCGAAAAGACTGTCCCCGCCGGCCACTGGCTCGGCTACGCGACCGGTGTCGCTTTGCTCGTCTGGGGTGCCGGGATGCTGGCGCTCGCGTTCTGAGAGGGGCATGCAGGAATCGCGACGCCTGTCTAAGAGTGGGCCGTCTGAGGGTCAACGACGCATTTTTCACGACGCGTATCTCTCTGCGCTTTGCGGGGTCAGGCCTTGCATTGCCGCACTGTGGACCGTAGACCTGACCTCTTTCGAGCGGTGGGCCTACCTGTTAAGCTTCGCGAATGAGCTCAAGGTGGTGCGCGGCGTTGGCGCTCGCGCTCGTAGGTGCGTGCACGACCGATTCTGGCGGGAGCGGCGCGGAGGTCGTACTCACGGTGGATCTCGACCAGCGAAGGCATCGTGTGGGGAAGCTAATCGGTTGGAACATCGGCGCCGGAAGTAGATATTCGCCCGAAGACGGTTCCCGTCACCCCGAGTGGCGGACCGAAGAAACCACCGAATCCCTTCGGCGTCTCTCGGAGATCAGGCCCGCCAATGGCGATCAACCCATCGTCCGTTTCAGCGGCCTCCAGATCGACGGCGCGGTCGGCCTAGATGGTTACCATTTTTTTGATTTCGCCGATCCGGAGAGCGAGGCGATGCCCGACGACAACGTCGCGCCGTTTGAGTACATGGCGATGATCAATGAAATCGGGGCCGATCCGCTGATCATGCTGAACTTCGGCTCGGGCACCTCAGATGAAGCAGCGAACTACGCACAGCACCTAGTCGGCACAGACGAAGGAGACCCTTTTGTTGCTGCCCGAGCATTCTGGGGACGCGAGGAACCGTGGCCCGTCACGTTTTACGAGATCGCGAACGAGATCTACGAGTTCTTCAACACGGGATACTTGGATGATGGCACCTTTAGCTTCGCGAACCCGGAGTCCGCCAACGGCGGGGACCCACCTTGGTTCGGAAAGCCGGGCTCTTCCGCGCAGAACTATACCGACCGAGCGCTCGAGTACGTAGACCGCGTGCTCGAGATCCAATCTGATGCCCGATTTTACATCCCGCTCACGCAATCCACCTGGACGGGATGGGGTGGGCCGGAGCAATCGCTGCCCGTGCTCGCCCCACTCCTCGAGCGCCCCGAAGTGGTAGGGGTCGTGGTTCATCAGTACATCATCGATGACGGGCAGAACGGGCATGGTTGGGAGAAGGCCGAGGATGCATGGCTATTGAGCAGCGGTGATTTCTATCGGCCCTTGTTCGTCGAGCTTCGTACGATGCTCGATGCGCTCGATCGCGACGAGCCGCTCGAGATCACCGTGACCGAGTATCTGGGCTCAGCCCTCGACCCTATGGGGAGCCTCTACGCGGCCGACTTGGCGGTGGCGGATATGTTCCTTCTCTACGCCGATGTCGGAGTGGACCTCGCGATCGAGCATCTCACGCTGGCCGAAAACCCGGCGACCAATCCGATCGTGAGAGATTGGCACAAGCCGTTCTTCACGGCTCAGGGCGCACTGATGAATCGGCCTGCTTTCGAGATCACAAGATTGCTTGCCGACCACCTGTGGCATCACGTCGCCGCCATTGCGCCAGTCCAGGTCCCCACCGATCAGCAAACACTCGGTGACTCTGGCTACGAGTATGACGTCGTGCGGTCGCTCGCTTTCGTGTCGGACGACGGCAAATCGGGCAGCGTGATCTTGCTCAATCGCGACCTCGAGCGGGAACGTCTGACCGAAATCATGCTTGGAGACGGGGACGTGGTCGCCACGGTCCAGGCCATCGCACCTCAGGACGTCTGGATAGACACTCTCGAGGTTGCAGGCGAGGTGACCTTTGTGTTCTTCGAACAAAAGGGAGCAAGCGTACGGCTGACCCTGCCCCCTCATTCACTGGTGGCCATGGCGATAGACCGTTCGCCGCAATGACGCGCGTTTTCATTCCAGTGGCAACCAGGCTGGCGATGGCGCGCTCACCCCGCGTGAGATCGCTGTGCTACAACGCCCATGCACATGACGATGCAGGCCAACTGGACTCGCGACGAGCACGGCATTCCGCAGATCGTCGCTGACGACATCACCGGCCTCTACTGGGGCATGGGCTATTGCCACGCGATGGATCGCGGCATGCAAATGCTGATCATGCGGATCCTCGGCCAAGGGCGAGCGGCCGAGCTGCTCGACGGCAGCGACGAGATGGTGGAGGTCGACCGGTTCTTTCGGCGCATGAATTGGAGTGGCGGAGTGGCGGCGGAAGCGCAGAAGCTCAGCGCTGAGGGGCGCACCGCCTGCGAGGCGTACTGCGATGGCGTGAATGCGCGCTTCGCGGAGTCTGTGCCCTGGGAGCTCAAACTCGTGAGGTTTCGACCCGACGCCTGGACTGTCGGCGACAGTTTGTTGTTGGCGCGCATGACCGGTTTTCTTACCTTGGCTCAGTCGCAGGGGGAGATAGAGCGGCTCTTTGTCGAAATGGTTCAGGCGGGTGTCACCGATGCGCACCTCGAGGCGTTGTTTCCCGGCTGCACGGATGGGCTCGACCGGGCGATGGTGTCGCAGGTTGAGCTCGGTGAGCGCCTCGTGCCCGAAGCCGTGAAGTGGGCGATCGCGGCGCCGCGGATGATGGCGTCGAACAACTGGTGTGTGTCGGGTTCACTGACCGCGTCTGGGGCGCCCATGCTCTCGAACGACCCGCATCTCGAGACGAATCGGCTGCCGAACGTTTGGGTCGAGCAGAGCTTTCGCTGGCCGGGTGGCTACGCGATGCTGATGACGATGCCCGGCTTGCCGGCGCCGCTCGTCGGGCGCAACGACCACCTCTCCTGGGGTGCGACGTACACGTTCATGGACGCGATTGATTCGTGGGTCGAACACTGTCGGGATGGGCAGTTTCGTCGCGGGGAAACGTGGACCGACTTCGACCAACGCATCGAGACGATCAGGCGGAAAAAAGGTGAGCCGATCATCGAGACGTTCTGGGAGAACCAGCATGGCGTGCTCGACGGCAGCGCGACGACCGAGGGATACCTGCTCGCGACGCGCTGGTCCGGTGCCGATGGAGGAGCGCAGTCGATCAACACGCTTCACGCGATGTGGACAGCGCGGACCGTCGCCGAGGGGATGGCTGCGTTTGGCAACGTCGAATCGGCCTTCAATTGGATCTTCACCGACAGCGCAGGAGACATTGCCTACCAGATGTCCGGTTTGATGCCGTTGCGGGCTGACGACTGGTCCGGTTTTGCGCCCCGGCCTGGCTGGGACGAACGGTTCGACTGGCAGGGCTTCGTCAGCCCCGACGAGCTGCCGCGTGTGCACAACCCCACCGACGGCGTGATCGTAACCGCCAACCAGGATCTCAATCATCTCGGCCGGGCGAATCCCATCAATACGCCGATGGGCGACTACCGCGCGCGACGCATCACGCAACTGTTGCAGGAGTGCAACGACCACGATGTCGACTCTTTTCGCGCGATCCACTTCGACACGTACTCGATTCAAGCCGCCGAGTTTCTCGAGATCCTCACGCCACTGTTGGGAACGGGTCCCGTCGCCGACGCCCTCCGTACTTGGGACTGCCGCTATGAACCGGACTCCGTTGGGGCGACGGCGTTCGAGGTCTTCTATGCGGAGCTGCTCGTGGAGATGTTTGGCGCAGGATGTGGTGCCCCAGTCATCGAGCACCTGCGCGACGCCACGGGCACATTCATCGATTTCTACCAGAACTTCGATCGCATCCTCGTCGCCGAAGCGTCACCTTGGCTCGGCGAGCGCACGCGGGAGGCGGTCTGGGGCGCTGCCCTCGGGAAGGTTGCCAACCAGGTGCCAGAGCCGTGGGGTAAGCGAAACCAGATTACGCTGACCAACATGTTCTTCGGAGGTAAGCTTCCTCGTTTTCTCGGCTTCGACCGCGGGCCGATCCCCCTACGCGGCGGCCGCGCGACCCCACACCAAGGGCAGATCTACCGTTCTGGTGAAAGGCTCACGAGTTTCGCCCCGTCGCTCCGCTTCGTCGCCGACATGAGCGAACCCGTCCTGCACTCCGCCCTCTGCGGAGGCCCATCGGATCGCCGAACGTCGAAGTGGTACACGAGCGGCGTCGGCGGATGGCGTGCCGGCACTCTCAAGGTGCGCCAGCCACCCGAGTAGGCTCAAACCTGTTGACGTACATGGTCGGTTGCCGGACACTCGTTACGTGAGCGTCCCTGTGGGTCGGATTTTGGGAGCACTCGTGCTCGTCGCGCTGATCAGCTGTGGCGAAGAACCACCGTACTTCATTCCGGGTTCAGCGACGCTCCCGTCGTGTACCGAGCCGCCTGCGTTCGATCTAAACGGGTCGACGTGGGGAGATACGGGGAAGGTCACGATCGAGACGGCCGGTTGCGATGGTGCGCAGCCGGGAGAGGTGTTCGATTCCTGTTTGCTCGATTGGGTGATGACGCAAACCGGCCAAGACATCGAGATCCTCGTCGACAATGAGTACACCATCCTAGGTAGACTATGCGGTGATACGCTGCATCTCGAAGGTGGCTGGTGGCTACCCGTAGAGGATGAAGGTGAGTGCACGTACGACGAAGATTCGGCAGAAGAAGTCGGTATCCAGATGGCGGGCAGCACGCTCGTCGTCATGGACGACGAGTTCCTCGGGGGGCTTGTCGCCACGGGCACCTTGCAGGTCCGAGGCTCGTGCGAAGGGGCCTACGACATGACGCTCACGCGATTCAACTGACGCCTGCGTGTTCCTTTACCAACTGACAACTCGATTGTTGATGGAGTACGCGGAGTTGACGTCGCTGTCCTTGGATGCGGACATCGGAACGGTTTACACGGTGCGTCAACGACCCCATGGTGAGGCCGCGACGAGGTGCCCCACTGGGCCCTGCTGCGTCGCGTCACTTTATTGCCACCATTTTCGAGGACTGCTTTCTTGGAAAAACACTTGCGTAAAGACATCCAAATTCACGGCGACTACGACCCTCGCTTCGAGCCGGTCGCGAACGTGCTCCGGAAACAGGTTGCGCACTACGGCGGCGGTGGTGCCGCGTCGGTCTACCTGAAGGGGAAGTGCGTGGTCGACATTTGGGCTGGCCAGGCCCGGCATGATGGTTCGCCCTGGGAACGCGATACGATGTCGATTTGCTACTCGGGCACGAAGGGCGTGGCTGCGACCGCGGTCCACATCCTCGCATCCGAGGGTTTGCTCGAGTACGACGCCCCCGTCGCTCGTTACTGGCCCGAATTCGGTTGCAACGGCAAGGAAAACATCACGGTTCGACACGTGCTGTCCCACCAGGCAGGGCTCCACAAGGTCGTCCCGCTGGTCGATCAGCTTACCGACATCCTCGACTGGGACCTGATCGTCGAGCGACTCGCGGAAACCGAGCCCGATTTTCATCCAGGAACGGCCAACGGATATCACGCCGTGACGTTCGGATGGTTGGTGGGCGAGCTGGTCCACCGCGTGTCGGGGATGGCGTTCTCAGAGTTCGTCCAGAAGCGCATCGCCGAGCCACTCGTACTCGACGGCCTCTACATCGGGGAGGCTGATGGTCAGATGGATCGGCTCACCGATCTCGTGGGCCTGCCTCCCCTCCAGCGGCATGGCGTGAGACCGCTACCGACGGAATACCGGGCTCCTTCCTGGATGCCCCCCGGCCCGCTTCGCAGCCTCCTGCGTCGAGGACTCACGCCACGGAACATGAAAGAGCTCTTCACCCATCCTTCGTTTTGGAAGGCATGCCTTCCCGCGATGAATGGTGTCTGCACGGCACGTTCCCTCGCTAAGATGTACTCGGCGCTTTCACTCGGCGGAGAGCTAGACGGCGTACGCCTCGTTCGGGAAGACATCGTAGAGAAGTCGGCGGAGGTTCAGTCGAAGCGCGCCGACAGAGTCGTTCTCTATCCACTGCATTGGCGCCTCGGATACCACCGCGCCGATGCGCTGCTCATGGATGTCCCGAGGGCGTTCGGCCACTTCGGCATGGGCGGCGCCGGCGGATGGGCCAACCCCGAGCTAGGGCTCTCTGCGGCGCTCATTCACAACGGCTTCCCGCTCTCGGTTAGGGGGCAGGTCCGCACGACGACGATGACCGCTGCGGTCTACGAGTCTCTTGGCCTCTATCGGGGGGTGTGTCACACGCTCCGGCACGGACCGGTCATCGAGCTGCTGCCCGCGCGGGCTGCGTAAGCATTCAGAGACCCAAACGCTTTCAAAAAGGCGCGATCCCGGAGGTTGGAGCAGCACCACATAAACGCCCTGAGGCGACAGCTCGACCCTGTCTGCCACCTCTCTACTGCTCATCGGTGCCTCCCTCGACGCGTTGCTTCAACTCTTCGTTGAATCCGGAATACGATGGACCCAGCTGCGCCGTCAGCAGCGTCCATACAAGCGGTGCCAAGATACCCGAGAAATCCTCCCCGTGCCGGAAGTGGGTGCGCCTGCCGTCATTCTGTGGCCGCAAAATGAAATAGTGGCTCCCATACACGAGGCCCCGAGGCCCTCCACTCCAACGAAGTTCTCGCTCCTCGTTTATCTTCTCGATCACCACGGGAGCGCTAGCTGGCCGTCCGAAGATGACGAACTTGAGGCGACCAGGCTCGCCAACGATCGGCTTTCCACGCAGGACGAAATGTTGGCTCCATTCGTCGTGCCGATCGAAGTCTACCAGGTGTCTCCACACCTCAGCCGGCGGAGCGTCGATTGTGATTTCGGTTTCGTAGGTCGGCATTGCCGCGAGGCTGTCACGGGTTGGGTGCGACCGCCAGGGTCTTGTGTTAAGCATGGTTGCCCTCTTGAAGAAGACATGCCCGAAGAAACCTTTGATTTCATCGTCGTTGGTGCCGGCTCTGCCGGTTGCTGCGTAGCCAATCGCTTGTCTGCAGACCCGGACCACCGAGTGTTGCTTCTCGAGGCGGGGAAGAACGACAACAACCCGATCATCAAGATGCCGATCGGTTTCACGCGGCTGATGTATGACGAGAAGACCACCAACCTCTACAAGACGGAGCCCGAGCCGCACCTGCATGGCCGCGAGATCAGTGTCGTACGAGGACGGGTGCTCGGAGGGTGCAGCTCGATCAACGGCATGGTCTACATGCGTGGCCAAAGCCGGGACTACGACGACTGGGCGGCGCTCGAAGGGTGCGAAGGCTGGTCCTATGCCGACCTCCTTCCGTATTTCAAGCGTTCGGAGCACTTTGAGTCCGGTCCCGAGAACGACTATCACGCGAAGGGCGGCGAGCTGAACGTCACCCATGTCGAAACGAAGTACGACATCACCGACGCGTACATCGATGCGGCGGTGAGCGTCGGAATCCCACGCAACGACGACATCAACGGCGCAACTCAAGAAGGGATCGGCTATCTCCAGGTCAACATGAAAGATGGTCGTCGGTGGAGCTCCGCCGATGCGTTTCTCAGCCCTGAAGTGCGCAAACGACCGAACCTAAAGATCGTTCTTCAAGCCGTCGCGAAGAGCGTCGCGCTCGAAGGGAAGAGGGCCGTCGGCGTCGAGTACGAGGACCACAAGGGCGATACGCACGTGGTCAAAGCCAATCGCGAGATCGTGTTGTCTACTGGGACGTACAACTCTCCGCTGCTCCTCGAGCTCTCCGGCATTGGGAACCCCGACGTGCTGAGCGACCTCGGAATAGAGGCGAAGCATGAGCTCCGTGGCGTTGGCGAGAACCTTCAGGACCACTTCCAGGTCTGGGTGCAACAAGGGGTGAAGACAAAGAGCTGCCTCTCCGAGGATGGGAAGTTCCCTCGAGTCGTGTGGAGCACCCTCAGGTATCTTTTCACCAAGAAGGGCCCTCTCGCCATGCCTGCCTGTAACGCGGGTGGCTTCATCCCGAACGAAGGCGCGGACCGCCCCATTCTTCAGATCCACTTTACGCCTGGCGCTGGTGGCATGGACGAGGCGGGCAACATGGTGGCGTCGCTCGTTCCGGGGGTAAACTCGACGGTATGCGTTGTTCGCCCGACCTCGCGCGGCAGCGTCCATTCACGAACCGCGGACTCGAGGGCGTTCCCCAAGATCATCCACAATTATCTTTCGACCGACCATGACCGGGAGCTCGCGATCGAGGGTTTCAAGGTCCAGCGGAAGATCTACCGTTCCGAATCGTTCGCGCCGCATGCGACCGAGGAGCTCATACCCGGCGACCATGTCCAGACCGACGAGGAGATCCTCGACTTCTGGAGGACCGACGGGATGAGTGTGTATCACCCGGTAGGTTCGATGAAGATGGGACATGCGGACGACCCGATGGCAGTCGTCGACAACGAGCTGCGGGTGCACGGGATCGAGGGGCTGAGGATCGTCGACGCGTCGATTTTCCCGGTGCTTCCTTCGGGTAACACACACGCGCCGACCGTGGCGGTCGCGGAGAGAGGGTCGGATTTGATCTTGGGGAAGATCTCCGCTTAGCGCCCAGCGTTCAGCGCCAGCGTTCAGCGCCAGCGTCCTGGCGTGCCTCGGAGCGACATCTTGACGCGTAGACGTGGGCGTTGCGTCTGGTTATATGCACTTCGATGACCGTTTCGAGCGTGTCGGCAGATCAGACGGAGGCAGAACGCGCGTTTCTGCAGCACCGAATGGCGAAGTACGGCCTATTCGGCGCGAGTATCGCCTTTGTCTTCTTCGCGATTCGCACGGGGGACTGGCTGGCGCACCTGGCGATCAGCCCGGGGATCACGCACCCATCGATGGTCTACCATTTTCTGGCGGCCTTCAGCATGCTCTGGATTTGGCTCCTCTGTGGTTGGGGCAAACGCTCCGTCAGGTTTATCGGGGCCACGGAGATCGTCGCCACCTTCCTGGCGTGCACGTTCTACTCGTTGATGGGCTTGTGGATTCCGCCCGTGATCCAACCGCACCTCATCGTACTTCTCGCGTTGAGCTTTGGTCTGGTCGCACGCGCGATCTACGTGCCAAGCTCAGCATGGCGCACGTTCCTCATCACGAGCATCTGTGGCGTCCCCTTGTTTGCGGTCACCTACTATATCTACTTCCGCGTAGATCTCGAAGTTTGGGATAACGTGATTCCGATACTGAGGGAGACAACCCCCGGTGTCATCGCGACAAACATCACCCTATGGGCTGCAGCTTGGTGGGCGTGCGCCGTCGCAATCTGCACAAGTGCATCTCGCGTGATCTACGGCCTTCGCAAGCAGGTGCGCGACGTCAAGAAGCTCGGGCAATACACGTTGGTCGAAAAGCTTGGCGAAGGGGGGATGGGCATGGTGTACCGCGCGCAGCACGCCATGCTGCGACGACCGACGGCTGTGAAGCTATTGCCAGTGGAAAAAGCCGGCGCGCAAAGCATCGCTCGCTTCGAAAAGGAGGTGCAGATGACCGCGATGCTCACGCATCCGAACACCGTCACCATCTTCGACTATGGGCGCACGCCAGACGGGATCTTCTACTACGCGATGGAGCACCTCGAGGGGGCCACATTGGCTGGCGTTGTGGAAGTCGACGGCCCGCAACCCCCGGCACGCGTGGTACGAATTCTGGCGCAGGCAGCCGCCGCATTGGCAGAGGCTCACGCGATCAACCTGATCCACCGAGATATCAAACCGGCAAACATCATGCTGGTCGAGCAAGGCGGGCAGCCCGATGTGGCGAAGGTGCTCGACTTTGGCCTCGTCAAGGAGCTCGAACACCGCGATGCCGATCAGCTTACGAGGGGCGATACGATCACAGGCACGCCGCACTATCTCGCGCCCGAGGCGATCACCTCTCCTGACAGCGTTGGCCCGCGTTCCGACCTCTATGCGCTTGGCGCAGTGGGATACTTTCTGCTCACGGGGTCACACGTATTCGACGGTGCCACGGTGGTCGAGGTGTGTGCCGCGCATCTGCACCAAGAACCGGTGCCGCCGTCCGAACGTGCCGGACGCGCGATACCCACGCAGCTCGAGGCGTTGATCATCTCATGCCTAGCCAAAGCGCCCGCGGACCGACCTCAGAGTGCCAAAGACGTGCAGGTTGCCCTCAGGTCTTGCTCGGATGTCGGGCAGTGGACCGACGACGACGCGCATGCTTGGTGGGAGCGACATGGGCCTGCCGTTCGTGCTCTTCGAGATCGCGTGAAGGCCGCCGTATCCGGTCTGACGATGGATATCGATTTGCTGCGGAGAGAGAGCAAGTAGTCGCAGTTCCCTAGAGCGGCAGGTTTCCACTGCAAATCCTAGCGCGCCTGGGAGAACTCGAATCCCCGACCGTCGGCTTAGAAGGCCGCTGCTCTATCCAACTGAGCTACAGGCGCATAGGTTTTTTCAGGGTATTCTAAGCTCTGCCAAACGGCATTTTAGGGGTGTGTCGTATTTGTGCCACGCCCCCGCAGTGGCAGCTCTGCACGCGGCAGACGTTAGCGCACCCGTGGGGGGCGGGAAACACGACAGCAAGGCGCAGGAGCCGCACACGCGGAGCTGCGTAAACCCCAATGGAAACGGGAACGGCGATCAAGTCGTGACACCGACCGTGACACTTTCGCGGCGACGCATGGGATAACAATAGGTAACATCTTGGTTCGCATGGTTTGCTGGCTTGCTCTGTCGAGTTTGAGTACGGCGCCTCAGGCTCGATCGGACCTCGATCCAGGCGGTTGCGGCACGCGTGATGCACGGTCTGCTGCGCGAACGCCACCTTTGACGTAGCGCGACATGAGCGAGTGCCACTCCAACACAACACGTCCGCCGGTTTCCTGATGGCGCTTCTCAAACGCTGTGAGCAAATCGAGGCAAGCGTGATCGATGAAATCCAGCTCTTCGACGTGGACATGTAGCTCGGTTCCAGCTGGGATGTCTTCGAGTGCTTTGGCCAATCGCGGTATTGCCACAAACGTGGCTGACCCCTGGAAGTGAAGGTCAATGCGGTTCCCGGCTTCTTCGCGTTCGATGTCGAGGTGTGCGAGTGAGTAAACCAGACGTGCCGTCGATAGAACGAAGCCGAGAATGATGCCGCTCAGGAGGTCGATGACCACCACCCCGATCGCCGTCGCGGCGAAGATCGCAAGAACAGGTCGCCCGTAGGCCGCCATCGTTCGGACGGCGTCGACGTCGACGAGTTTGAACCCCACGTAGATCAGGATCGCCGCCAGCGCAGATTGCGGAATATAGGCGAGTGTTCCGGGAAGAAAAACGACAAAGAGAAAGATCCACGTGGCTTGCATCACCGACGACCATCGAGTGGTCGCGCCCGCTTGAACGTTCGCCGTGCTTCGGCTGATGACACCCGTCACCGGGAGCGTTCCGAGAACGCCACAGAGAGTATTCGCGATACCCTGGGCTGCTAGCTCGCGGTCGTAATTCGTTCGTTGGCCTGTGTGCATCCGGGAGACAGCGGTCGCGCACAAAAGCGTTTCGGCACTCGCAACAAAAGCGAGCGCCAGCGCTGAGGTCCACACCGCCGAGGATTCCAGTAGAGAAAGTGACGAGGCCGAGGGCAACGAAATGTAGCCAGCAAATGATTCGCCGACCTGTACCGATACGATGTTGACGTCGGTCGCGGCCTGCACGATCGCTGCGCCAACCACGGCAACCAACACGCCCGCCAGAGGACCCGGCACCGCGCGGAGCTTTGCCGGCCGGAACCGCTCCCAAGCGACAATCGTGATCAGCGTTGCCAGTCCTACGGACGCGGCCACGTAGTGATAACGATCGCCTTCGACCGTGAACGCCTTCACGATACCTTCTGGAATCTTGATCAACGCATGGAGTGCGCTTCCTTGTACGTCGTCGTCGATCATCACATGGAACTGCTTTGCGATGATGATGATTCCGATACCGGTGAGCATCCCGCGAATCACCGCAGGCGAGACAGCGCGGAAAAAGCCGCCGAGTTTCACGAAACCCGCGCATGCTTGGAGCAGGCCGGCCAAGATCACGATCACTGCGATCGTGCCCAGACCGTAGGGGTCCTCATCGGTGCGAAAACGGTGGACCATCTCCAGGATGAGCACTGCAAGCCCAGCCGATGGGCCGCTGATCTGAAGAGGTGCGCCGCCGAACAATCCCACGACCAAGCCACCCACGACAGCGGTGATCAATCCCAATGCGGGTGGTACCCCAGACGCCTGCGCGATACCCATCGAAAGGGGAAGCGCGATCAGGAAGACCACAAACGAAGGTCCGACGTCACGCTTCAGCTTCCCCACGCTCTCTCCCCACGCTCTCTCCCCACGTCGTTACCCTCTCGCCCGTGAACCCTATAGTAGGAGACCCCAAAAGTGGGTAACAATATATTGAATTTCACCGAGTCGACGCGGTCGGCAATCTTGGGCGCAATGCGCTGCGGCGTCTCGTATGAGACGGCGGCACGGGCTGCCGGAGTCACGAAAATGACGCCGTGGCGGTGGTTGCAGCAGGGCAAGGAGGACGAAGAGCGCGGCATCGAGAGTGAGCACGCTGCGTTTGCCCGGGATTTTCTTGAGGCCGAAGCGGCGGTCATTGCCTCGGTCGAGACCTCCGTTGTGCACAGCGTCCCCACGCTCTCGCCCCACGTCCCCCGCCTCGGCGATGCTGTCGTAGGTGGTCATGTCTCGGACGCCGTCGCTGGCGCTGACACCGTCTACTCCGGGTACGCGAAGTCTTTGAAGCTGACTTTGTAGAAGAGGGAGTACATGAGGGGGACGAAGCCTAGGGTGAGCATTGTCGAAAACGCGAGGCCGAACATGATTGCTACCGCCAAGGGTTGCCACATCGCTTCACCACCCGCGTACAGTGGGATCAAGCTGGCGATGGTCGTTGCGGTGGTGAGCATGATCGGGCGAAACCTTTGTTGGGCGGCTTGGATGACGGCGTGGGGTGGGCTGAGGCCGTTTTCGGTTTGCTCGATGTCGATTCGGTCGATCAGCACGATGCCGTTGTTGATGACGATACCCGCCAGAGACACGACTCCGAGTAACGTCATGAAGCCAAAGTACGAGCGCATGACGATGAGCCCTATCCCGACGCCAACCAACGCGAATAGAATGGTCGCCAAAACAATTGCCGGCTTCCGCAGGGAGTTGAACTGCCAAACCAACAAGATGAGAATCACCATGCCCGCAATCGGGAGCTTTTCTGCGATCGATGCGTTGGCCTTGCCCGAGCCCTCGACCTCGCCGCCGAACTCGTAGCGATAGCCGATGCCCCATTCCTTCTTTTGTTCCTCGAGCCAGGGCTCGATCTCCGCTATCACGTCGAAGGCGGTAACCCCTTCCACCGTTTCGCTATCGATCGTCACGGTCGCATACCGGTCTCGCCTCAGGATCTCCGCCGGCTCCCATTCGAGCACGCCCGAGGCGACTTGAGTCAGCGGCACCGAGGTCCCGTCTTGCGAAAACACGCTCAGGGTGGCCAAGCGATCGATGTTGCGGCGGCCCTCGGCGACAGACCTCAAGACGACGGGGATGATCTTGTCGTCTTCTCGGTACTGCGTCGTTTCGTAGCCACTCAAGAAGGTCTGAAGCGAGGTCGCCACGTCTTCGTTGGTGATTCCGGCGCGCCGGGCCCGGTCTTCGCTGACCTCGATCACCATCTTTTTTACCCAGGGACCCCAGTTGTCGCCGACGTTGCGCGTATCGTCGCGGGCGTTGAGCCACTGTTTGACCGTGTCGGCGATTTCGAACACCCGATCGACGTCCTTGCCGGAGATCCGCACTTCGATCGGTTTGGTGACTGGCGGGCCGTTTCCTAGTGAGCGGACGTGCGGGCGCACATCGGGGTATCGCTCGGTTACGTAACGCTCTAGCTTGTTCGTCAGCTCCGGGACGATGGCTGGCGTGGTCGTGTGGATCATCGTCTCCGAGAACCGGGGCTTCGGTGCGTTCGGGTTGTAGCCGAGGTTGAATCGGGGTGGCGTGGTGCTGACGAACGACGCCCAGTGGGTGATGCCATCCTTGTTTTCTTCCGCGCTCAAGTCGCTTTGAATGTAAGAATCCATGTCTTCGATCATGGCTTCCGTCGTTCGGATCGCAGTGCCGGGCGGGAACATAAATTCCGCGACGAAGAAATTGCTAGCCTGCATGGGGAAGAAGATTTGAGGAACGAATTTGTAGAGCTGCATCCCCGCGAAGAATCCCATCACCGCAATCGCGATACTGAGGACTGGATGTCGAAGGATCCCCATGATGGTTCGTCGGTAGAACCGATAGAAGCGCGAGTCGAAAGGGTCCTCGACCGGCTTGGGCTTCAAGAAACTGACGCAGAGGAGCGGGATCATGGTGAGAGCCAACACCCACGAGATCAGCAAGGTAATCGTCACCACCGAGAAAAGCACCCCAGTGTATTCACCGACTGCCGACTCGGCTAAACGAATTGGCAAGAAGGCCGCCGAGGTCGTCAGCGATGCGATCAGCAGGGGCACCCTCAGCTCTTTCGTGGCTCCAAGCGCGGCGGGAACGCCCTTGTCACCGGCAGCCATGCGCACCATGATCGACTCCGAGATCACGATCGCGTTGTCGACGAGCAGGCCGAGCGAGATGATCAGCGCCGCCAGTGACATCTGATCGATCTGGATGTCGAATATGCTCATGCCCCACATGGCTATGATCATCGTGGTGGGCACGAGGGTGGCGACCACCAATCCCGTGCGTAGACCGAGGGCCAGCAGCATGACCACCAAGACGATCGCCACTGCTTGAAGGACGCTTTCGACGAAATCACTGACCTTCTTGTCAACAGCTGCTGGCTGGAAGTAGGTTCGGTAGAAGTCGACACCGTGGGGGTATTGCTCTTGGATGTACTGAAAGAACTCTTCGAGACGCTCCCCGAGTTGGATCAGATTCCCGCCCTCGGCCATCGACACGGCGAGGGTTAGACCTGCGCGACCGTCCAACCGCACGAGGCCTTCTGGCGGGTCCACGTATCCGCGGGAGATGTCGACGATGTCCTCGAGGTACACGAGCTCATCCGTGTTGGGCAGTCGGATGATATTTCGCCGAAGCTCGTCGACTGAAGCGAAATTGCCGCTCGGCTCAAGGGCGATCGATTCCGTCTCGATGTCGATCTCGCCCCCGGGCTGGATGATGTTGCGTTGCTGGAGACTGTCCTTGAGAAACTTTGGGGTCATCCCCAGCCTGCTCAGCACCGCGTTGTTGTACTCGACGAACAGACGCTCCTCCTGGGCGCCGAGAATGTCGACTTTTGCCACCGACTCGATGCGTAGAATCTCATCGCGAATGTCGTCAGCGATCTCTTTGAGCTCCATGTAGGAAAACCCGTCGCCCGTCATGCTGAACATGATTGGATACACGTCTCCGAACTCGTCGTTGACGATCGGCCCCGTGATGTCCTCCGGTAGGCTGGGTGCGACGCTGTCGACCTTGCGTCTCAAGTCGTCCCAAATGGGGCGCATGTCTTTGAACTCCTCGCGGATGTTCACATAGATGACCGACACGCCCGTCCGGCTCTCGCTGTTCACCCAATCGAGCTCCGGGATCTCTTGGACGACCTTCTCGATCGGGTCGGTGATCAGTTGCTCGATACGCTCGGGGCTGGCCCCGGGGAAATACGTCGTGATCATCGCCGTCCGAATGATGAACCCGGGATCCATCTGTCGAGGCGCGTCGTTGTACGCCCCTATCCCAGCGAACAACAGAACGACAATCAACGTTCCCGTGACCGTGCGTCTCTCGAGCGCGAATGAGGTCAAGCTCATGGTGTCCCGGGCCCCGGCGGCGCCACGTTGTCGGGTTCCGACCCGGGTTTTGGCGGAACACGTACCTGGAGGCCGTCATAGATGCGGCTCACTCCGGCGGTGACCACCAAGTCTCCGGGGCTTACGCCACTCGGGATCTCCATTCCGTCAGAGAGGATCTCGCCCACTTCCACTGGGCTCCGGTGCACCACGCCCAAGCTGTCGGACGTCTTTTCAAGCTTGTAGACGAATCGTCCTTTTCGATCCTCTCCAACGGCGCTGATCGGCAGAGCGTACTTTGGCCCGTCGTCCTCCGACGCGAACACGAAAGTCACGTCGGCAGCCATGCCCGCCCGCACTAGACCTTCGCCTTCGGTGAGACGTACGGTGATCGGAAATGTCGTTGCGCCGCTGATGCTCGCCACGCCAACCTCGGTGACCTCGGCCGGGAGCATCTTTCCGTCGAGTACATTGAACCGGACCTGCGCGGCTTCCCCCTTCCGAATGCTTCTGATGACGGATGCGGGCACCGAGACGCTCACCTCGATCTGCTCTCCGGCGAGGAGCGTGGCCACCAGCTCCCCTGCCTGCACGTATTCGTTGACCTCGATGTCGACGGTGGCGATCGTGCCGGTCTCGGGCGCTTTCAAATGGGTGTACCCCAGCTGGCGTTGTCGAAGCTTCACTTGTTGATTGGCGGACACCAGGCCCGCTCTTGCGGAGTCATATGCTGTGCGGTCGGCGTCCAAGTCTTGTGCTGACGCGTTCTGGTTCTCGTAGAGGGCTCTCGTTCGCTCGTAGGTTGCCTTGGCGTTGCGCTCCTGGGCACGAGATTGCGCTGCCGACGCTTGGGCGTTCTGCAGCTGAAGAGAATAGTCTGCAGGCTCCATCCGCGCGATGGTCTGACCCTTCTTGACCGTGTCGCCGACGTTGATCGGAACCTCGAGCACCTGCCCCGAGACTTGGAAGCTCAGTCGGCTCTCTTGCCCAGCCTTCGCCACGCCCGAGTAGGTGCGCTGCTTGGCGGCATCGCTTCCCTCGACCACCACATATCGGACAGGCCGGATGACCTCGGGCTCTTCGGCTTTGTCCTCGCAACCAGCGATCGTGAGCAATGCCGCGACCGCGACGAAGATCGATTTCTTGGGCATCAGTTGGGCTCCGGTGGATTGAGTTGCATCGGTTCGTTGGAGGGTTGTACAGAACGCACTCGCCTCCGTTCTGAGGCAAAGGCGTCGAGGCGCTGGAGGAAATCGTCGCGCTCCTCCTGACTGCCTTCGAGTGAAAAAGACCCCGCCGCCCTTTGGACTCGAAGGGCTTCGATCAAGAAGTCATAGCGAGCGTTGGCGGCGGCTAGCGCGGCGCCGAGGGCCTGGTTTTGCGCGTCGACGAGCTGAATGATGTCTGCCGCGCCCCGTTGATAGAGGTCGGTCACGAGCTCGAGGTTTCGCGCCGAAGCTGCGGCTGCGTCGGCGCTCAAGTCGATATTGGCGTACGATGCGCCCGCTTGATGCAACGCCGAACGGACGTCGGCTTCGAGTCGCTGGGCGATGATCGCTCGCTCGGTTTGAAAGCGATCGATTTCCCGGAACGTTCTTCCGATTCGCGCATAGTTCGAGCCGCCATCGAGCAGGACGAGCGATGCGACCCCGCCAACATTCCAGGCAAACTCTTGCCGCCCGGGGAAGATGCCGCCCGTCATATCGGGATCAATGGTTTCGCTTCCGACACCGCCCGCATACGGGATGTGGGTGAAGCCTCCAACCACGGCGATGTCGGGGATGCCGAGAGTGCGACGCTCTGCCTTCAAGACCTCCATGCGCGACGCGACGGTCTTATCGATGCTCTGGATCTCGGGCGAGTTTCGAATCGCATCGACCGCCATGAACTCCCGGAAGATCTTGAACGACCACGGGTCTTCGAGGTACTTTGCGACCCGGGGATCGCTTCCGGGAAGAACGTTTCGCACCTCGCTTTCGGGTGGCGTGTGGAACGGGCCTTCGAGCGGGCGGTTCAAGATGCGGTTGAGCTCGATTTCGGCTTGGTTACGCGTCGCGCTTGCTTGAATGACGTCCGACCGGCTCTCGGCGATCTGAGTCTGCCATCGAAACACCTCTTCGCGTCCGGACACGCCGATCGTGTAGCGTGTCTCCGCCAGGGAGAGGTTCTTTCGGGTGAGCTTGAGGTTGTCCCGTTGCACGCCCTCGTTGTTCTTGGCGCGAAGGACATTCAAATACGACTCCCCCGCTGCGAACATGGTGTCGAGGCGAGCCGAGTTGTAGTCCCACTCGATGCTGCGGTACCGATCCCGCGTGGCCCGCAACGCACCGTGCGCCTGCGCGGAATACAGCAACTGTTGCCCGGTGACACCCCAGGTAAACTGCCGTTGGGCGTTCGCAAACGGGCTAGCAATATCGGGGTCGATGATCGTGAAGTCGCCGTCGGCCTTCGCGGCGGGAAGCCAGCTTCCGCGCTGCACCTTGAACTCCTCGTAACTCGTTTCGATGTCGATGCCTGCTGCCATCAGTTCGAGGTTCGCGCGCACCGAATCTGCCATCGCGGATTCCAAGGTGATGAGCGGCCCGCGCTTTCCGGCTTGGTCATTGATCACACGTGCTTCCGCCATGACTGCGAAACGCGGCCAGGTGCCGATCGCCCTTGCGGTGGCCATGTTGATGACGAGTTGGGGCCGAAGCTCGAACGATATTGGGAACGTGCTTGCCTGCTCCCCCAAGAAAATGCGTTGCGCGAAAATAGCCACGCGGCGAAATCGGCGGATTTCGTCTTCGAGCGTTTCCATCGTCGCGAGAGCTCCGCGCTCCACCCACTTTACACCGTCACCGGCATAAGAAGGGAGGTCTTGCTGGTTGATGCCGTCGATCAGTGTCTGCATCTCGGCGTCGGACCAACGAAAGATCGGCCCGATGTATACGGCGTCGCTGTCTTCCGGGATCGCGTTCAGGGTTTCCTCGGGGCCTCCGGTGGCGATGACGAGACGAGTCTCGACGCCGACCGAACGGCTGGCGACTTGGACGGGATTTTCGGGATCTTCGAGGTGGCTTATGACCTCTTCGCCGATGATGAATGCCAGGCGGTGATACGGAACGATGTCTCGAAGCTGACGCAGCTCTTTCTCGAAGTTGAGCAATCCGGTGACGTAGGCCAGATTCCTTCGACCGCTCCTATTGCCGTCGTGAGGAAGCCCTTGAAGGTCTGGAGCCGCATACGGGATAATCACTGGCTTCCTGAGCTTCTCGATGTGCCCCACCGCAACGCCCGATAGAGGACCCCAGATGATGACCAAGTCGACGGAGCGATCCACCAATGCCTCTTTGACGGCGGCTTCGGCGCGTTCGTAGGTCCAGTTGGTTTTCGTCTTCGGTGTCAGGAAAACGACGTTGGCATCCTCTTTAAGAATCTCGAAGATCTCGTCCTTGAGCGTTTGCTCCCGGTTCGTGAATTGCACGGACTCGCCGTCCGCGACCAGCATAATGCGAAAGGTGCGCTTCCGAGGTCCTTGGGCCTCAACCGGGCTGCTGACCAAGGTCAGCACGCCGAGCGTCAAGATCACGAGCCCTCGCACCCACGTCGTCTTCATCATCACCTCGCCCAAGGGACAGCACCGAACAAGAAGAGGCACCCTAGAACCCATTCAGGGAGATGTCTACGGGGTCACTCTGAAAGTCGGAGGCACCGCTTCGGCCGTCATGACGAACTCGTTGAGACGCCTGGAGAAATCCTCTTTGGCTTCGGGGGTGTCCAAGTTGCGGAAGTGTCCGGCCTCACGACTCACGAACAAGAGCGCCAAGACGTAATCATACACGGCGTTCACGGCACCTAGGTCAGCGACGAGGCTCTGTGTCTGTGCGTCGGTCAACGTAATGATATCGACCTTGCCCCGCCGGTAGAGGTCCGTGACCAAGAAGAGATTTCGGTCGGCGGCTGCCGCGGCTCTGCGAGTAAGTGCGACCGTGGCCAGGGCTGCTGCCGCGCTGTAGAGCTCGGTCCGCACACTGGTGTCGATGTCCTGCTCTATCCGGGCGAACTCCGCGGTCAGTCTCTGGATCAGGATTCCAGCTTGTCGCATCTCCGCGATCTTCGAGCCGCCGCGTGAAAGTGGAATCGCCAAGAAGAGCCCTACGTCCCAGCCAAACTTGTCGGGTTGCGGAATCCCGAGGTTGTTCGGTGGGGTGACCGCTCCTACACCGTCGCGCCAGAAGTCGTTCTGGACGCCCCCCTCGACGAAGAATTCCGGCAACCAAAGCTCGCGGCTGCGACCGGACTTGATGCGCTCTTGCGCCTCCTGGCGCTTCTCGATCCGTCTGGCTTCAGGCGAGTTCCGCAAGCCTTCGCGCACCATGAATGCGCGCAGCACCTTAAAAGAGAACGGGTCGTTCATGTACTTGCCGATCGGGTCCTCGGGTGGCTCGGTTCTTCCATCTGCATCGCGTGGTAGGTCGATCGGGGTGATCGGTTGCTCGGACGGACGATTGAGGACTCGGTTCAGCTCGATCTTGCTTTGGCTGACGAAGGCTCGCGCATCGACGACTGAACCCTGGTTCTCGGCGAGCGTGACCTGCCAACGATAGAGCTCGCTGGCGTTGGCGACGCCGACCTCGAGGCGAACGCGTGCCAGCTCGAGATACTCGCGCGTGAGTTGGATGTTTTTGCGTTGAATCCGTTCTTCCGCCTTGGCTCGTAAGACGCCGACATATGCGACGCCGGCCTCGAGCATGATGTCGAGCACGTTGGTGAAGTACCCATACTCACGGCCCACCTGTCTCAACTTGCGCGAAGCAAAGCGCGTCCACGCTTGCTCGGAGTAGATGCTCTGACTTGCGCGGGCGGTCCAGTTGGCCTGCCGTTGTGCGATCTGCCCTCCCACGAGAATGCGATCTGGGTCTTGCACTACGACGCCGGAACTCAATACGCCTTGCGGGAGCAATGGGCCTCGGTCGCGCTTGACGCCTTCCTCACCGGCTTCGACGAACTTTTCGGAGATCAAAAGGTCGAGATTCGCGTCTATCGAATCGCGCATCGCGGCCGACATTCTGATTCGGCCTTCGTCGCCCTCCGGGGTCTCGTTCACCAAGTTTGCTTCGAGTAGAATCTCGAATGTCGGACGCACCCCGATCGCCCTGGTCGTCGCCATATTGATCATCAGTTCTTGGCGGTCTTCGAAGTTCACGTGAATCTCGCTCGATGGTCGACCTTCGAGAATCAAGTCGAGGTTGAGCGCCGCGCGTTGGATGCGGCGCCTGGCGTTGTTCCGAGACCGGATCGACATCATGGCCCCTTGATCGACCCACTCCGGGATCACCGCGACGTTCGGGAGACGCCGTTGGATCAGGCCGTCGGCCAGGCGCCTACGCTGTTCGCTGCTGAGCCTGCGCATGGGGGCGATGATCACGCCGTCGGCGGTGCTGGGGATGGCGTTCAGGAGAGCAGTCACGTCGGGGCCTGCCAC
>CAXMND010000076.1:0-25365 GCA_964194675.1 uncultured Coxiellaceae bacterium | reverse complement strand
GAGGAGATCTTCCAAGGGTGCCCAGGCCGAGACTGCATTCCCCCACTCGATGCACCGAAGATGGTGGCGGCCGATAGCGCCGACGCTGGCTACCTCGGGGACCTCGACATGGTCCTAGGCGTGCGCACCGCGAAGGGGCCCCGCGCCTACCCACATAATGTTTTGTGGTGGCATGAGATCGTGAACGAGGAGGTGGCCGGACAAGCCTACGCGATCACGTTCTGCCCCTTGACCGGCTCTGGGTTGAAGTTCGATCGCAGCGCCTTTGTGCGCGGGAAGACGGTTCGACTCGGCGTCTCGGGGCTGCTCTACAACTCGAATCTCGTGATGTGGGACCGAGAGACGGAGTCGCACTGGAGCCAGATGCGCCTCGAAGCCATCACGGGCCCGAAAATGAAAACCGATTCTCCTCTGCAGGGCGTGCTCGAGATGACTTGGAAAGCTTGGAAGACGCTTCACCCCGATACGCTCGTCGTCTCCTCCGAAACCGGCTACGCCCGCGATTACCAACGCTACCCTTACCAAGACTACCGCACGAACCACTCGAACACGTTCCGTGGCACCAATCCCAAACCGGACGCACGGTTCAAGAACAAGGATCTAGTGTTCGGCGTCGTCGTCAATGGCAAAGCGAAGGCTTATGTGTGGAACAGCGTGTACACGAAGCTCGGTGACTCGGGGATCATCGAGGATGAAATCGATGGCGTACCCATCCTCGTGGTGTTTCACCGCCCAAGTCGCTTCTTCCACGCGTTCGACCGCAAAACCCACCTGACTTTGGGGACACGCTAGCCCCCCATCCTGGGTTTGCGCGGTGTGGGTTCTAAATGGCTGAAACCATGCGGCTTTTGGGGGGGGAGTGTGACCCTAGAAGATGCGGGCGCCGAAGGCTAGGAGGGCTGAGATGTAGGGGGGGGCGAGTAGCCAGGCGGTTGGGAAGCCGTAGCTGGCTCTGATGTCGAGTTGGTAGCGGCCTGTGGGGCCGAAGCGGAGATCGCCGAAGAGGGCTAGGCCGCCGGCGCCACCGTAGGTGCTGAGTGCGCCGACCCGGTAGACGTCGTTAAAGGCGCCGCCTCCTAGTAGGAGACCGAACTCGTGTTGCGAGGTTTTTTTGGCCTTCAGGTGAAGGCCGAGCTGGCCTGCCAAGAGGCGCTCGGAGATCAGTCCTGGCCAGGGAAGACCGGGTACCGGAACTACGTACGGGTTGACGCCGCCAATGCGACGGCGCGTGATGTCGTCCTGCCGCCAACCGTAGTTGGCCCATTCATCGAGCTGCAAACGGACGAACGACCCCATTTGCCAGCCGGCTCGAAGCCGTTGACTGACGCTATAGATCACCTTCCCGGGGTCGTTGCGCCCATCGTCGACGCCCCATTGTCGTGAGTCCGACCGCACATCGACGCCGCCCTCAATCCCCACTGCGACGCCTTTGATCCGGGGGAAAACGCGGTGGGCTTCCCATTCCTCGGCGGGCGCGTCGATATTCCAATAGTTGTATCCGATGCGGGGCTCAAAAACCCAGGTGTTTGCTGGAAGCAGATAGGCGGCGGAGGTGTCGCTTCGATCACCGAACCACCAACGCCGCACAGGCACGGAGATCTCGAGGGTCTGATGCTTGCCCGGATACCACTGCAGCTTGGTACTGAGCAAGACATAGCTCGCCTCGATTCCGAACTCGCTGACCCGGCGCCCCTGCTGGAAGTAGTCGTTGAGGAGTTGCGAAATGAACGCTTCGCCCTCGATGAAAGCAAAGAACGCGAGCCTGTTGTGGGCGAAGGGAAGCCTTTCGATGCCAGCATGGATCTTCGTGGTGTTGTAAAAGAGGCGGAGGTTGCCACCTCCTACGATTCCGACGCCGACACTATCGAAAGCAACCCAACCATGCCCGGTAAGTTGTTGGTCTAGCCGCGGTACGAAGCTGAGCTCCCCGCCTACCAACGCCGCAGCGTGCCAGTTCTCCGGTTCGGCCATACTCGCGGTTGGCCAGGCGATGGCGACGACCGCCGCCACACCCGCAACAGTACCGGCCCATCTCACTCGCATCGGTTTGGCCTAGAGTTCGAAGTCGCCGTACTCGAGGATTTCGCTGATTCGGTAGAGGAAGCCGTTGGCGTTGACGCCGTCTACGACTCGGTGGTCGTAGGTGAGGGCCATATGCATGACGGGGTGGATTGCCATGAGGTCTTCGCCTTCGTGTTCGATGACTACAACGCGTTTTTTGATCGTGCCGAGGCGGAGGATGCCTACGTTGGGTTGGGAGATGATCGCGCCGCCGACTAGGTTTCCGCGGCGGCCTGGGTTTGAGATGGTGAACGTCTTGCCTGCGAGGTCGTCCGGGGTGAGCTTGCCGTCCCTTGCGCGCTCGGCAACGTCGGCCACCGCGCGGGCAATGCCGCGGATCGTCAGGTCGTCGGCATTGCGAATGACGGGAACGACCAAGCCCTTGTCGGTATCTACCGCGACGCCGATATTGACCTCCGCGAGCTTGACGTACGCATCCTCGAGAACTCGGGCGTTGAGGTCGGGCAACTCGCGAAGAGCTCGCGCGGTCGCAGCGATCGCAAACGAGAGATAGCTGAGGCCGATGCCCTCCTTCTTGTAGTGCCCCTTGTGTTGATCCCGCAACACAGCTGTGCGGTGAAGATCACACTCGGCAAACGTCACGACATCGGGCGCGGTCTGCTTCGAAAAAACCATGTGGTCGGCGATGATCCGTCGACGCCGCGTGAAGGGGACGATCTCGTCGCCTTCTTTGGGCACGTAGGGTGGGAGGCGAAACGCGCCCGCAGGCCCGGTACCACGCGCTGCGGCCGGAGCGGGACGAGCAGGTCGCGGTTGGACCTCGGCCGGTGGTGGGGGCGGAGTGGCCATGCGCTCTCGGGCGGAAGGTGAGCCGATCGCAGCCATCACGTCGTCGTGAAGAATTCGCCCGCCATCCCCCGAGCCCTGCATGTTGGAAAGGTCGACGTCTTTTTCGCGGGCGAGCTTTCGAACCGAGGGCGAAGTCGGCGCTGGTGGTGCAGCTTCTGACGTGGCGGGGGGGGCCTCTTGCCCTGCGGAAGTTGATCCTCCTCCTGCTGAAGCCTGCGCGTTTTCGTCGATTTCGCAGATCGGATCTCCGACCGCGATGATGTCGTCTTCGTTGGCGAACAACTTGGTGACGACACCTGCGACCGGCGACGGAAGCTCGTTGTCTGCCTTATCGGTCAAAATCTCGACGATCGGCTGGTCCTTGGCAACCGCATCCCCCACCGACACGAGCCACTTGCCGATCGTTCCCTCGACAACGCTTTCCCCGAGCTGCGGCATCGTGACTTGGTGGGCCATCGGTTGCGGAAGATAGCCCAAAAACAGAGCGTGGGTAGCTTATTGCCCGAAGGTTACGGAAACACCGTCTTCGGACTAGCGCCCCAGCTACCGCCCAGAGTACAGTTCGGCGATGCTAGACGCGCTGAGCCGGGAAGACAGGATGCAACTGATGAGGTTCGTGTGCTCGTTCGCATGGGCCGATCTGGAGATCCGCCCCGAAGAACGCGACTTCATCATCAAGATGATCACCCGCCTCGAGTTGGACGAAGACGAGACAGCTGAGGTGGCGCAGTGGTTGCAAGTGCCACCTCGTGCCGATGACCTCGACCCGGAAGACATTCCGCGTGAGCACCGTAAGCTCTTCCTCGATGCTGCCAGAGCGATGATTCTCTCGGACGGCACTGTCGAACAGGTCGAGGCAGAAAACCTCATCATCCTCGACGCGCTTCTTCGATAGAAAGTCTCTAGCGATGGATATCGATCCGAATAAATTCATCGATCCGGTCATCGAATATGGACCGAAGGTGATCGGCGTCCTGCTGGCGCTGGTCCTCGCGCTCATGATCGCAGGATGGACAGAGCGCGTGGTCCGGGCGGCTCTAGAGCGGCGTAACTTCGACGCCACGCTGACGCGATTCTTCGCGAAGCTAGCGCGCTACTTCATCCTCATCGCCGCGGTGCTCGGATGCCTCGGTGTGTTCGGGATTCAAACTGCCAGCTTTGCTGCAGTGTTGGCGGCAGCGGGCTTTGCGATCGGTCTCGCTTTCCAAGGCACTCTCGGCAACTTCGCGGCGGGCGTGATGCTGCTCGTGTTTCGGCCCTTCAAGGTCGGGGACTACGTCGAGGTGAACGGCGAGACCGGGACCTGCGAGCACATCGACCTGTTCACCTGCGAGTTTCGGACGCTCGACAATCGCAAACTGATCGTCCCGAACGGCTCGGTGTTCGGAAACACGATCACGAACTACGCGGGATACGAAATGCGCCGCGTCGATATTGATGTGGGCGCCGAGTATTCCGCAGACGTCGACGCCACGCGCGCGGCGCTCGAAAAAGCGGCGGCAAGAGTCGAAGGCAGGCTTGCTGACCCGCCCCCTCAGGTATTCCTGAAGGGGCTGGGCGATTCGTCGATCGATTGGCAGGTTCGCGTTTGGTGTAAGACACCGGACTACTGGGATGTTTGGCAGGCCACGGTTCGTGCAACCAAGCTGGCGCTCGACGAAGCCGGCATCGGGATTCCATTCCCGCAGCGGGACGTGCACTTCGACGAGGCCGTCGTCAAAGCGTTGTCCAACTAGCCGAAACCGGAGCTGCGCTCACCGGAATGAGGATACGACGATCGCGCCAAGCGGTGGCGCCGATACCGTGATCGTATCGAGGAGCTCGAAGGTCGAGCCGCTCCCTCCGTACAAGCGCACCCCTTCGGTGCTGACGGGAATCAACAACAGCTCGCTGTCGGGGTGGTAGGCGCCTTGCCCGATTTCGAATGAGCCAGGGATGTCGAAGAGCAAGTCTTGATCACCGGTTTCGACGTCGAGGACGTAAGCTCCATCGGTCGTGGTTGCAAGATCCCCGCTTGCGACCGCGATCGTTTCCCTGTCGTTCAACGGAACGAGATTGGCAACCGAGTTGGCTGCACCGGGATCACTCGACGGGAGCCAGGAGCGGACGATCGATGCAACGCCGTCTTGATCAACTTCCATGACGAACACACCTGCCGTCATCCGTTGCTCAGCCGGGTCAAACGTCGGTGAGGCACCCAGGCAAGAGACGTAGGCTCGATCATCGACGCCTGGGATCGGCACAACCGTCCCGCAGTTCTTCACGCCCGGGAGCGAAAAGCCTGTCCCTTCGCCGGTTGCGATCTCGACGATGACGACTTTGCCAGGCATGGCAACGATGAAGTCTTCGCCGAATCCATCGAGCCCGACCAACAGGAAATCCCCCAGCCGCACCACTCGCTTGGGCCTCGCGTACACGGTGACCCCATCGATCTGCTCATTGAACGACGAAAAATCGATTCGCCCGCCCGTGAGCGTCATGGTCGACGGATCGAACTCGAATAGATCGTTTCCGGCCACGTCGGGCTCGGGCGCTTGCTCGAAGCTGGGCTGATGGCGCGTTATCCATGCCGAGGTGTCGCTCAGGAACACGCAGTCTTGGGGATTGGACGAAAACGCCGCCACGTTGCTGGTGCCTTGTGTGCGCATCTGTCCGTAGAGCCCGCCGGTCGCCATTTCGAAGCGCGAGATGACGTCGGTGTTCAACCGATCGATGACGACGAGGGTGCCGTCGCCCAACTGCTTGGTGGGAAACGCGACATCGCCCGACAACGCCGCAACGAGTATCGGCGATGTGCTTCCAGACGTAAGCCATTCATCGGCGAGGACATCACCATCTTCGTCGAGCAGGCTGATCGCGCTCGAAGTGAAAGCGAGGTCGACGCTCAACACAGCGAATGCAGGATCGCCATCAACCGGGTCGAGAGCTTGCGGCAGATTCGAACCACTCTCGCTTCCGCAGCCGGCCAACGCCGAAACGAGCACAGCTGCACACACACATAAATAGAACTTGCTCATGATGGGCCTCCCATCCCCGAGGGGGTTGGCTTTCCACACCATGGATAGGTCTCCGGGCTCGCGACCTTGGTTCCGATCCCCTTCCCGACCGAGATGGTCAGTGGGTTTGTGATCGGCGTTTTGACCGCATACCGTGGCGGGTCCGCGTCGGCCTTTCACCGACTTCCCTTTTCGGGGACTGCTATCGCAGCTCCCTATCGCCAGCATCCACCGGGATGCTTTTGACCCATAGTGGCGGCGATCCTGCGACCAGGACTCACCCGTGTCAAGCTGTGGTCGTGAGGGTCGTTGGCATCGCATGGGTTTGCCTCTTGATATCGGCGAACACCTCTGCGCAAGTCGACATAGGCGGCGAGGATCTTGCCGGGCCCGACGAGGAAGCAGTCGGCGAGATCCCCCGCAACAAGACGACTGCAGAACGAATCTCGTCACCGAACCCGACCACCGAAGGCGTGCCATGGAGCTTCCCGCTTTTTTGGGACCAGACGTTGTCGGTTCGAAGCTTCAACGAGAACTCACAGCTGACCCACAGCCCCAACTACACCTGGTGGTTCACGATTGCTCCGCGATGGATCTTCAATCCGGAGCATTCGATCGGCTTGAACGCCACGGTGAGCATAGAGTGGACCGACTCGGCTTCCGAAGAGTTCAACCGCGCTGGCTTCTACAGTCGCGAAGCGTTGTGGGAGGACCTACGGCTGGACTATCTCTTCTCGATCCCCGGGCGGCCGGCGGGCTTCATGTTCTTCGTCGCCGCGGACCTGCGTCTACCCACTTCGAAGTTCAGCCGGTCTAGGCAACGTTACTTCTCTCCGGGAGTTCGTTTCACGGCGGTGCGACCGTTCAAGGTACTGCAAGGGATGCAACTCGGAGTGACCACCGCGTTCTGGGGTTGGTTCGCTGGATCGAACGTCGTTCTCGCGCCGAGCGAGGTCACTCCTTGTCGTATCGCGCCGGGGCCAGGCGGAATCTCCACCGTCGACACGTGCGGGGGCGCGACTGCTTCCATCAAGACAACCACGCGGCTGACGGCATTCTGGACCTTTGTCCCAGTCGACAGGCTCGCACTCGGGCTGAGCTACACCGCGCTTTGGGCACGAGCGAACGACCTTCGGGTCGGCTGTGTCTTGACTGCGACCGGCGAGGTATGCATCGACGACGGGAGCCCTAACAACCATTGGAGGAGCTTCTCCAACTTCCGCGCCATCATCGGGTACGACATCAAGCGCTGGTTCACGATCGCCCTGAGCTACGACGTGTGGGCACAGCACCCCGACTCGGATGGCGGACGCGAGAACGCCTTCTACAACGAAAACAGCCGACTGATCTTTAGCCTGACCTTCCGCACCGACGGCCTCTACGCCAGCGTGCGCGACAAGCGAACAGAGTCGGCGGCCTCAGGCGCAGGGGTCGAGGAGCTCTGAAACGGCGGGGCGCGCCGCAGCGAGGCTGGCGCCCATGCTGACCACACCCAGCGGATCCAAATCAAACCGCGGCCGTTTCCCGAAATAGGACTCGATATACCCGCGGAGGCCCGGCAAGAGCGTACTGCCCCCCGCCATAAACACCGCTTCGATGTCTCGCGCCTTCACGCCTGCGTCCGCAAGCACCTCATCGCAGATGACGAAGGTTCGACGAACGAGATCCAAGGTGAGTCGCTGGACTTCGTCGCGCGTGATCTGAATCACGCCACAACTCTCTGGGGCTGCAGGGTCGACACTCGGGATCGCGATCGCGGCTTCTTCGGATTCGCTCAGCTCGCACTTGGCGAGCTCGCACGCGCTCACCAAGCGGTCGAACGTCACAGCATCGTTGGTCAGGTCCCAACAGTCTCGCGCAAGCGTTCGGTCGGCGACATAGATCGCGATCGTCCGGTCGACGTCATCGCCGCCGAGGTAGGGGTCCCCGCCATGGCCGACGACGCGGAAAGGATATTGACTGCAGTCGACAACCGCAGCATCAAAGGTGCCACCCCCGAGGTCGTAGACGAAGGCGTACTTCAGGCTGCTCCTGTTGAGGTAAGCGAGCGCTGTTGCGATCGGCTCTTCGACGACTCGAACGGTCGCGAAGTCCGCTTTGGCCACCGCTTGCGACGTCGCATCACGACGCTCTTTTTCGAAGCCCACAGGGGCCGTCACCACAGCGTGCACGTCCTGTACGGGACAACGCGTGAGCTCGCGAAGGCGACGGACGATCTTTCCGCCGACGTCGACGGGGCTCACCAAACCGGCTCGTGTGCGAAAGAGGACCCCGCCGTCGGGGGTCTCCAGCAGGTCGTAGGGATAGTGCTCGCGAAACTGGGTCGCGTAAGACGAATGCCACCGAGCACCGATGACGCGCTTTGCCGAAAGGATGGTGTTCTTCGGATCCATCGCTCGGCGCCGACGGGCGGCCTTTCCGATGAGGGTCGACCCGTTCGGCAGGAAGGCGACGGCGGAAGGCATGATCAAGCCGTTCCCCTCGATGCGGAGGGCCTCGAAGTTCCGGGCGATCACGGTATTCGTGGTACCAAGATCGATTCCGATAGTCTGCTTCCTGCGGGCGGGCATCGAGCGTCGAAGCGGGGGAGCTGTAAAATTCGTGAGGTCCATGGGCGCTGGCCTCTAGGAAACAAGCAAGCTACGTGATTCGGGCGCCGACCGCCACACTGACTTCGTCGGCTGGACCGGCCGGGGCCCGTACCCTAAAGTGAAACACGTTCTAGTCGGAGTCGCAATCGGATGCCCGCGGACTTTCACAAGCTTCAAATAGCAGGAATCATTCAGGAAACACACGATACGCGGTCCTATGTCCTCGATGTCCCCAAATCGCTTAAAGAGAAGTTCCGTTACCGAGCCGGGCAATTCCTGACTTTCGAGGTCCCGTGGAATGGGATGGAGCTGCACCGATGCTACTCGCTTTCGAGCGCGCCGGAGACCGATCCGTGGCCCAAGGTAACGGTGAAACGAGTCGACGATGGTCGCGTTTCGAACTGGTTCAATGATCAGCTCAAGGTCGGCGATACGATCGCTGTGCAACCCCCCGAGGGTCGCTTCGTGCTGCGTACCGACGAGGGGGATCATGGGATCGCCCTGTTCGGCGCCGGAAGCGGGGTGACGCCGATCATCGCGATCCTGAAGTCCGCCCTCCGGACCACCGACCGCGATGTGAAGCTCATCTATGCGAACCGCGACAAAGATTCGATCATCTTCAAAGATGAGCTCGACCTGTGGCTCGCGAAGTTTCCGAACCGCCTCGAAGTCGTTCATCACCTCGACAGCGAGAGCGGGTTCGTGGGCGTTACCGACGTCCAAGAGCACATTCGTGGCTGGGAGGATGCGGAGTTCTTCGTGTGTGGCCCAACCGAATACATGGACACCGTCGAGGAGGCGTTCAAAGCCTCGGGGATCGACGCGAGACAAACGAAATTCGAGCGCTTCAACTCACTCCCGGACCCCGATCGACGACCGGAGTCCGACGAGACTGTGCCCGAGCAATCGAACGATGAGATTCCGAGCTCCTTCAAGATGCTGCTCGAAGGCCAGAGCCACGAGGTCCCCTACGAGAAAGGCGCTACTTTGCTCGTTGCCGCTGTAAAGGCCGGTCACAAACCGCCGTCTTCCTGTGAGGACGGCTATTGTGGATGCTGCATGGCTCTGTTGAAGAGCGGCAACGTCACCATGGCCAACCACGATGCACTCGAACCAAGCGACATCGAGCGCGGCTGGGTCCTAACATGCCAATCCCGCCCCTCGAGCCAAGAACCGATCGAAATAGACTTCGACGCGCAGTACTAGGGCTAGTGTGGGGGCGGTGGGGCGGGACCAACTGGTCGCCGAAGGCGTCCGAGAACCTACTCGGAGCGCTCGCCCCGGGTCCATGCCGGCCCGTTGCCCCAGTCGTTGCGGGTGCGTTTGTTGCGGTGATCGGGGTCGTACTTCTCGAGGGCGGCGGCGTATTGCTCGAATTGTTCGATGCCGAGCTTCTCGTCCCAATAGTCCTCTTCCATCGACCATTGGTTGTTCCCCGCGTACTGCAGGATCGTGATGCCGGGGAAGTCCATCTTGCCCTTGCCGCTTGGGTGATCACGGCGGTTGATCATACGGAAAACGACTCGGCCACTCGGGTCGACCCCGTGCCAATCGTAGACGCCGTAGATCTCGCCGTGCTGCTCCATCAACGGAACGATCCAGTTTCGAACGGTTTCGCGCCCGTGCATCGTGCCGAGCACGCGCTCGTAGTAGACGACATCTTCGGTGAAGAGATCCGCCCAGGCGCTCCAGTCCTCGCGAATCATCCCGGTATGCCAAAAGTTGCGGAACGCTTCTTCGATCTCTTCGATATCGAAAGTCGCCATTACTCGGCGGCCTGTTGCTCCTCGGGCAACGAGTAGAACTGGGTGCACCAGCGCCGGAAGATGCCGATCGGCCCGTCTCCGTCGCAAAGAAGGGGCTTCTCGTGTTGGACCTTGTGCTCCCAGATCGGGATGTCCTGCTCGAGCTGCCGCTTGAGCTCTGCGATGAAGGCCGCACCCACGCCGCGCGTCGTGTCAGCCCCGCCGATCTTCTTGACGGTGAAGTGGAAGCGGAGATGCACGTAGCCTTCGTCGATCGGGGTCATCGTCGCGACGTTGAGCGTCTCAACGAGACCCTTGAAGCGCACGAGGGACAGGCCGAAACCATAGTTCAGACTATCGATGGAGCCCTCGACGGGTCCTCTTGGAGTCGACATGCCCGCGCCGGAGTAGACCCGCAACTTGTGGCCATCCACCGTCGCCTCCGATTCAGGCATGTTGGTGCAACCGTGCAGATAGTGGAAGTGTACCGAGTCCACTGCGTTCTCGGCCATCTCCTGGTTGCAGGTTCGAATCTTCCACTCGAGAACCTCGAAGTCGGTCCACTCGTCGGCGTCGAGCTCGGGAACCTCGTCGGGGATGTCCCACTGCGGCGGCTCGCCCTCGGCGTGATGCCAACACATCACCAAGCCGGCAAGCTCCTTGATGTGCCACGTGTTCAACGCGGCTTTGCGTGGCACGTGCTTGGCGTACGGAACCGCACTGCAGCGTCCGTTGGTTCCAAACTGCCAGGCGTGGAACGGGCATTCGATGCTCTCGCCTTTGACTTGGCCGCCATGCCCGAGGTGGGCGCCGAGATGCGGACAAAAAGCGTCGAGGACGGAAAGCTCACCAGCCTCGGAACGCCAGATGACCAGTTCCTTGCCGAAGTAGTGGAGCGGTTTGACGTCGCCAGGCTTGATCTCGTCGGAAGTGGCAATCCGGAACCAGCCATTGGGAATCGGGGGAACGTAGAAGCGATCGCGATCTTGCATTTGCCAAAAATAGAACGTGTTTCACTTTTTTCAAGTGAAAACTTCGTTCAAGCGCTGTTTCCATAACGATATCAGTCAAGTTCACGGGAATGATAGTCTTGGCGCTCGGAGGTAAGCATGGCAACGATCGATGTGGGCGCGAGCGCCCCGGACTTCACCAAGACGACACAAAGCGGCGACACCATCACGTTGTCTCAGTTTCGAGGCGAAAAGGCCGTGGTGCTCTACTTCTATCCCAAAGACGAGACGCCCGGTTGCACGGCGGAAGCATGCAACTTCCGCGACAACTTCGAAGACTTTGTCGAAGCGGGTGCCGTGGTCATCGGGGTGAGCCAGGACAGCGAAAAGAGTCATCGAAGCTTCGCCGAGCATCACCGCCTGCCGTTCTTGCTGGTGAGCGACCGCGACAAGGCACTGCAGAAGGCCTATGGCGTACCCAAGACGTTGGGTTTGCTTCCCGGACGTGTGACGTTCGTGATCGACCGCAACGGCGCCGTGCAACACGTGTTCAACTCACAACTCAACGCGAAGAAGCACGTGCGCGAGGCCCTCAACGTCGTCAAGCGACTCGGCGTCTGACTCGGCGCACGAGGACGAGCAGAAGCGCGGCTGCCCAGACGGCACCGAAACCGCTCGAGGTCCGGGAAGCGTGGCACGACGAACCGGCAGGGACCGGCGTGGCGCCTGGGCCGCCAACAGGGGGAGACTTGATTCCGCAGGGTTCTCCACCGCACGAGGTTTCTTCGCAAAGACTGTCGCCGCCCCACCCCTGCTCGCATAGCCGCGAGACAACCGGCGCAAAGTACTGGATCGTTTCGCCCGCCTGGCTGTCGTCAAAGGTGTTCACACGATCACACTCCTCGTCGGGCGAAAGGACATAGTCGGGCGCCCTGCCGGCCACGAGAATCCCAGCGAGCTCATCGTTGGAGTCGAACGTGGCACTCCCCGAGTGGCCAGCAAAGGCGTCGGGATTCGCGACGAAGTAATCAAGGGTTTCGGTTCGAGGATCGGCGACGGTCCCCCCCGAATCGATCTTCGCGGGAAGGCCGCTACCGAATCCGATCATCGTGATCGGCTCCTCCTCCATCAGAGGAGTCGTGGCGGGACGAACGGCAACCGGCTGATGGGCTCCGGTGACGGGACGATCGAGTTGAATCACCGCAAAGTCGGGCGTGAGGGCGTTTTCGTCGGTAGTCTCATCGCGGAGCGCGATCTGCTTGCAGTGGTAGACGTCGTCGTCCTCGATACTCGCGAGCTGCGTCGGACCATCGAGATAGTAATTGAAGACGAAGCTTCTCCTCTCGCACTCGGCCTGCGTCCGAATGCAGTGACCCGCGGTCAAGACGAGGTCATCGTGAATCAAGACGCCTGAGCAAAGCGCTGCGGCGGGTTGGTTGGTAAAACGCTCGTCGTCACAGAGGCCCTTCGATTCCTGAAGTGTCAGCGACTCGATGATGTACCGGCCGTCAGAGCCTTCCTCCAGTTGGTCGCTGTTGATGAGGGCCACGATCGACCGTTGTGCGATCTGCCGGAGCTCATCGCTCGGGTGGTTGTAGACCTCGACACGGTCGTCCGCCCCATAGACGACGGGAGCCGTGAGCTCGCCGATGAACGCTTGTTCGTCAGCACCACAAGCGAGCCCGAAAACAGCAAATAAGACCAAGCTACAGCGCGCGAACATAGGCCTAATATCTAAGGCCAAAACCGTCCAAGTGCTACTCGGAGACTCGAACTTGGATGCTGGTGACCAAATCTCCCGTCGCAGTCGCAACATCGGACACGACCACTACGGGCTCGCCGGCCTCGACCACGTTCCGCTCTCGCAGTTTGGCGAGGGCATTGACGATCGTCTTTTCGGGGTCTTTCGAGAGGTTCATGCGAAAAGGAACGACCGAACGATTGAGCCAGAGCTTGCGACGCGTCGTACTCATGTTCGTGAACGCGTAGATGGCCGCCCGCTTGGGTCGATAGCTCGCAACCAGCTGACCGAACTGCCCACGGCGTGTCATCACGACGATGGCGCGCGCGCCGAGCGAATCCGCGAGCCGGCAAGCGCCTTGCGCGATATGACCACGCTGTGTCGTAGGCGGCGGACGTTCGAGATAGAAATCGAGACCAGGCCCTTCCTCGATGCGTCGCGCGATCTTATCGAGAACTTCCACACATCGCACCGGGTGCTGCCCCGTAGCCGTCTCGCCACTGAGCATGATCGCATCGGCCTGCTCGTAGACCGCATTCGCAACGTCGGTCACCTCAGCTCGAGTGGGGATTGGGTTCTCGATCATCGATTCGAGAAGGTGAGTGGCCACGATGATCGGCTTACCGGCAATCGCGCAAACGCGCACCATCTCACGCTGTAATACGGGGAGCTCCTCGAAGGCAACCTCGACGCCGAGATCGCCGCGCGCCACCATGATGCCATCGGCCGCTTCGAGGATTGCGTCGAAGTTGTCGACGCCTTCCTGGTTTTCAATTTTGGCGATCAATCGTTGATGCCCGCCTGCCTCCTCGATAATCTGCCGAACCTCTAAGACGTCTTGGGCACCTCGAACGAACGACAAGGCGACGAAATCCACGTCTTGCTCGATCGCAAAGGCGATGTCCTCGCGATCTTTTCTTGTGATCGAAGGCAGGTTGACCCGGACCCCAGGAAGATTGACGTGCTGACGAGAGCCCAGGGTACCGCCGTCGAGGACACGGCATTTGAGGCGGTGCTCGGAAACCTCCAACACCTCGAGGTTGATGAGACCATTGTCGACCGTAACTCGTTCGCCGACCTTGAGGTCGTTGACCATGTCTTGATAGTTGACGTGGACGCTGCGCTCCTCCGCGTCATCGGCAAGAACCGTGAAGTAGAAGACGTCACCCGGGGCGAGGTCCAAGCTCTTGGCGAGCTCCCCGGTGCGGATCTCCGGACCTTGAAGGTCCATCAAGATCGAAATCGGATGGGGCAGCTTCTTGTTGAGGCTCTTGAGATTGCGGATCACCTGCAAATGCGACGCCTGATCGCCGTGCGACATATTCAATCGAGCGAGATTCATGCCCGCCCCGGCAAGCGCCAAGAGCGCGTCCCATGATTGCGTAGCGGGCCCGATCGTGCATACGATTTTGGTCAGTCGCGCCGGCGGTCGCTCGGTAGAGGGCTCCATCGCTGCGCGAAGCGTAGCCCGTAAAGCGACTTTCGTCGCCACGGGCCTTCGGCGTTAGAGGTGTGAGGCTCGGCGTTGCATCCAGATCATCCCGGCGAACAGGAGGAACGCCGAAAGCGGGGCGTCGGTGTGGGATTGGGATGCTGTGCAAGAACGGATCCGGTTGAGCTCGGCGCCCAGCGGCGCGATATATGTCTGGGCACCAGCTGGCCGAAATGCCACGGGCTCGGTTTCGGGAAGCAGACGAGGCGCAAAACGGGCCCCTGCAGTTTGCTCGATCCACGGAAGATAGGCCGAAAGTAACGTATAGACCCCGCCATCTCCGCAGTCGCGCTCTACGTCGGAACGGCCTCGAGAAACCAAGCCTACGAGAAAATCGCCGTACTCCGTAGGCACGTAGAAGGGGCCCCCCGAATCGCCGTAACAGGAGTCTCCCATTTGATCGGGGCGCCGCGTGAGAAGCTCTTCTCGGGCGAGGATATCGATGATGGCATCCGAGATGTAGAGCTCACCCGACAAGTCTTCGTCGACGTTGTAGATCCCGTAGCCTGCGACGAAACCGACGTCACCGTGTCGAACCAGCTTCTCTGCCTCCGTTGGCGACAGCATCGGTGCGTTGGGGATCCCGTCGAACGAGGTCGCCAGAAACAGAAGCGCGATATCGTTTGGCGAACCGATCCCGCCTTGCCCCGCGCCCGTACGACTTCGCCCCATGATGAAGTCGTGGTCATACGCCTCGTGCACGCGTAACTCAATGACGACGCGAACCATGGAGCTATCAACCGATGAGCTCGACAGGTGACCCGCAACGATTTGAAGCGAGCCAGGTTCAGCGACTTCGACTATTCCGGGTTCGGGCTCGATCACGACGCAGTGCGCGGCGGTCGCAACCAGGAGCGGCGAGATCAAGGCGCCCGAACAGAAACCGGAGGTAGCGCCGATCCGTCGGATTTCCACGGTAGCGAAAATCTGTTCAGTTGTGGCGGCCCACCCGCCGACGATCGCGGCACTCGTCGAATCCACGTCGCCCTCGAAATCGAGGCCCACGTCGGGATCCCCACAAGCCGCCAACACCCATAAAACAGGCACAAAGAGAGCCGTGCGTGGCCTTGGAAGAAACATGGGACAAGGTAGGTGGAGGTATCATAATTGCTTACGGGTTACTAGAGGGGGCCGTTGTTTGAGTTGCCTCAACTGACCTTTCCGTGAGGTGGCGAACGTTTGGGGTGCGGAAAACTTGGTTCGTGCGTCCTGCGGACAGAAAGTCGTGCGGGGGGACCACATGAGCCGTCGCGCGCGCCGCAAGCAAGAAACACTACGCCGTATCGAAGAGGCCGGTTGGCGGCTCTTCACGACGAAAGGGTACGAAGCGACCTCGACGCGAGAGATCGCCGAAGCTGCGGACATCGCCGCTGGAACGCTGTTCAACTACTTCCCAGAGAAAAGCAGCCTGCTCATTCACCTGATGCAACGGCAGATCGACGGCGCTACCAACCGTGCCTTCGAGACGATGGTGCCATCGTCGCTCGAGGAGCAACTCACTCACCTGTTCGCCGCGTTGACCCGATGTTACGCGCGGGAGCGTCGCTTGAGCCGAGTGTTCATCAAGGAGCTCTTGTTTACCGACGGGAGTCGACGCGCAGATACGGCAGCTTGGACTTTCGAGCTCGTCAGTCGTGTGGCGGAGCTGATTCGACGCGCACAGCGTAGCGGGGAGCTCGACCCGTCGGTGGATGCGATCGGCGCGGCACAGCAGGTTTTCAGCACGCATTACTTCGGCATGGTCACCTGGCTTGGCGGTACGATCCCATCGCGAACCGCGCAAGAAGAGCAGTTTCGAACGGCGCTAGGCCTGTTGCTCCGCGGCATCCGACGAACCGCGGCTTAGACGCTCGTTGACGTCGCGCACGGCGGCGGCGATCTCGTCTGGCACCTCCTCTTGAAGGAAGTGACCCGCCTGCGTTTCAGTTACAGGTGGATCGCCGAGGAGCGCCTTCGTGCGCTTGAGGGCACGCGCCAACACCGGATCGCGTCGCCCCCAGACCATCGCCTTGGGCCCGTTGAAACCCCGAACGAGCTCTGCGCATTCTTCGAGCACGGGGATCGAAGGGTGACCCATGCGGTCGACCGCCATGCGCGCCGTTGCGAGCGGCGCGACGCGATCTCGAAAATGCCGGAACGGGTAGCGATACGCGCGCGCGACGTTGCCGCGAATGCTGGACCTGTCGCCCTGCGCGAGATGCAAAGCAGCCTGCGGAAGGGGCAACACGCGGAACACGAAGTCGCTCACCAAAGGCATGTGTGAAAACCGATGAAAGCCGGTCGGCTTGAACCCTGGCGGCGGCGGATCGAGGACGGTGTTGAGAACGACCATGCCCGCGAGGCGCTCCGGTCGCGTGACGAATGGATGGGTGCCGAGAGCTCCGCCCCAGTCCTGCACGACGAGAATCACTCCTTGAAGATCGAGTTGGTCGATCAACGAGCCGAGCCAACGGCTGTGATTGCGAATGCTGTGCACGGAGAAGTCTCTTGGCTTGTCGCTCAAGCCAAAGCCGATGAGGTCTGGCATGATCACCCGAAGCCCCTGCCCCTGAAGGGCCAGCGCAACCTTGCGATAGAGAAAGCCCCAGGTGGGATTGCCGTGCACCATCAGCACCGGCCGCCCGCGCCCCGTCTCCATCACGTGCATGTGAAGGCCGTCACCAACAGCAACGCGGTACCGAGTGAACGGCACTTCGGAGGCGATCCACTCGGGAAGCTCAGGTGCGGGGAGGCGCTCCACGGCCAGGAGGTTACCGCCCAAACAGCGTCAGCGCCACCCCGTAAAAGCGACTTCGTCGCCACGGGGCTTCGGCCTCGAAAAGCGATCGCGTTGCCGCTCGTATAGCACGTCACTCGATAGCCCTCGCCTTCCATTTACGAACGATGAAGGTTCCCACTGCGGCGATCGCCACTGCAACGACCACGAGCCAGGGACCGATCTGTTCCCAGGGCCAAGTCGAAACGGGGTGGGCGTCGAGCCAGGCGCTCATACGGACGCCGAGTAGGGTGGTCATCAGCGTGAATGGCGCGACTCCGAGGATGGTGCCCAGCATCAAGGGCCCAATCTTCACGCGCGAGACTCCGAGCGCGTACTGGACCGTGGGGGTCGTGTAAAACACGAGGCGCAAAAGAAGCACGGTCACGAACCCGCGCTTATGAAGCCGGTCGTCAAACCGACGCACGCGCTGCGGAAGTCGCTCCTGCACCCAGTCCCTCGCAATGAAGCGAGCAACCGAAAAAGAGAACACACCAGTCCCTACGGTGCCTATCCAGTTCAGAAGGAAGGCGTCCGTCGGGCTCCAGATCAAAGGAGCGCTGAGCAAGAAAAGCAGCCCGTTCACTCCGAACGGCTGCAGGCACGAATACACCACTACGAAGAGGACCCCTCCCCAAACCCCCGCATTTCGAATCCAAACGCGCATCGCCTGCGGATCGAGCTCTTCGTAGCTTCCGCTGGCATAGAACCAAGCAATGAGGCTGACCACGACGGCGACCAGAGCGATCTTCAGTAGGCTTCCCCAATCCACGCCGGCCTATGCTAACCCAGAGACGCCGACACCGGCACCAAAGCCATGACCCGCCGTCGCACCCGTCCCGATACGTCTTCGAAACCGGGCTATGTCACGCCTGAGGGATATCGCCGGTTCGAAGAAGAAGCGGACAGGCTGTGGAACATCGACCGTCCGAAGATGGCGAAGGCGGTGCAAATCGCTGCCGCGGAGGGCGACCGTTCGGAAAATGCCGAGTATCAGTACAGCAAGCAACGTCTCGCCGCGATCGATCGACGGCTTCGATTTCTCGGCCAGCGTTTGAAGGCCCTCACGATTGTCGACGAGAAACCCCCGGACGACGGGCGCGTCTACTTCGGCTGTTGGGTCACCATCGAGGACGAGGAAGGAACCGAGCTCACATACCGACTGGTCGGTCCCGATGAGATCGACGCGGAGAAGAAGTGGATCAGCATGGACTCTCCGATGGGCAAGTCGCTGATGGGGCGTCACGTCGGCGATGAGATGACGGTGCAGCGCCCTCGCGGCGAGGTGACCTGCAAAATCGTCGAAGTCCGTAGCACCCCGTAAAGTGGGGCGCGGCCGCCTCGGTTGGCTATAGTTCAGCGGGGGATGAGCATCGCGAAATCACTTCCGAAGCAGTGGCCTGTGGTGGCTTCCGTTGCGTTGGTCATCGTTGCCTACGCGCGAGCGCCCTTCGGCGGTTTTGTATGGGACGACGTTCACCTGATTCTCCGTGATCCGAGACTGCAGTCCTGGTCGAGCTACGTCGACGTGGTGAGCTCGTCGTTCTGGTCGGGGTCACCGTTGACGATCAACGAGTTCTACGCAGCGGTTTACCGCCCCGTGGTGAGCGCCGCCTACCTGGTGGAGATGCAACTATTCGGCGTGAACGCGGTCGGCTTTCACATCGTGAACATCGTGTTGCACATCCTCTGCACGGTTCTTTGTGTTCGATGGATCGCGCAGCGCATCCCGGCTGCGACTCCCTTGGCCCTCTTCTTCGGCGGAATGGTGTTCGCGGTGCACCCGAGTCGTGTGGAGACGGTCGCGTGGGTCTCCGGATGTGTCGACCTGTGGATGGTGTTCTGGCTGCTGCTTGGTCTCGAAGCTTGGCAGGTTAGACGCAGCGCGTTGGCTGGCCTGTTGTTCGCTCTTGCGCTGTTCTCTAAAGAAGTCGCGCTGGTCGTGCCGCTGTTGCTCCTCACCGATCACTTCCTGCTTCGACGTGGCGGGCGTATTTGGCGGCCATGGTCGATCTCGACTGCGATCATCGCGGCGGCTTTCGCGTTCCGTATCTGGCTCGTTCCCTTCGCAACCGCCGGTAGGACAGGGTGGGCCGAGATGCCAGAGCGGGTGTTTTCAACGCTCGGTTATTTCGTGCAACGCGTCGCGTTTCCATGGCCCCAAACGGTTCATCCGGCGGTCCGCGCCTACGATGACATGGGCAACGAGATTTTCGCGCCGTGGGCTATCGCGCTCGGCGTCGCGGCATTGTCCTGCATTGCCGTTCTGGCATTCTTAGCCTGGAGACAGAGGGAGAAGTGCCGACCTTGGCTGGCCGATTCGCTCTGGTTCGTAGTCCCGCTCGTCCCGACGCTCAATATCTTGGACATCGACGCTATCACGCGAGCGTCGGACCGGTTTCTCTACTGGCCGCTGATGGGCGTCTGCGCGCTCACGGCACGCGCCATCGCTAGAGCCCTTCCTCTTGGCGTGTCGACCCGCAGAGCAGCGATGGGATTCGCCGCGGGAGTCTCGCTCCTGTTCGTCCTAGCTACTGCAGTGCACGTGAGCCACTTCAGAACCGACTACACCCTCTGGGCTCACGAATACGAGGTAGACCAAAGCAACACCGAGGCGCTTTGGGCTCTGGCAGGAATCGCGAAGCACGAAGGGCTCTCCGATAGCGCTCACCAGCTGTGCACCGAGGGGTACCAGGCAGCCAACCGCAAACGGTATCAATGGACCGCAATTCGCTTCGCGCTCTGCCAACTGGAAACGTCGCTCGACCTCGCAATTCCAGACGACCCCGAAGCCGTCGTCTATGTGCGCGGGGTGTACGACGAGTTCATGGACAAATCCTTGCTGTCAGCCGACCGAGGGTCTCTAAAGTTCGACATGCACATCCAAAGCGAGACCCTTAGGGGCCGGTTGATGGCCGACCCCAACAACGTGGCGCTTCCTAGAGCACGCGCCCATCTGGTGTCGGGAAACACCGAACAGGCGATCGCGCAGCTCGAACAGATCACGAAATCCTACCCGGCGGCAAAAAACGGTTGGGGCATGCTCATCGCGGCGTACCGGAAGAAGGGCGATGACGACCGAGCATCTGCTGCGGCGATCCATGCCGGACGGCTGTTCGGAGAAGAGCTCGGTCGGTAGAGCGATGCAAAAGGCCCGCGCGCTGTCCCTGATCTTGCTCTGGGCGCTCATCGTCGCCGTCTTCGGGATCGGGCTGCGCGGCGGGTTCGTGTGGGACGACTTCTCACTCATCGTAAATAACGCCACCCTGCGCGACCCAAACCTCCTCGGTGAGCTGCTGACGACGGGATTCTGGAACATATCCTCGTCGAAGGCCGAGCTGAGCGAGGCCTACGCACAAGTCTATAGGCCGGTCACGACGTTCGCGTTGTTCGCGCAGCACCAGCTGTTCGGTCTCGATGCACGGGGCTTCCACGTAGTGAGCCTCTTCCTGCACTTGATGGTCGTAACCTTGGTGTTCTCTTTGCTTCGGGAGCGCCTGGGCGAGGGTCGAGATGGCTGGTTGGGCGCCCTGGCTGGCGCCGCGCTTTTTGCGATCCATCCGTCACGCGCGGAAAGTGTGGCCTGGATCTCCGCTTCGACGGAGCTCTGGATGGCGTTGTTTGTCTTCAGCGGTTACGCGGTTTGGGTCAAGCGGCCGGGGTCCATCCTTGTCCCATCGGTCCTCTTCGGGTTGGCCCTGTTCGCTAAAGAGACGGCGATCGTAATCCCCGTCGTCCTGTGGATCGACATGTACGGCCGTCGAGGGGCCATCGATTGGAGGCGTTGGAGCGCGTCGACCGGTATGTTCGCGACGTTCGTCATCGCTCGCTTCACCATGATGCCGCCTCCGGAAGCCGGGATCGCTTGGGTTGGCATTCCCCGACGTGTACTCGGCACGCTTGGGTACTACATCGAAGCGACGGTCTGGCCATGGCGTCCGTTCGTGGAGCGTGGGTTTCGGTACACCGACTGTTCGGGTTCCATGGTCGTGCCCGCGATGACCATAGCGATCGGGGGGCTCACGGTGATCGGCATCGCCGTCTTAGGTACAAGGTTTCGCGCAATGCGCGGCAAACCTTGGTTGGTCGACATCGCTTGGTTCTTGTTCTTTCTCGCACCAGTGCTGAATATCGTCGACCTTCACGGATACGGATTGACGGCTGAGCGTTTCCTGTATGTCCCGATCTTTGGCGTCGCCGCACTGTTTGGACGAGTCGTCGCCCGCGCTTCCGACGCAACACCGGATTCACGCACTCTCTTGGGGCTCGGCGTGTGTACGATCCTCGTCGCATGCGGCCTTTCGACAAGGCAGCACGTCACCCACTTCCGGGATAGTCAGGTGCTGTGGGAGTACGAGGTCGAGCGAAACCCGGACAATTTGCACGCGCTCGAGCTCGTCGGAATCGCGGAGGCTGCTGAAGATCCGGACCGCGCAATCCGACTTTTTCAACGCGGGTATGCTCGGGCCACGGAGAATTGCAATCCCGCCCTCGCCGCCCGCTTTGCTCTCTTGTCGACGAAGCAGCTCATCGGCACCACCGCCGACACCGACCAATCCGTGCTGCTCGCTCTCCGCACATTCTATGACCTCGCGCTCGCGAAGCAGCGCCTCGAGCTCCCCGGGCCCCAGATCTTCCTGAACATGGAGATTCCCGAGAGCTTTGCCCCGCAGCTGCTCGGCAACGCTTCTTTGTTTGGGATTCCCCACGCAGCAGTGACGATGCGAACGATGGATCTTGCCGACGCAGAAACGATGGTGCAGCAGATACTCAAGGCGGATCCGGCCGACGACACCGCCTGGCTACTGCTCGCGGGGATCCAAGCTCGCCTTCGGAGTTTCGCGGACGCCGGGGCTTCCCTCGAGAACGCGCGGCAGCGAGCCCCGGAGAATCCAGCGATTGACGCGTTCGAGCACGCCCTGCAACAAGCAAAGCAAGTCGCATCACAACCGGTCGAAGGCGAGCGCCTGCAGCGACTCCAAGAGGCTCAGATCAGCGTCCTGCTTGGGGCGCCAGAAGCTGCAAGGCGCACCCTCCAACCCGAGCTCGACCGCACCCCAGCCGATCCCACCATCGTGCTCGCCTATGTTCGCACGATGGTCGCGGACGGGCGACTGGATCTCGCGGAAGAAGTGATCGCAAACGCGGAGAAAGTGGCGCCAGAGAACGCGGACAAGTGGGAGCGTCTCAGAGAGGCTTTACGCAAGCGCTGACGTTGAACACTGGCACTAGCGCTGGTACTGTCACTGTCACTGTCGCTGTCGCTGTCGCTGAAAGTACCGGGGGAGCGTGAGTGAGCCTGATTCGTGCGTTAGCAGGTGGAAGCAGACACCTAGGAGGCAAACGTTTTTGATGAAGTTGCTGCGTTGGTAGAGGTCCCAGAGCCACATGTCCTCTGGAGCGATGAAATCTGGCGCCTGAAGCATCCCAGGTACGTGGATCACCAGGGTGACTACGATGAGAAATAGTCCCAGCAGGATCGCGCCCTCTTGAACACGCACCCCCAGGGCGATGCTCGCGCCGCCCACCAGCAGGATGACGCCACTCGCGACCGACAGGACGCGCTTCATCGGTAGCCACTCGGGCATCAACCGCTGGATGAGCTCGTCGTTGAAGAGATGCTCCGCCCCGAGCACCACGAAGATGCTGCTGAACAGCAACCGAAACAAAAGCTCGGAAACATCGTGATTGACGAAGGTCTTCATCGGAACCCGAGCGAACGTATCTGAGCCGCTCTTGTCCCTCAAGGACCGAGATTCGGAGGGTGACGCTGAAAGACCGTCGGCTCAGAACAGGCGACCATAGCCGATGGTAAAGATATCTACGATGAGGTCGTTGGTTCGCCAGTAGCGGGAAAAGCCCACATCGACACGATGGATGCTGGCGGTGGGGTCGACATAGATCATGAGCTTTCCACCTACCTCGTGGGCCCAGAACTCGGCCAGGTCCGAGTCGGCCGTCCGTGGCGCGTCGGGATCGAAGTCTCCCGGGTTGATGGAGCTCGTCCAGAAGTAGACCGCGTTTTGGTGGTGGGCGCGATAGTTCGCTCGTATGTACGCCCTCGGAGTCGCGTACTGATAGAACTCCACCTTCATGGTGTGGGCGCGAACATCGAAATCATCGAAGTAGAACCGATAGTGCAACCGAAGCGTCGAGTGCGTCGCTGGAATGTGCTGCGCCAGCAGACCCGAGAAGGCGTTGCGTAAGCGTGTACTGGGAAAACGCTCCTGGATACGCCCTAGGCACGCCGTGACCTCGGGATTGCACAAGATCGGCACCGAGTTCCATGGCGTTATGAGCTGGCCAGCCTGCCATGTCAGTCCGTATGCCCCTTTGACCCGGGTCGTTCGGCTCAGAATCTGTGAGACCTCGAGGTTGGCGTTGAATAGTCCGCGCACATCACGCTCATTCCCGGGAGGCTCGCGCTTACCATCCGGGCCGTACGGCGTGAAGACATCGAAATAACCATTGAGGTTCATCGCGACGGTCGCGTTGTCTTGGGCGAGCTCCTTGGCGTAGCCGACGCCCACGAACGCCGAGCGGTACCACTCCTCGAGATGGAACCCGTATCGAAAGGACATGGTGTCGTCCGCCGTCTCCTCGTACCTAGTCGTGATGTCGAGGGTGACTGTCTTATTGAGACGGGATGCAGACGTCATGGCGTCGATCGCGTCGATCGACGCGGAAGTGATGACGTCGACGGGAACCACGATCGTGTGCTCGACCTTTTCGTTCTGTCGAATGCGGAGGTAGATGGCAGGGTTCCAGACGTGAAGCTCTTCGGAGCCCTTGGGGCCAGGGCCTGCTTGCGACTGATAGCCGAACCCGGCCTGGTTGAAATAGGTGAACCGGGACAGGAGCTCTTCGACTTTCCAATCGTTGTCGGCATGCCCGGGGGCCGTACCGCACATCCCAAGGAAGATCGGCAAGACGACTACCAATCGGAAGATGCGCTGCCGACGCCTAGTTTGTGCAGCCACAGCCCCCTCCCGCGGCGGTTGCGTCGCCTCCACCGGCCGCCTCGCGCGCACGATGAAGCTGTCGCGAGGCCAGCTCCTCCAAGGGGTCGACTACCGGCTGCATGGTTGGGTCGGCTAGGTACTCGCGTTCGTGGGCCGAAACGGTGACACACCCCGAAACGACCAAAAGAACAAGAAGGACTCCGGATACCTTCGACATGCGCGCGCGAAGGCTACCAGACCGATTGCCTCCGCGCCTATTAGGTCGCGGCAGCGGTAATGTTAGCCCTAGCGGGGCACTTGGGCGCAAGGACCTTTTTCCGTAATACTGTGTGAGTGCGTACTTCTGGAGTGGAGGATCGACCGTCCGCAGGGCCGGTGTCGCCGGGTTCGAAGCGGCCGCGAGTCGGGGATGTCTTGGGTGGGCGGTATCGCATTACCGGCGTCCTCGGCTCTGGAGGCATGGGCTGCGTCTACCTTGCCGAGCACATCGCCATACGCCGCCCGCTTGCCTTGAAGCTCCTGCACCCGGAGGTCGAGGGAATCGATGGGATCAGCGAGAGATTCCAGCGCGAGGCGTTCGCCATCGGTCGGGTCGACCACCCGAACTGCGTCAATGTGTCGGACTTTGGTCAGCTCGAGGACGGCACTCTCTACATGGTGCTCGAGGTCTTGGATGGAGTACCGCTGTTCGATCTCATGGACACGGAGCGTCGGATTGGATGGAGACGATCACTCCACATTGCGCGACACGTATTGAGCGCTCTTGCTTACGCACATGACGCGGGGATCATACATCGCGACGTGAAGCCAGAGAACGTGATTCTGGTGGAGCAAGATGGTGACCGTGATTTTGCGAAAATTCTAGACTTCGGGATCGCGAAGCTGTTCGACGATGCGCATGTCGAGGCGGGAAGTCCCGGTCTCACCCAGCTCGGCGTCACGATTGGGACGCCGACCTACATCGCCCCGGAGCAGGCCTTCGGCCAACCCGTGGACGCACGCGCCGACCTCTATTCGCTGTCGGTCATGCTTTTCGAAATGATCGCGGGCGTACCACCGTTCGACGCCGAAGAGGTGCTCGCCCTGCTGACGATGCACGCCACCGCTGAGGTTCCACGGATTTGCGAGGTCGCTCCACGAGTGCGGGTCCCGAGAGAAGTCGAAGCGATGATTCGGCGAGGCCTCGAGAAGAAGAAGGAAGACAGGATCCAAAGTGCCGTCGAATACATCGCACAGGTCGACGAGGCACTCAGTCGCGAATC